>JBGAIL010000082.1:0-19871 GCA_044225565.1 Steroidobacteraceae bacterium | reverse complement strand
GCCACGAACATGTTGTCGCTGGACAGGACGGGCCGTCCGTTGATCCACGCGTCGGCCGGGGTGGCGAGGCCGTCGAATCCCAATATCGTGCGGGTTGTCGATTCGCTGCGCGGGGTGCTGAAGCGCAGCCGATACCACCAGTCCTGCGCGTCGATGTCCCCCGGCTCGCTCCACACCGCGGCTACGGTGCCCGCGGCTCCGATGGATCTCCATTGGAGGGATTCGGCGGCCGCGCCAGGCGCCGCCGCCGCTGCCTCCCACCCGGAAGCCAGCTCTTCGCGACGGTGGCAGGTGGCGCTTCTGATGCGGCCTGGCATGGTCCCCGCGCTAGTTGCGCGTGAGCTGCTCGACCGCACTGTTGATCGAGGAGATGCTGTCGAACATGCTCCGCTTCAGCATCTGGTCGGGGAATTCGATCTCGAACTCCCCTTCGAGCGCCAGCATGACGTTCACGCTCGCATGGGAAGTCATGCCCGCCTGATACAGGTCCGAGTCGATGCCGAGCGTCTCGACATCCGTGTTGAGCCTGCCGTGCTCCTTGAGGATGCGGCGGATTCTTTCGACGTTTGCGGGAGCGTTCAATTCTGCGACTTTCATGACTGATGGGAGTGGGATTCCAGGGGTTGCGCGAGGACGACCGCGGCGGCGTAGTCGCCCTCGTGCGTCAGGCTGAGGGAGGCCACGGACAAGCCCGCCTCGTGGGCAGCCTTTTCGGCGGCACCATGCAGCACCAGCGCACAGTCGCCATCCGTGCTGCGGCGCACTTCGATGTCGCGCCACGAGATGCCGTGGTGCGCCACTCGCAAGGCCTTGATCGTGGCTTCCTTGGCGGCAAAGCGTGCCGCCAGGTATTCGGCGCGGCGCGCCGCAGGCGCGGCCATTGCGTACAGGATCTCGTCCTCATGGAACAGGCGCCTCACGAACCGGTCGCCGAAGCGTTGCAGGGACTCCTCGATCCGGCTGATGCGCACCAGATCGATCCCGACACGGGGCTGCGGCGCGGTGGGGCTGGGCATGGCGGGCGATTCTATGTGAGTGCCGCTGAGCGTTATGTGACATCGATTCACATCTCGTTGGGCATTCCCCGTTCGATCGGCTGCTGGCGCCGTTCCGTGAGCGGTGCGTCCCGGATGATGTTGCGCAGGGCTCTCTTGAGCATCTGCGTCTCGCCGAAGCCCAGATTCCGCTCGGCGTGGGATTCGACCGCCTTGGCGGCCGCGACGAGCTCGATGACCACGGTGCGGCCCTGCTCCGTCAAGCCCACCTTCACGTGCGGGTCGTACCCGCCGTCGAGGCGTACGAACCCGCCCGCCGCCAGCCGAGCTACCAGCTCGTAGGTCACGCGTCTGCCCGTATAGCCGAGCATACGATCCAGCTCTTCGACACTGCGGTGATCGGTGACGCCGAGGAGGCTCAGCACGAACCATTCGTCTTCGGTGAGTCCGTGCGCCTCGAGGTCCCGCCGCAGGCCCAGGAACAGCTGGAAGTGGGCGCGGCCGAGGAGATAGATGAGGAAGTCCCGGCTGAAGCTGCTGTCGGGCTCGCCATCGTCGGGCGCGGCGGCGGTACGAGGCGTTTTCTCGACCGCGACGGCGTAGCGGCCGCCATGGAACAACAGGGGAGGGCGCCCGAAGCTCTCGAAGGCCGTCACGGCTCCCACGAAGATCACGTGATCGCCACCCTCGTGCTTGAACGCCGTGCGGCATTCGAAGCGCGCCGAGCAGCTGCCGAGTAGCGGAATACCGGATTCACCGCGTCCCAGCGCAAGGCCGGTGAACTTGTCGGAACCCTGCTGAGCGAAGCGATGCGAAAGGTCTTCCTGGTCTGCCGCGAGCACGTGCACGGCGAAATGAGGGTTGGCCAGGAACGCCGGGAGGCTCCGCGCCTTGCGCGACAGGCTCCATAGCACCATCGGCGGGTCGAGCGAAACGGAGTTGAAGCTGTTGGCGGTGAGGCCGATGTCCTCGCCGTCCGGGCCGCGTGTGGTCACGATGGTCACGCCGGTCGCGAATGCGCCCAAAGCGTCCCGGAAGCGGCGCGATTCTGGGGAGGGAGGGGGGCTCACGGCGGCGGATTATCCATGAAATCCGTGGATCGGTGACCTTGCTCACGCCGCAGATTCGGAAAATCTTTACACTCCACTGTAAAGAATATGCGTCTACGCGTCCTCGGCTATCACGTCCACGCCTCGATCGTCGCTTTGGCGGCGATCGAGGCATTCCTTTTGTTCCTGTCGCTCTTCGCCGCGGTGCTCGTGCGGTTCGCCGGGGATCTCGAGGTCATCGAGCTGCAGATCGGCGACGTGTGGCCGCGGGCGATGCTCTTCAGCGCGGTGAGCTTCCTGAGCTTCGTGGCGTTCGGGCTTTACACGGAGAGGCAGAGAGCCCGCACGCTCGGGCTCGCGCTTCGCATCACGCTCGCGGTGTTCGCTGCCACGGCTGCGACCGCCGTCGTCTTTTATATCTTTCCGACCCTCCAGGTGGGTCGTGGTGTCATGGCGATCGCCGCGCTGTTCGCGATCGGCTGCGCCTGCGCTGCGCGTGCACTTTTCGACCGGCTCGTCGATTCGGATGTGCTGAAGCGCCGCGTGCTGGTCTACGGAGTCGGAGAGCGTGCCGTCGCGCTCGCGAGCCTGCGTCGTCGTACGGATCGTCGCGGGCACGTGCTGGTCGGCTTCGTGCCGCCCGGAAGCGAGGCGGTGGCCGTACCGGCCAGCCGGGTGATCCGTGACGATGCGAAGCTGCCGCAGCTGTGCAATCGCCTGCATGTCGACGAGATCGTGGTGGCCATGGAAGATCGGCGCCGCGAGTTCCCGCTCGGCGAGCTGCTCGAATGCCGGATGAACGGCCTCGAGATCACCGACCTGGTCTCTTTCCTCGAGCGCGAGACGGGCCGGGTGCGGGTCGATCTGCTCAGTCCCGGCTGGATGATCTTCGGCGGCGGCTTCCGCCGGGACATGATCCGCCGCATCACTTCCCGGCTCCTCGACCTCACGGCGAGCGCGCTCATCGTAATGATCTCGCTGCCGGTCATTCTGCTCACCGCCATCGCCATCAAGATCGAGGACGGTCCGGGCAGCGAGGTCTTCTACCGCCAGCCACGCGTCGGCTATGGCGGCCGCGTCTTCAACCTGCTCAAGTTCCGCAGCATGCGCGCGGACGCCGAGAAAGCGGGACAGGCGGTATGGGCCCAGAAGAACGATCCGCGAGTCACCCGGGTCGGAGCGCTCATCCGCAAGCTGCGCATCGATGAGCTGCCGCAGATCCTGAACGTGCTGCAGGGGCACATGGGATTCGTCGGCCCGCGGCCGGAGCGGCCGCAGTTCGTCGACGAGCTGTCGGCGAAGATTCCCTACTACGCGCAGCGGCACACGGTGAAGCCCGGCATCACCGGCTGGGCGCAACTCTGCTATCCGTACGGCTCGTCCGAGAACGACGCGCTGCAGAAGCTGCAGTACGATCTCTATTACATCAAGCACAGCAGCTTCGTCTTCGACATCGCGATCCTGCTGCAGACGGCCGAGGTCGTCATCATGGGCAAGGGTGCACGCTGATGCCCGAAGCACCCGAACGCCACCAGCTCCTGGTGCTCACGCGCGACGGCGCGTTGCGGCAGCAACTCGAGGCGCTGTTCGCGGAGTTCAACGTCATCTACGGCGAGGTTTCCGACCAGGTGCTGCCGCTGGTGCGCCGCGCTGAGCCCCACGTCGTGCTTTTCGACCTGGGCGCCGCCCGCGAGCCGGGCTCCGCCGTCGCGGCGCTCGAGCTGCTGCGCCAGATCCTCAATCTGGCGCCGGACACCAAGCTCATTGCCATGACCGAGCCGGAGGCGCGCGATCTCGCCGTGCAGGCCGTGGGTCTCGGCGCGACGGACTTCTATTACAAGCCCATCGATCCGGGCGTGCTGTCGTTCATCGTGCGGCGCGCCTTCCGCATCCGCGAGCTCGAGATCGAGAACGACCGGCTGCGCGAGCAGACGGGCTCCATGGCGCTCGACGGCATCATCGGCGTCAGCGACTCCATGCGCAGCGTCTGTCGCGCCATCGAAAAGGTCGCGCCCACGAATGCGACGGTGCTGGTGCTCGGCGACAGCGGCACCGGCAAGGAGCTCATGGCGCGGTCGCTGCACCGCCTTTCCGGCCGCTCGCACCAGCCTTTCGTCGCCATCAACTGCGCGGCGATCCCCGACACGCTGCTCGAGAGCGAGCTGTTCGGCTACGAGAAGGGCGCTTTCACGGGCGCCGTGAAGCGCACGCTCGGCAAGCTCGAGCTGGCAAGCGGCGGTACGGTGTTCCTCGACGAGATCGGCGAGATGCCGGCCTCACTCCAGGCCAAGCTCCTGCGCGTACTGCAGGAACGCGTCATCGAGCGTGTCGGTGGCCGCACGCCCGTGCCGCTCGACCTGCGCATCATCTGCGCGACCAACCGCAATCTGGATCAACTCATCGCCGCGGGCACGTTCCGCGAGGATCTCTACTACCGCATCAGCGAAGTCACCATACGCATTCCGCCGCTGCGGGAGCGGCAGGGCGACGGGCTGTTGCTCGCGCAGTTCCTGCTGCAGCAGACCGCCGAGCGCTATGGCCGCGCCATTCGTGGCCTCGCGCCCGACGCCATCCGTGCCATCCAGGGGCATCGCTGGCCAGGAAACGTGCGTGAGCTCGAGAACCGCATCAAGGGGGCCGTGATCATGGCGGACGGTGCTGTGGTGACGGCCGAGGATCTCGGCCTGCAGTCTCCGGACGGCGATCCGGAGTTCCTGAATCTGCGCATGGCTCGCCAGCGCGCGGAGACAGGCGGTACGCCAGGCGCTCGCCGTGGCGCATGGCAATCTGTCACGCGCCTCGGAGCTGTTGGGGGTGACGAGGCCGACGCTTTACGACCTGCTGCAGAAGCACCAGATCGATGCGGCGCAATTCGGCCGGGCTGCGCAGGCCGATTGAGGTCTGCGCACCGGGGCGCGGTCGGCGGTGCGCCGGTTCCACACCGGCTCAGATCTCCTTGCTGGCTTCCCGCGAGGGCTCGCTCTCGGCGCCGTTCGTCGCCACGGCCGAGATGGCGAAGTAATACGTTCCGGGGGAGAGGTTCTCGATCACGTAGCTGGTAATGCCCGCGCTGTCGATGTCGACCATCTGGTCATATTCGCCGGACTCCGTGCCGTAGTGAATCCGGTAGCCGGCGAGGTTCGTGAGCGTCGAGCCGTCCGTGTTGCTGGTCGGGGGCTCCCAGGCGAGCGTCACGCTGCCGGAGGTCTGCTCCACGACGTTGATGGCGAAGGCGGGCAGCGTGCGCGTGGCGCTGCCGTCGCTCACGCTGATCACGATGTCTTCGTAGGAGCCGACATCGCCAGCGTCAGGAGTGCCGTGCAGGCGGCCGGTGGCTTCGTTGAAGCTCGCCCAGGAGGGCTGGCCGTCGATCGAGAAGGTCAGTTGATCGCCGTCGGAGTCGCTCGCATCGGGCACGAAATTGTAATTGCTGCCCACCAGCACCTCGTTGCCGGGGTTGCCGACGATCTGCGGCGCCACGTTGGCGGGCTCTTCGGGGTTCGTCGGCTGGGTGGGATTGCCGTTGGGAGGGTTGCCGGAGACCGGCGGAGTGCCGGAGTCGGACGAGCCCGACCCGTCGGAGTTGCAGGCCGCGAGGCCGAGTGCCAGGGCGAAAAGGATGCCACGACCCCAAACCGCAATCGCTGTGTTCATCTGACCTCTCCCGAACCGGACTCGAGTGATCCGGTCTCGGGAGCGCGAGGTGCAGACGGAGTGTTGCCGGGGGCGGAAGGGCGGCAGGCGCCCGCTCCGAGCCTGATGACGAGATCGGTCCTGGATCCCGGCAACCCCGCTGTCATAGGCCCTCGAGCCCTTAGACCGGAAGCTTTGCGTCCCCGCCTTTCGACGGGTTTGCCTTTATCGACGGGGCCAGTATCGGCGCGCCGGCCGGTGCCGCCAATGTCTCCGGGAGACGACTTTTGTGAAACTGTGCGTGGCTTCACGGACCCCGGTCGGGGTGTAATATCGGCGCGTCCCGGCTGCGGTGCGGGCGCCCGGTCCCGGCAAGGGGCACGGACCTCAAAAAGCCGCCATGGAAAGTAAAGATCGGGCCCATCGTGACAGCGGTGGGCGTTAAGCTCCGCCAGCCTCAGGCATGGCGGTTGCAACCTACGGGGTGCCTCAGGCGCTCCGGCGCGCCGGCTGCCTCGGGCTGCCGGCGACACGAGCCGAGAGTTAGGGGATAGCGATACAGGATGAATGAGCCGGTAATCGTCAAGAACACCTTCACGGTGGCGCTGGTCGCGCTGTTGCAGGCCATCGCGCCCTCGATCGTGGCGGTAGGCGTCCTCTACATCGTGACCTTCATGTTCGAAGGTCATGTGAAGGACTATTTCCACTACATGGCGGTGATCGTCGCGCTGCTGATGCTGCTGCTGCCGTATCCCACGAGGAACGTCACCTCGCAGTTCTTCTCGAGCGCCTTCCCGTTCGCGGCCGCCATCCTGGTGCGCTGGGGCATCCTGCTCGCGGCATTGCTTGCCATCGCATTCGTGGCGAAGTTCTCGGAGCAGTACTCGCGCGCGGTCGTGCTCACGTGGGCGCTGGTCACGCCGGCCGTGCTCATCGTCGTCGCCACCGGGCTCAACGAAGTCATGCGCCGGTTGCTCTGTACGCCCGCGAATGCCCGGACCACGGTCTTCGCCGGGTTGAACGAGATCAGCCAGTCGCTCGCCCAGCAGCTCGCCGGCAAGTCGGAATACGGCATGACGGTCGCCGGCTTCTTCGACGATCGCGGCCCCGAGCGCCTGAACGTGCGTGGCAACGCCCAGCTGCTCGGGCGCCTTTCTGAGCTTGCCGACTACGTGAAGCGCAACGCCGTGCACGTCATCTTCATCGCGCTCCCGGTACGCCACATCCAGCGCGTCACGGACCTCCTCGAGGAGCTCGGCGATACCACCGCGTCCATCTACTACGTGCCGGACATCGTCGGTTTCGACCTCATCCAGGCGCGCACGGGCTCCATCGCCGGCACGCCGGTCGTCGCCATGTGCGAGACGCCTTTCTACGGCGTGCGTGGCATGACCAAGCGCGTGGCGGACGTCATCGCGGCCACCATCATCCTCGTGGTGCTGGCGCCGTTGCTCATCGCCATCGCAGCGCTCATCCGCGTCACTTCGCCCGGCCCGGCCATCTTCCGCCAGCGCCGCTACGGCCTGAACGGCGAAGAGATTACGGTCTACAAGTTCCGCACCATGCGCGTGCTGGAAGATGGCGCCGTGGTCACGCAGGCCACCAAGGACGATCCGCGCACCACGTCCGTGGGCCGTTTCCTGCGCCGTTATTCACTCGATGAGCTGCCCCAGCTCGTGAACGTCCTGCAGGGCCGCATGAGCCTCGTCGGCCCGCGCCCGCACGCAGTGGCGCACAACGAGATGTACCGGAAGGTGATCAAGGGCTACATGATCCGTCACAAGGTGCGGCCCGGCATCACCGGCCTGGCGCAGGTGAACGGCCTGCGCGGCGAGACGCGCACCGTCGAGCAGATGGAAGCGCGCGTCCGCTACGATCTCGAATACCTGCGCAACTGGTCCGTCGGCCTCGATCTGCAGATCCTCGCCAAGACGGCGCTGCGCGTCCTGAACGATTCCAAGGCTTTCTGATCCTTCGTACCCAAGGGGAGTGCCCGACAGTGACTGTATCCCGAGCTTTCCGGTTCTCATCGGCCGCCCTTGCGCTGCTGATCGCCATCGGCTTCGGCCTTCCCGCGCGCGCGCAACAGGCTGTCACGTCCGACTACATCATCAACGCCGGGGACAAGCTCGAGGTCTCCGTGTGGAAGGAGCCGGACCTCACGAAGCTCGTCATCGTCAGGCCGGACGGCAAGTTCTCCTTCCCGCTCGCCGGAGAGGTGCAGGCTGCCGGCCGTACCGTCGTGCAAGTGCAGGCGGACATTGCCACGCGCCTGAAGAAGTTCATTCCCGAGCCCGTGGTCACGGCGTCCGTGACGGAGCTCGAGGGCAACCGTGTCTACGTCATCGGGCAGGTCAACAAGCCCGGCTCGTTCGTCATGAATCCGCGGCTGAACGTTCTGCAGGCTCTCACCATGGCTGCAGGCATGACGCCGTTCGCCTCCACCAACGACATCATCCTGCTGCGCGGTTCCGGACCGAATCAGAAGACGCTGCGCTTCCATTACGGCGACGTGGCGAAGGGCCGCAATCTCAACGAGAACGTTTTGATGGAGGCTGGCGATGTCGTCATCGTTCCGTAATCGCGCCATGCGCCATCGGCTCACTCTCGTCGGCACGCTCGCGCTCGCAGGAGCATCCTCGGGCGCCTGGGCGCAGCAGACGCTCTTCATGCCCGGCATCGAGGTGACCTCGGGCTGGGATTCGAACCGGCAGCTCTCGACCGACGATGAGTCGAGCTCGGAGAACTACCGCGCCACGGCCGAGCTGAAGATCCGCCGCATCACGCCGCGCAGCGACACGGAACTGCGTCCGCAGATCAGCTACCAGAAGTTCTCCGGCATCTCGAACATCGACTCGGTGGAAGGCAAGCTGGACCTGCGCAGCCGCTACGAGACACTCAAGGGCAAGGCGGCCTTGTACGGGCGCTTCCGGCGCCAGGACGCGTTCAACGCCGAGCTGGGGCAGGCCTCGTTCGACGACGGCGGCGATCCCACCATTCCGGACGACGTCAATTCCGGCACCGTCTCGGGTGGCATCACCCGCACCAACTTCATGATCCAGCCGTCGTTCTCGTACAGCTTCACGGAGCGTACGGACTTCGAGACGACCCTGCGCTACGACTATCTCAACTACGACTCGGATCTCCCTGGAGAGCGCGTGGGCTATACGAGCCCTTCGGCGGATTTCGAGATCGTGCACGAGCTGTCGCGACGCCTGCGTCTCGGCGTCGGCCCGTACTACGACCACTATGAGCGTGACGATGGCACCAACGAGTCCGATGCCTACGGTCTGACGGTCAATCTGCGCTGGCGCACTTCGGAGATCACGCGCAGCACCCTACGCGTGCGGGCCGAGCGCAACGAGGACACTACGTTCGAGCCCCAGCGCGTCGAGGACAAGTCCACCGCCTGGGGCGTCGAATGGATCGGGGTGCGCGAGAACCGGGTGGGCACCACGCAATATCGCATCGGCCGTTTCCTGCAGCCCACCTCTTTCGGCGGCCGTCGCGAGGTGGACCAGCTGCACGTGCAATGGGACCACCCCTTCAACCGCAAGACGTTGTTCCGGACGGCTGTCCGCTACGTGCGCACCAACAGCATCACGGACCTCGACACTGCGGGTGATCGCGATCAGGCCCGCGCGGACGTCATGCTGCGGCACTTCTTCACGGAGAGTTTCTTCGTGAGCGCCGGCTACCGTTTCGCCTGGATCGATCGCGAGAGCGTCGGCAATGCCGACAATCATTCGTTCCTGCTCACCGTCGGCCTGCGCGCCAAGGATCCCACCGGAGGCTATCGTCCATGACCGAAACTCCCGCCGCCGCCCGCACGCTGGGGGACTACACCCAGCTCCTGCAGCGGCGCTGGAAATATCCCGCGGTGATCGTCTCGGTCGCGCTGCTGATCGCGGCGATCGTTGCCTATTCGCTGCCGGTGAGCTACCGGTCCACGGCCACCATCATGCTCGAGCCGCAGTCGCTGCCCGCGACCATGGTGCAGTCCACCGTGGTCGTGGACGCGGACCTGCGCGAGCACGCCAGCGAGCAGCTCGAGCTCGTACGCCGCAAGGTGATGAGCCCGGAGAACCTCCTCGGCGTCGTGAAGGAGTTCGATCCCTATCCGGAGTTGAAGGACGTGGGCCTCAAGGGCAAGGCGGCGATGTTCGGCAGCGACACCCGCATCGAGCGCGTCGATCCCATCACGTACCAACCGCTCGACAAGTCCACCGCCTTCTCCATCCACTACAACAATCCGGATCCGGCCCGTGCCCGTGAGGGCGCCAACAAGCTGGCCGACCTGTTCCTCACCTACAACCAGCGCACGCGCGCCGAGCAGGCGAAGGAAGCGCTCCGCTTCCTCACCGAGCAGGCGAAGCAGCTGGAAGAGTCGATGGTGAGCATGGAGAACCAGCTCTCGCAGTTCCGCGCGAAATACGGAGATGCGCTGCCGGACGCGCAGGCCCGCAATCTCGCTGGGGTCGACCGTTCGCAACGCGACCTCGACACACTGGAAGCGCAGATCCGCGACGCGGAACAGAAAGAGGCCATGCAGCAGCTCGCCCTCAAGGAGATCAGCCCGAGCCTCGTGGCTGCCGTTTCCGACTGGCGCGTCGAGCTCGCGAAACTACGAGGCGAACTCGCGGTCGCCCAGCAGAAGTACACGCCGGAGCACCCGGACGTGAGGCGTCTGCAGCGTGCCATCTCCGATCTCATGGCGCAGAGTGCAGCCACCCCGCAAGCGGTGGCCACGGCCGACAACCCGGACTACATCCGTGCGCAGAGCGAACTGAACGCCACCCGTCGTGAGCTCTCGGCCCTGCGCTCCCGCGCATACCGTGCACAGGCGAACATGTCGAGCTTCCAGCGGAACCTCACGACGACACCGGCCGTCGAGGGCCGCCATGTGCAGCTGCAGCGCGACTACGAGAACGCGGGCGCTCAATACCGGGACGTGCAGACGAAGATCAAGGCTGCGGCCCTGGCCGAGAGCCTGGAAGACCAGGCCCGCGGCGAGCGCTTCGCGCTCATGAAGGCGCCTGGTACGCCAAACTCGCCGGATTCGCCCAACCGCCTCGGCATCCTGTTGCTCGGGCTCACTCTGGGGCTGGGCCTGGGCATCGGCGCCGCGGTGGTGGCGGATGCCTCGATCCTACCGTGCGCAGCTCCACGGATCTGCAGGACATCATGGCGGAGACGCCATTCGCGGCTGTGCCGCTCATCCTCAATCGTGCGGATCTGCGACGTCGCCGCATGATCTGGAGCTCGGTCTCCGCGGCCTATGTCGTGGCTGGCCTCGTCGTCGCCCTGCTGGTGGTGATGGCCCACTAGTCGCCCAACCGGAATCCTCAAAGAGCAACACCGAATCATGGTCATCGAAAGAGCGCTGGAAAAAATGCGGCAGGCCACCGAGGGCTCGAAACGCCCCGCGAACCGGAGGGCCACGGACCGCGCGGCACGCGAGCGTGCGCCGCGGCCGGATCCCGCCCGGCCCAAGCCCAATTTTCCGCAGATCACGCCGGACAGTGGCCTGGCCGAAGACAATCGCGTGCTGCTGCCCACCACACGCGCCATGCAGGACGCCCGCGTCGGTGCCTCATACCGCATGCTGCGCACCCGGCTGCTGCACAAGATGCGGAGCAACAACTGGTCGTCGCTCGCCCTCACCAGCCCCGGCGCGGGGGAGGGCAAGTCGCTCACGGCGCTCAACCTCTCGCTGAGCGTGGCCCGGGAGCGCACCTTCGACGTGTTCCTGCTCGATCTCGACATGCGCAACCCCAGCATCTGCAACTATCTCGGCATCCGGCCGCACTTCGAGCTGCAGCGCTATTTCGGGGGCGATGGCCGTCCGGAGGACGCGCTGTTCTCCATCGGCGTCGAAGGGCTCGCGGTGGCCGGCAACGTCACCGCCACTGACAACGCCTCGGAGCTCCTGGCGACGGGACGGCTGGAGGAGCTGATCGAGCACATCAAGACCGTTTCCGCGAATCCCATCATCCTGCTGGACCTGCCGCCCGTGCTGGTGACGGACGAGGCGCTGCTGGTCGGCCCCAAGGTGGACGCCACGGCGCTCATCGTGGCGGAAGGCCGCACGCGGCGTGACAGCCTGCTGCGGGCCAAGCAGCTGCTGGCGGACTTCACGTTCGCGGGAGTCATCCTCAACCGCTCGCGGGAGACCTTCGGCAGCGACGGTTACTACGGCTACGGTTACCACTACGGCGAGCCGGCAAAGGGCTGATCGCCGCGCCGGCTGCGAGGCACAGCCCGGTCTTCAGGCCGTAAGTTTGCGGCGTACGCCGAACTTCGCGTAAATCGCTTCCAGACGCTCCGTGGCGGCTCGCAGCGAGAACCGCTGCACGACGGTGTTCCTGGCCTCGCAGCCCAGACGGCGCCCGAGATCATCGCTCGCCAGCAGCCCGGAGAGCGCCTGCGAGAGTCCCTCGACGTCGCCAGGCGCGACCAGCCAGCCGTTGTCCTGATGCCTCACCACCTCCGGGATGCCGCCGACGGGCGTGGTGATCACTGGTAGTCCCCAGGCCATGGCTTCCAGCAGGGCCATGGGCAGTCCTTCGTTGTAGGAGGGCAGGGTGAAGAGGGTGGCGCCCGACAGTTTCGCAGCGCCGGCCTGAGGGTCCAGCCAGCCGGGGCAGCTGACACGGTCGGCGATGCCCAACTCGGCGGCGAGCTGTTGAATCTCCGCGATCGCGCCGTCTCCTGCACACACGAGCTGCACGTCGGGAAGTCCGGGGCGACGGCGGCGAAGGCCCGGACCAGGTCATAAGTGCCTTTGCGCTCGCCGAGCCGCCCTAGCGAAAGCACCTCGCGCGGTTCGACCACGCGCCGGCCACCGGCATCCGGGATCGGCACCGCGTTGGGCAGCACCTCCACGGGAGCGCCGGGGCAGATGCGAAGCAGGTTCTCGCGCCACGTCTCCGAGAGTGCGATCAGCAGGGAAGCATGCGCGAAGACGTTACGGACCGCTGCTTTTGCCAGGGCGCCGCATTCCTCGTCGAAGAACTTCATGAATTCCGACCCGTGCATGTGCAGCACGTAAGGCCGGCCCGTGAACCGGGCTACGAGGCAGAAGAGCGATTTGCGCCAGAACGAGGCCCGGGAAGACAGATGCACGTGGACGAGTGGTCGGGTGCGGATCATCACTGCGGTGGCGCGTGCGAGCGCCCGCAGCGCCATCGCTGCTTTTTTCGCGGCCGGCCCGTCGCAATGCGTCGGCACGTAGGTGATGTCGAGCCGGCCGAGGAGGCCATCCTCCATGTAGCCGCGCACTACCGTGGCGATGCCGCCCATGGTACGCGGATGCGTACCGATCATGAGGACGCTGTTGCATCGCGGGTAGTCAGGCACGGCGCCGGTTCTCAGAGGCGATAGCGATTGAGCAACTGTAAGGGCAGGCACAGGAGATAAGCGAGCAGACGCCGCGGCCATCCGTATGCGTTGCGCCATTCTTCGATCGCACGGATGGTGAGCCCACCCTGGGATCGCAGCCAGTTGCCGCTCACGAGATGGCCGACGTCGATGGGATCCCTGGCGCGGACGCGTGCGATCACGTCGCTCATGTCCATTCCGATGAAATTGCCGATGCGCGCGAGCTCCGTTTCCGGCTGGCGGATGAGATCCTCATAGCGCACCTTGATTGCGCTTCCACGCAGCTCGGTCCATATGGCGAGCTGCGCGGCGGCATTGACGCAGAAGTAGTACAGGGCCGCGCTCAGCATCGAGCGAGGCTCCTGCACGTTCTTGCCGAACGAGTGCAGCACGCCACGGCAGTCCCGCACCAGGTAGACGAAGCGGAAGCGTCCGTGCGGCAGCCGCGAAAGCGATATCGCGCGGGCGACGTATTTCGACTCATCGACGATACCCACTTCAGCGGCACCCGTTCCGTCGCCTGTGCCGCCGGGACTGGTCTGCTCACCCGAAAGCGCGGCGAAGATCTGCTCCTGCGTGGCGAGATATTCCGGCGACGCGTGCGACAGCCCCAGCAGGTATCCAGGGGCGCGCGCATGAGACTCGGCCGCTTCCAGCATGCGTTTGCGGGATCGCACGCGTTCGTCGTCCGTACCCCCGATGACGAGCCCCGCCTCCCGCCAGCATTCGCATTCTCGGAGGTTCTTGCCGCACGAGCATCGCAGATTGCGCAGCCAGTACAGCGGGAAATGCAGCAGCTCGCCGCGTGCCCGCAGTCGCGGGTGCGCGCCCAGGCAGGACGGAGAGCAAGGTGGTGCCGCTGCGCCCCGCGCCGAGGATGTAAACGTGGCCGGCGATGTCCGTGCTCATGGCCCTCTGGCTCAGGAGCGAGACGTGACGGTCGGCCAGCCGCGCGTAAGCGGCCAGCAGATGGGGAATCTGGTGATGCCAGGCAAGATCCTGCTCGACGCGCTTGCGGCCGATCTCGCCCATGGCGCGGCGGCGCTCGGGATCGTCCAGCAGCTCGCTCAGCTTGCGCGCGAAGTCGCCCGTGTCGTTTGGCGCGGCATAGAGCGAGGCCTCGCCCGCCGAGACGCGCCCTTCCGTGAGATCGAACTGCACGATCGGCTTGCCGAGCGCCATGTACTCGAGGATCTTGTTCATGGTCGACTTGTCGTTCATCTCGTTGGCGCGGTCCGGGTTCACGCACACGTCCGCGGTGCTGAGCACCTCCCAGAGCTCCTTGTCCGGCAGGCGTCCCGCGAACTCAACGTGATCGGAGATGCCGAGCCGCTCGCTCATCTGCTCCAGCGCGGTCACCTCGGTGCCGGAGCCGACGATGACGAACTGCACGTCGGTGCGGCCGAGGTCGTTGCGCAGATGAGCGGCGGCCTCGAGCAGCAGATCGATGCCTTCCTGCTTGCCGATGACGCCGACGTAGCCGACCAGGTATCGCCTGCCCTGCGCAGCTCGGGGCGCGGCGGCGTCAGTTTCACCTGAGTGAGATCGGCGCCGCTGCGCACCACGAACACGCGGTCCGGGTCCATGCCGCCGCGCTCGATGGCGATGCGGCGGTAGGACTCGTTCGTCGCGATGCTGACGTCCGCGGTGTCGAAGGTCCAGCGCTCGAGCCGGCGCAGCAGGCGATACCAGCGATCCTGCCGCTGGAACTTCGCCTCGTAGAGTTCCGGGTTGATGTCGTGGTGGTCGAAGACGAAGCGCTTGCCGAAGAGCTTGAAGAAGCGGGCGATGAGGAAGATGGTGTCCGGAGGGTTGCAGCCGTGGATCACATCGAAGCCGCGCGTCAGCGCGATGCGCAGCGCGAGCGAGAACTCCATGAACAGCGCGATGGTGTACTCGAGCCCGTAGCCGAGCGCCGAGTCCGCCTCCACCGGCAGCGAGTGGCGGTAGATGTGGATGCCTTCGAGGAGCTCGTAGCTCTTGCCGAAGCCCCGGCCCTTCGGGCAGACGATACACACCTGATGCCCGTCCGACACCAGCGCCTTCGCCTCCTGCCAGACGCGACGGTCGAAGGGGCAGGGAAGGTTCTCGACGATGATGAGGACGCGCGGCTTACCAGGCGATGCCGTCATAGCTGCCTGCGTGTCCGGTCGCTTCACCTTCCGGCCGCGGCCAGACTCCCACGAGGTCGATGACCGCCTTGCCGGCGCCGTGCTGCGCGACGATGCCGCCGAAGTCCTTCTCGCCGGTGGCCATCACGACGACGTCGGAGCGCTGGAACAGCTCCGGCGCGCTTTCGACGAGCAGCCGGCCGATGTGCGGGATGTGGTTGAGGATGTAGTCGCGGTTGGCGCCCACCAGGCTCGCGAGCCGCACGTTGCGGTCGTAGATGGCGAGCTCGTAGCCCTTGCCGATGAGTGTCTCGGCGAGCGTGACGATGGGGCTCTCGCGCAGGTCGTCCGTCCCTTCCTTGAAGGAAAGCCCGAGCAGGCCCACGCGACGCTTGCCGGTGGCGCGGATCATCTCGAGCGCCTTGTCGATCTGCACGTTGTTGCTCGCGAGGATGGCGCCGAGCATGGGTGTATCGACATCGAGGCTGCGGCCCCGGTACACGAGGCGCACGTCCTCGGCAGGCAGGAGCCGCCGAAGGCGAAGCCGACGAAGGTAGGTGGGCGAGAGGTTGAGCTTGGTGTCCTTGCAGAAGAGGCGCATCACCTCGCGCGCGTCGACGTTCATGGCCTTGCCGAGCCGGCCGACCTCGTTCGCGAAGGTGACTTTGAGCGCGTGCCACGCGTTGTCGACGTACTTCACCATCTCGGCCGTGCGCACGCCTGTGACGATGAGCGGCGCATCGAGCGAAGCGTACAGCTGCTTCAGCAGCTCGCCCGCGCGCTCGTCGGTGGCGCCGATGACGGTCTTCGGCGGATGGTCGTAGTCGTAGATGGCCGTGCCTTCGCGCAGGAACTCGGGGTTGATGCACACGCCGAAGTCCTTGCCCGCCTTCTTGCCCGAGGCCTGCTCGAGCGTCGGGATGACCATGGCCTCCATGGAGCCGGGCAGCATGGTGCTGCGCACCGTGACCACCTTGTAGTCCGGGATCTTCGCCAGGATGCCGCCGATCTGCTCGCAGATGCCGCGGACGTAGCCGAGATCGAGGCTGCCGTTCGCATGGCCAGGCGTGCCGACGCAGACGAACATCACATCCGCATGGCGCACGGCGACCTCGTGGTCTGCCACCGCGCTCAAACGGCCGCTGCTCCGTGCCGCCTCGATGAGCGGCTCGAGGCCAGGCTCGACGATGGGGCTCTTGCCCTGGTTGACGAGGTCCGTCTTCGTGGAATTGGGATCGACGCCGATGACGTCGTGGCCGTCCCGGGCCAGGCAGGCCGCCGAGACGACCCCGACATAGCCGAGACCGAGTACTGCGATTTTCACCGTGTTCTTACGACCTTCTTGTCTTTGGGTGTCGTGGGGCGCATAGCTTATATCAAGCCCCGTGGAGAATCGTGAACGGGGGCGACTCGTCAGCAGCTTCGGCCCGCCGGACATGTTCCCATTTTTGCCCCGGAATTCTGTCAAAGGTGTGCATATCTCGCTTGACGAGCGGGCCGTGAGGCCAGGCGACCTGGACACGGCGCAGTGCCTGTTCCTCAGGACGTATCGCAACTGGCCCCGCTTCCACGACGGCCCGCGGCAGGAGCCGCGCCGCTACGTGCGCTCGCCCGGTATCGACTTCGTGCTCGTCGCGGGATGCCAGCGCTCGGGCACTACGATGCTGACCCGGCTCATCGCCGGAGCGCAAGGTTTCCGTCCACTCAAGCTCACGCATGACGACGAGCTCGATGCGGCGCTCGCCTGCCAGCACCGTGGATCTGCCCCACGGCACGCGGTACTGCGCTTCAGACGACCTATCTGAACGAGCGTTACGAGGAATTCATGGCTCGGTCCGCAGCATCGGCTGCTGTGGGTGATCCGCAATCCGCACTCGGTAGCCTATTCGATGCTGCACAACTGGCGGCGCTGGGGCCTCAACGAGCTGTATGAGGCGAGCCGCGAGCTCGCGGTGCAGCGTGAGCCGGCGTTGGGGCAGGGCATGGGCTGGCCTTTCGGCCCCTCGCGTGCCCGCAAGGCCTGCATCGCATACGTGGGCAAGAGCGCGCAGATCCTGCGCATCCGGCAGATCGTTCCGGCCGCGCAGCTTATGGTCATCGAATACGACGAAGTGGTTCAGCAGCCGGCCGCCTGGCTGCCCCGCATCTTCGAGTTCATCGGCGAGCCTTATGATCCCGCGTATGCCGCCGCGGTGCGCTCGGATAGCGTCGGCAAGGCCAACCGGCTGCCGGAGCGCACGCGCGCTCAGCTCGAACAGCTCGCCATGCCCACGTATCGCGAGTGCCTGCAGCTGCGGCTGCCCGCCACGGCTGCCTGACCGCGATGGCCGGCAACCCTTACGGCGGACAGCGGGCACGCCGGTCGCTGATCCACACGGTGGGCTTCCGCTCGCTGTCGCAGGTCGCGACGGTGCTCGGTTATGTCGTCGTGGTCCGCGCGATGTCGGAGCACGACTTCGGCATCCTCAACCTGCTTTACGCATTCATTCCCGCACTCAGCACGTTCGCTTCGCTGGGCCTCGAGCAGGTGTTGCGCCGCTATCAGCCGGAATATCTGCGCTCCGGCAACGCGACCGCCTCCGCGTGGCTGGTGCGCGTGATCTCGGGCGCTCGCCTCGCCAGCAACGTGCTCGTGCTCGCCGCCGTGCTCGCGGCATGGACCGTGGTGGCGCCGATCTTCCAGCTGCAGCCCTACCGGTTCGAGTTCGCGCTGTTCTCGCTGCTCATCCTGCTCCACTTCCAGATGCGGATCCTGCAGTTTTCGCTCGCCTCGCACATGCTTCACCGCTACAGTGTGGGCTCGCTGGCGATGCTGCCCATCGCGAAGCTCGTGGCGTACCTCATCCTGTGGTGGCAGGGAACGCTCGATCTCGAGACGGCCATCGTCGCGGACACGGTGGCCTACGCCATCACCTACGTGCTGCTGCGCTCGGCCTACTCGCGGCACTGCCGGCCGCCGAAGGAGGCGGCGACGTTCAAACCGGAAGCCGGCGAGGGCCGGCGGCTGCTGAAATATGGCCTGTACAACAACTTCAACGACGCCGGCGCATTCATCATCGGCTCGCGCAGCGACAATTTCTTCATCGCCGCGCTGCTCAACGCCGTGGCCGTGGGCACCTATGCGTTCTACGTGCGCCTGAGCGAGATGATCGCGAACGTGAGCCCGGGCCGGCTGTTCGACAACGTGATCCAGCCACTGTTCTTCGCCATTCCGAAAGAAGAGGGCGCGCGGCGCATCCCGCGCTACTTCACGCTGATGCTGAACACGAACCTGCTGCTGCAGATGGCGGCATTCGCGTACTCTGTGGCCTACCATCGAGAGATCGTGCAGGTGCTGTTCGCGGGGAAGTTCATCGACTACTCGCCGCTTCTGCCGATGGTCATGGGTTTCGCGGCGCTCAACGTCATCGCGGTGCCCGTGACGCTCGTCGCGCAGCACGCGGAGAAGGTCTCGATCATCCTGCTGGGCAAGATCTTCGTGATCTACCAGGTCGTCGCCACCCTCGCGCTCATCCCCATCGCCGGGCTGTACGGCGCCGCCTTCGCCACCGGCACATCCCAGCTCGCCAAGAATCTCTTCGTCTGGTGGCACGTGCGCGATCAGGCGCGCTGGTTGAACTTCCCGGCCGTACTCGGGATGAGCGTGGTGATATGGGGTGGAGCGATCGTCTCATGTCTGGGGCTGAAGGCGTTTGTGCCCGCGCACGCCCTGGTGCATTTGATCCTCGGCGCGCTCGTGTGCGGCGTGGCCTCGCTCGCCTACATGCGAAGCCCCGGCATCGCGCACTCGGACCGCGAGGTGCTCGGCACGGTGCTGAAGGGTCGGGAGGCCGTGCTGCTCCGATGGCTGGGGATGCTTCCGCGGCAGGCATGACATGCAGAACCTGATCCTCTTCATGCTGCTCTCGTCGACCACGGTCGACTTTCTCGCGAAGGCTCGCCTCCTGCCGAGCCTCGTCACGTTCATCCCGGAGTTCATCGGCGCCTTCACGCTGCTCTACGTCACCGCAGGGAGCGGCAAGGGGCTGTTCCAGCTGGTGCGGCCGGGCTACTGGTTCGTGCTGGGGGCCATCGCGCTGGTGATGGCCTGCGGCATCGTCATCAACGGCGTGGAGGCGGGCGTCATCTTCGTCGGCATCCGCAACTTCCTGCGGGCCATCCCGCTGTTGCTGCTGCCGGCCGTCATCGCCTTCACCGAGCCCGAGATCCGCAAGCAGCTGCGCCTGATCATGTTCATCTGCTTCATGCAGCTGCCGCTCACTCTGTACCAGAAGACGCTGCCCAACGTGTCGGGCGACTCCATCTACGGCACGTTCGTCATTTCCTCGCACCTCTCGATCTTCCTCATTTGTTCCGCGTGCGTGCTCACGGGCCTCTACCTGCGTCGCAAGATCGGACTGTGGCAATACGGACTGCTGCTCGTCCTGTTCCTCGTTCCCACCACCATCAACGAGACCAAGGGCACGCTGGTGCTCCTTCCGCTCGGGCTGGTGGTCGCCTTCATCCTCGGCGCGCAGCGCGGCGCCCGGCTGAAGAACACCGTGATCGTGGCCGGCGTGCTCGCCACCTTCGGCATGGCGTTCGCGGCCATCTACGATTACACCCAGAAGGACGTCGAGTATCGCCCGGGCATCGTCGAGTTCTTCACCGAGGGCACGGCCGAGAAATACATGCAGAAGGACCGCGGCTTCACCACGGACAAG
>JBGAIL010000315.1:0-2586 GCA_044225565.1 Steroidobacteraceae bacterium | reverse complement strand
AGGGGGTGGGAGTGCTGGCGAACGTCATCGATGGATCGGGGCCGAGCCTCCGCCAGGCGCTCGCCGGTGGTCCGGATCAGATCCACCACCACGAAGTTGATCATCCGGCGCACCGCCTCGTGCAGTGCCAGCCGCTCTTCGAGACCTGGATATTTTTCCAGCACCTGATCGTGCTGGCGCCGGAACAGGGCCACCTCGCGCAACGCGGGAACGTCGATCAGCCCGGCCCGCACCCCGTCATCCACGTCGTGGTTGTTGTAGGCGATCTCGTCCGCCAGGTTGGCGATCTGCGCCTCGAGCCCCGGCTGCCTGCGCTCGATGAACCGCTTCCCGAGCTCCCCCAGCGTGCGCGCGTTCTTCAAAGAGCAATGTTTGAGTATGCCTTCGCGGGACTCGAACGTGAGATTCAGCCCGCGGAACTCCGCATAGCGCTCTTCGAGCTCGTCGACCACGCGCAGCGATTGCAGGTTGTGCTCGAATCCACCGTACTTGCGCATGCAGGCGTTGAGTGCGTCCTGCCCGGCATGACCGAAGGGCGTGTGGCCGAGGTCGTGCGCAAGGCTGATCGCTTCGGTCAACGTTTCGTTCACGCGCAGCGCTCTTGCGATGGAGCGCGCGATCTGCGCTACCTCGAGTGAATGCGTCACCCGCGTGCGATACAGGTCGCCCTCGTGATTGACGAAGACCTGCGTCTTGTAGACCAGTCTGCGGAACGCGTTCGCGTGGATGACGCGATCCCGGTCGCGCTGGAACTCGCTGCGGAACTCCGGCGTGGGTTCGGGATGGCGGCGGCCGCGCGACCGCTCGTCGTGCGCGGCGTAAGGGGCGAGCTTTCCTTCCGCGCTCATCCCAAATGAGCCGCAAGCGCGCGACTCAGTGCCGGCTCGGCATAGTCCGCGGTAACGAAAGCCGTGCCGATGCTCCGCAGCAGCACGAAGCGGATGCGCCCCTGCTTCACCTTCTTGTCGATGCGCATGTTCTCGCCCATCTGCTCCGGCGTGACGCCGCGCACCCGTGTGGGCAATCCAGCGCGCTCGAGCAGTGCCTCGATCCTTTTCGCATCCCCGCCGGAGACCAGGCCCATCTCACGAGACATCGTCACCGCCAGCATCATGCCAGCGCCCACGGCCTCACCGTGCAGCCATTGGGTATAGCCGGTGGCGGCCTCGATGGCGTGGCCGAACGTATGGCCGAAGTTGAGCAGCGCCCGCTCGCCCTGCTCGCGCTCGTCGCGCCCGACGATCTCGGCCTTGATCTCGCAGGAACGGCTGATGGCATGCGCCAGAGCCTGCGCATCGCGTGCCAGCAGCTTCTCGACGCTGGACTCGAGCCAGTCGAAGAAAGCCGCGTCGTGGATGAGGCCGTATTTGATGACTTCCGCCAGTCCCGCGCGCAGTTCGCGGTCCGGCAAGGTGCGCAGCGTGTCGGTGTCGGCGAACACGGCCGTGGGCTGGTGGAAGGCGCCGATGAGGTTCTTGCCTCCCGGATGATTGACACCCGTTTTCCCGCCCACCGAGGAGTCCACCTGCGCCAGGAGCGTCGTGGGCACCTGCACGAAATCCACTCCGCGCTGGTAGCACGCGGCCGCAAAGCCTGCCATGTCACCCACCACGCCACCACCGAGGGCGAGCACCGTGCAATCCCGGTTGAACCGGTTGGCGACGAGCACGTCCATGAGGCGCGATACATTGGTGAAGGTCTTATGCTGCTCCCCGTCCGGCAGGGTGGCCTGCACGACGCGGTGCGAAGCCAGCGCCTCGAGGAGGGGGGTCGCGTACAGCGGCTGCACCGTAGTGTTGCTGATGAGCAGGACATCTCCCACGCGGATGTGCCGGCCGATCAGGGCCTTGTCGCCCAGCAGCCCGCGACCGATCAGGATCGGATAGCTGCGGTCGCCGAGCTCAACTTTCAGGGTCTTCACGAGTGTCCGGCAGTATACGTGCGATTTCCTCGGCCACGGCTTTGACGCGCCGGCCGTCGGTGGAGATGGTGAGATCCGCCACCTCGGCATAAAGAGGAGCCCGCTCGCTCATCAGCTGCCGCAACTTCTCCCGCGCATCGACGTTCTGCAGCAAAGGCCGGTTCTGGCTGCGCTTCACGCGGCTCACCAGATGGTTGAGCGAAGTTTCCAGGTACACCACGCAGCCACGGGACGCGAGATTCCGCCGGTTCTCGGGGCGCAGCACGGCACCACCGCCGGTGGCCAGCACGAGCGGCTCCCGGAGAGTGAGCTCTTCTATGGCTTCCCGCTCCCGCTCGCGGAAACCGCTCTCGCCCTCCTTCTCGAAGATGTACGGGATGTCGACGCCGGTGCGCCGCTCGATCTCACGGTCGCTGTCGAGGAAGGGGACGCCGAGCATCCGGGCGAGCGCCTTGCCCACCGCGGTCTTGCCGGAGCCCATGGGGCCGATGAGGAATACGTTGCGCTTGCCGAGCATGACGGGGAGCTTAGCAAAGCTCCCCGCCCCGCTACGGCCGGCACTCAGTTCGGAGAATTACAGGCCTGCTGGCCGAACGGGCTGATCTCTCCAGGAGGAGCCGTAGTCTCTGTACTGAAGTCCGTCGAAGCACCAGGCAACGTGAAAT
>JBGAIL010000314.1:0-2606 GCA_044225565.1 Steroidobacteraceae bacterium | reverse complement strand
CTTCGGTGGCAGCTACAACGCCCGCCCACGCCTGTCGCCGGATGGGACGCTGCTCGCGGTCGTGACGCTCGATCAGGGCAACTACCGGGTCGGCGTGCAGGATCTCTCGAACGGCACGCTGCGGGTGCTCTCGAAGGGCAGGCAGGACGAGTCGCCGAGCTTCGCCCCCAACGGCGCGACTCTCATCTACTCCGGCCAGGAGCGCGGGCGGGCGGCGCTCGCCATGGTGTCCACGGACGGGCTCACCGGGCAGCGGCTCAATTCCGACGAGGGGCAGGTGCGCGAGCCCGTCTGGGGCCCGTTCGCGCAGTGAATGTGGTAGAAAGCGCTGCCGTACGGGGCGACGCGTCATTTTTTGGAGTGAGGACATGCACAAGACTTTGATGGTTCTGTTGGTGGCCGCGGTGCTCGGTGTCGCGGGATGCAAGAGCAAGCCCGTCCAGTCCGACTCTTCCGCGGGCGCCGGCACCCAGCAGGGCGCGGACACCTCCGGCGTCGATCCCAATGCCGCCGGCGTGGGCGACACGGGCGAGGGCACCGAGGTCGCCGGCCCGCAGGAAGGCCTGCTCGCCAAGCGCATCATCTACTTCGATCTCGACAGCAGCGAGATCCGTGGCGAAGGCACCGAAGTGCTCGCCGCCCACGCGAAGCATCTGGCCGGTCATACGGGCATGCGCGTACGGCTCGAAGGCCACACGGACGAGCGCGGCTCGCGCGAATACAACATCGGTCTCGGCGAACGCCGGGCGCAGGCCGTGCGCCGGGCGCTCATGTTGCAGGGCGCCGCGGACTCGCAGCTCTCCACCGTGAGCTATGGCGAAGAGCGCCCTGCCGCCGCGGGCAGCGACGAAGGCGCCTGGGCGCAGAATCGCCGCGTCGAGATCGTGTACCTGCAGTAAGCGCACAGCGTCATGAGGTGGCCCATGCGTCGAATCGGTCTGGCACTGGTGATCACGAGCCTCGCTGGCTGCTCGCTGACGCCGTCCGAGGAAGACCCCACGCAGGTGAAGCTGCGGGAGCTCGATGCGCGCCTGGCGCGCATCGAGCAGGCCAATCAGAGCCTGCTCGGCATCGCGCAGAGGCAGGACGCCACCGAGGCGGACTTGCGCGCCATGCGTGGACAGATCGAAGAGTTGCAGCACGGCTCGGATGCCATGCGCAAGCAGCAGCGGGACCTCTATTCGGATCTCGAGAAGCGCATCAGCACTGCGAGCGCCGCTTCGGCGGCGGCGGGCGGCGTGCCCGGTGCGGAAGGCGCGGGCGCGGGCTCCCCTGCGGGCGAGCAAGTGGCGTATACGCAAGCCTTCGACGCCTTGAAGGCCGGCAACTATGGCGGCGCCATTTCGGGCTTCCAGGGGTTCCTGGGCGCCTATCCTTCCAGCGATCTCGCGGACAACGCGCAGTACTGGCTCGGCGAGGCCTACTACGTCACGAGGGATTACGAGAAGGCGGCGCAGTCCTTCCGCACGGTCGGCGAGCGCTGGCCGGACTCGCGGAAGTCCGCGGACGCATTGCTGAAGCTCGGGTTCAGCCAGTACGAGCTCAAGCGTTTCGGTGAGGCCCGCACCACACTGGCGGAAGTCACGCGGCGCTTCCCCGGCACCGACGCAGCGAAGCTCGCGAGCGACCGCCTGCAGCGCATGCCGGCGGGTGCGCGTTGAGCCTCCGTGGCACAGCGCTCGAAGCTCAAGCTCACGGAGATCTTCCGTTCGCTGCAGGGTGAGGCGGATTCGGTGGGCATTCCCACCACGTTCGTCCGCCTTACCGGCTGTCCATTGCGCTGCCAATATTGCGATACCGCTTATGCCTTCACGGGAGGCGAGTGGTGGGAGATTCCTGCCGTGCTCGAGCGTGTGCGCGAGCTCGGAGCGAAATACGTCTGCGTCACGGGCGGCGAGCCGCTGGCCCAGAAGGCTTGCCTCGAGTTGCTGACGGCCTTGTGCGATGAAGGCCACCGCGTCTCGCTGGAGACGAGCGGCGCCATGTCGCTGGAAGGCGTGGACCCGCGCGTGATTCGCGTGGTGGACGTGAAAACGCCGGCTTCCACCGAAGAGCTCCGCAACCGCTACGACCTGCTGGAAACCCTGCGGCCGCAGGACCTGGTGAAGTTCGTGGTGTGCAGCCGCGAAGACTACGACTGGAGCCGCACGAAGCTGCGCGAGCTCGAGCTCGATGCGCGCTGCACCGTGCTCTTCTCGCCGAGCCACGAGCAGCTGCCGGCGCGCGATCTCGCGGACTGGATCCTGGAGGATCGGTTGCCGGTGCGGTTCCAGATCCAGCTGCACAAGTATCTGTGGGGCAATGTCCCGGGAAAGTGACAAGGCCGTGGTGCTGCTCTCGGGCGGCCTCGACTCGGCCACGGTGCTCGCCATCGCACGCTCGCAGGGCTTCGAGTGTTACGCACTGTCGGTGGATTACGGGCAGCGGCACGTCGCGGAGCTCGCGGCCGCGAAGCGGGTGGCCGCAATGCTGGGAGCGCGGGAGCACCGCGTGATGGGTGTGAATCTCGCGGGCATCGGAGGCTCGGCGCTCACGGACGATGCGATTGCGGTGCCGGTTGCGCCGACGAGTGGAATTCCCATCACTTACGTTCCGGCACGCAATAC
>JBGAIL010000081.1:0-22860 GCA_044225565.1 Steroidobacteraceae bacterium | reverse complement strand
TCTGCGCCAGAACGTGCGCGGCATCGACCGCGTGCGGCTCTCGGTGCATTGCCACGACGACCTCGGCATGGCCGTGGCGAACAGCCTCACTGCGGTGGTGGCGGGCGCGCGCCAGGTCGAGTGCACCATCAACGGCATCGGCGAGCGCGCCGGCGCCTGCTCGCTCGAAGAGGTGGTGCTCGCCATCAAGATGCGCGATGCCTTCTTCAACCTGCAGACGAACGTCGACGCGAGCCGCCTGTATCCCACTTCCCGGCTGGTCTCGAGCATCACGGGCATGCCGATCCCGCGTAGCCGTTCCAGCTACGAGATCCTGCAACAGCGCAGTGGCAGCCGTCCGCCCAGATCCCTGCCCCTCGGCAAGCATAGCGGCCGCGATGCCTTGAGCGAGCGGGTACGGCAGCTGGGGTTCGAGCTGGGCGAAACGGAATTCGGGCGGGTGCTCGAGGCATTCACGGCGCTCGCCGGGCGCAAGCCGGAGCTGTTCGACGGCGACATCGAAGCCCTGGTGCTGAAGGCCGAGGACGATGCCACCGGCCCCTGGACGCTCGAGGAGCTCACCACGGTCGCAGGCACTGCGGCGCCGGCAAAGGCGAGCGTGCGGCTCACCCATCGCGACGGCCGCAGCGTCGAGCGCAGCGCCACTGGCGACGGTCCGGTGGACGCGGCCTTCAAGGCCATCGAGGCGGCCACCGGCATCCAAGTGACGCTCCGCCAGTTCGAAGTGCGTGCCGTCACCGAAGGCGAGGACGCACAGGGCGAGGCGGTCATCCACGTGGAGCACGGCCTGCGCACGTATCACGGCTCGAGCGTGAGCACCAACATCGTGGAGTCCGCCAGCCGGGCCTTCCTCGAGGTGATCAACCGCATCGAGCTCTCGAAAGAATCCGAAATTCCCACGACGAAGCCCCGGGTGGTGGCAGCCCATTGAAAACCCTGTTCGAGAAAATCTGGGAGCGGCATCAGGTCGTTCCCGAGACGGCGGACACGCCGGCGATCCTGTACATCGACCTGCACCTGATCCATGAGGTGACCTCGCCTCAGGCCTTCACGGTGCTCCGCGAGCGCAACCTCCCGGTGCGCAGGGCAGATCGCACGCTCGCCACCATGGACCACTCCACGCCCACCCGCACCGATCAGGTGTTCGGTGGCGTGCCCATCTCCAACGAGGCGGCGGCGAAGCAGATCGCCGAGCTCGAGCGCAACTGCAAGGCGTTCGGCGTCGAGCTGTTCGGCCTGCGCAGCGACCAGCGCGGCATCGTCCACATCATCGGGCCGGAGCTCGGCGCCACACAGCCTGGCGGCACCATCGTCTGCGGGGACAGCCACACCAGCACGCATGGCGCATTCGGCGCCCTCGCCTTCGGCATCGGCACCACGGAAGTCGGGCATGTGCTCGCCACGCAATGCCTGCTCCAGCGCAAGCCACGCACTTTCGCCATCGACGTCGACAAGCGGTTGCGTCCGGGCGTCACCGCGAAAGATCTCGTGCTCGCCATCATCGGCCGCATCGGCGTGAACGGCGGCACCGGGCACGTCATCGAGTACCGCGGTGAAGCGGTGCAAGCCCTGGACATGGAGCAACGGATGACCGTGTGCAACATGTCCATCGAAGCCGGCGCGCGCGCCGGCATGGTCGCGCCGGACGAAACCACCTTCGCGTATCTCAAAGGTCGTCCGCGCTCTCCCCAGGGCAAGGACTGGGACCGCGCAGTCGAGTACTGGCGCACCCTGCCCAGCGATGCCGGTGCGAAGTTCGACAAGCAGGTGGCGCTCGACGCCTCGGCCATCGAGCCCATGATCACCTACGGCACGCATCCCGGAATGGTCATCCCGGTGAGTGGCGCCATTCCCGAGCGCAAGGGAGACGAGGCCTTCAGCCGCTCTCTGGCCTACATGGGTTTCGAGGCCGGCGCGCCGGTGCGCGACCAGCCCGTGAACGTCGTCTTCGTCGGCAGCTGCACCAACGGCCGGCTCTCGGATCTTCGCGATGCCGCCCAGGTGCTGCGCGGGCGCAAGGTGGCGAGCGGCGTGCGCATGCTGGTGGTGCCGGGCTCGCAGCAGATCAAGAAGCACGCGGAAGCCGAAGGCCTGGACCGGGTGTTCATGGAGGCCGGCGCCGAATGGCGCGAGTCCGGCTGCTCCATGTGCATCGGCATGAACGGCGACACGGTCGCCAAGGGCCAGTATTCGGTGAGCACGAGCAATCGCAATTTCGAGGGACGGCAGGGCGCGGGCGCCCGCACCCTCCTCGCGAGCCCGCTCACCGCTGCGGCCAGCGCGGTGCGCGGCCGCGTCACCGATCCCCGCGAGCTGATGAACGGCTGAGCCATGCAACCCATCACCACCATTCGCTCCCGCAGTGTCGTCATGCCGACGGCGAACATCGACACCGACCAGATCATCCCGGCGCGGTTCCTCACCACCACCACGCGCGATGGCCTCGGCCAGCGCCTCTTCACGGACTGGCGCTACCAGCCGGACGGCAGCCCCAAGAGCGACTTCGTGCTCAACCGGCCCGAGGCGCAGGGCTGCCGCATCCTCGTCGCGGGGCGCAACCTCGGTTGCGGCTCCTCGCGCGAGCATGCGCCCTGGGCGCTGCTCGACTACGGCTTCCAGGCCGTCATCAGCACGGAGATCGCGGACATCTTCCGCAGCAATTCCCTGAAGAACGGCCTCGTGCCCGTGGTGGTGGATGAAGCCACCGGCGCGTGGCTGCTCGAGCATCCGGGGGTGGAGCTCAGCATCGACGTGCAGAGCACGACGCTCGCGCTGCCGGACGGCCGGCAGGTGAAGTTCCCGCTGGAATCCTTCGCGCGCTATTGCCTGCTCAATGGCGTGGACGAGCTCGGCTATCTGCTCAGCAAGCGTGCGGAGATCGAAGCGTACGAGCGTCACGCGCCATGAAGGCGCGCATCACGGTACTGGGCGGGGACGGCATCGGCCCCGAAGTGGTCGCGGAAGGTGTGCGCTGCCTGCGCGCGGTGGGCGAGAAGTTCGGCCACCAGTTCGAGCTCACCGAGGCGCCATTCGGCGGCATCGCGATCGACCGGCACGGCGATCCGTTGCCGGCCGCCACGCTGCAATCCTGCCTTCAGTCGGATGCGATCCTGCTGGGCGCCATCGGCGGACCGAAGTGGTCCGCGCCCGATGCGAAGCTGCGGCCGGAAGCCGGGCTGTTGCGTTTGCGCAAGGAGCTTCAGGTCTTCGCGAACCTGCGGCCCGTCGCCGTGCCGGCCTCGCTGGCCGAAGCTTCCACGCTCAAGCCTGAAGTGCTCGCCGGGGTGGACCTGCTCTTCGTTCGCGAGCTCACGGGCGGCATCTATTTCGGCGAGAAATATCGCGATCGCGAGCGTGCATCGGACCTCTGTTCCTACACGGCGGCGGAGATCGAGCGCGTCACGCGCGTCGCTGCGCGGCTAGCGCAGGGCCGACGCAGGAAAGTCACGTCCATCGACAAGGCGAACGTGTTGGATACCTCGCGCCTGTGGCGCGAGGTGACGGAGCGCGTGATCCGCCAGGAATTCCCGGACATCACGCTGGAGCACATGCTGGTCGACGCAGCGGCGATGCATCTCATCCGCCGGCCGCGTGACTTCGACGTGCTGCTCACGGAGAACATGTTCGGCGACATCCTCACGGACGAAGCCTCGATGCTCGCCGGATCGCTGGGGTTGCTGCCTTCCGCTTCGATCGGCGAAGGCCGCCGTGGCCTCTATGAGCCGATCCACGGTTCGGCGCCGGACATCACGGGGAAAGGCATTGCGAACCCCTGCGGCACGCTCTTCAGCGTTGCGCTGCTCCTGCGTCATTCGCTGGGGCTGAACGAGGAAGCCGCCACCGTCGAAGCGGCCGTGCACCGCGTTCTTGAAGACGGCGTAAGAACACCCGACATCGCCGCGCCCGGCAAGGCGAGCGCAACGACGCGTGACATTGGCGCGGCGGTGGTCGCTGCGCTGAAAGCCTGAGGCCGCGGCCGGCCGCCTTCTCGGCAACCGGCACGGCACTCACGGCAGCGCGTGCGGCGTCGCGCCCGGCGAAGGGCGCACCCAACCGCAGCACAAAGCCTCAGCCCGCAGCGCGGATCTTCTCCTTGGCTGGCGCGAAGGCCGCAGCCCGCTTCAGTGCGGCCGCCAGATCGGCCTGCAGGTCTTCCACCGCCTCGATGCCGACCGACAGCCGGATGAGCCCGTCCGCCAGGCCCGCGACGCGACGCGCCTCGGGATCCATGGCCGCGTGAGTCATGGTGGCCGGATGGGCCACCAGGCTCTCCACCCCACCCAGCGATTCCGCGAGCGAGAAGCAGCTGATGCCTTCCACGAACGCACGCACCGCGTCGTGCCCGCCTTCGAGCTCCAGCGTCACGATGGCGCCGAAGCCGCGCTGCTGGCGCTTCGCGACCTCGTGCCCGGGATGCGAAGGCAGCCCGGGGTAGTACACCCGTGCGATGTTCGGCTGCTCACTGAGCCACTTCGCCAGATGCCCCGCGTTGCGCGCGTGATGATCGAGGCGCGCGTGCAGAGTGCGAAGCCCTCGCAGCGTCAGGAAGCTGTCGAACGGCGAGCCGGTGATGCCCAGACAATTGGCCCACCACCCCAGCTGCTGGTGCAGCTCCGGCGTCTTGGCGACGACGGCACCGCCGACCACGTCGCTATGCCCGTTGAGGTACTTGGTGGTCGAGTGAACGACGATGTCCGCACCCAGCGTGAGCGGCTGCTGCCAGGCGGGCGACAGGAACGTGTTGTCCACTACCACCAGTGCGTTGTGCGCATGCCCCAGCGTCGCGACGCTCGAGATGTCCGTGATGCGCAGCAACGGATTGCTGGGCGTTTCGATCCACAGCAACGCAGTGGGCTTTGCGAGTGCCGCACGGAGCGCGGCTGCGTCGCCGAAGTCCACGAAATCCACCTGCAGCTCGCCGCGACGGCGCCACGCGTCGAATAGGCGATACGTGCCGCCGTAGCAGTCGTGCGGAGCCACGATGCGCGAGCCGGCCGGCAACAGATGCCCCACCAGCGTGACGGCCGACATGCCGGTGCCGGTGATCACCGCTCCGGCTCCCTTCTCGAGCTCGGCAAGCGCCTCCGCGAGCAGATCGCGAGTGGGATTTCCCGACCGTGAGTAGTCGTACTTGCGCTTCTCGCCGAAACCGCGGAAGGCGTAGGTGGCACTGAGATGGAGCGGCGGAACGACCGCGCCCGTCACCTCGCAGGACTCGAGGCCTGCGCGCACCGTCTGCGTGCATTGCTGAAGTTTGTCGCTCATGCCGCACCCCCGAGGGCCGTCGCAAAAATGTCGCGCAATTGATCGCTCTCTTTCAAAAAGGCATCGTGACCGAACAGGGAGGAAATCTCGTGCAGCCGGCCTTCCGGCAGCCGCGCCACCAGGGCGCGCATGTCCGCGAGCGGCACCAGCCGGTCTTCGCGGATGGCCACGGCCGTGACCGGTACGCAGATGCGTGCGGCCTCGACGTGGTGCAGATCGATGGACTCGGAAAGGCAGAGGAACGCTTCCGGCACGTAACGCGAGGAGTAGTCGCGGCCGCGGGCGAAGAGATACTCCTCCACCGGAAAGACGAACCGGTCCTCGGCATCGCGCTGGGCAGGGCCCGCGAAGCGCGCGTCGAACTCTTCCGAGCTGCGATAGGTGGTCATGGCGAGCGCGCGAGCTAGCTCGAGACCGTCGCGACCGTTGCCCTGCGTGATCGCGAAGCGCACCACGCGCCGCTGCACGCTGCGCCAGGCCGTGGAAAGCGGATGCGCGCGATCAGCCGCACCGATGACCACGATGCGCGAAACGCGCTCGGGATAACGCTCGCCAAAAGCCAAGGCGACCATGCCGCCGTAGGAGCCGCCGGCGATGGCGCGGAGGGACTTGATTCCGAGGTGGTTGAGCAGCCGCACCAGGGCTTCCGCCTGGTCGTAGCTCGAAATGCTGGGGAAGGCTTCCCCGGGAGAGGGACCGGTGGACTCACCGCTGCCGCCGAGATAATCGAAGCTGAGCACCCGGTAGTGGCCGGTGTCGATCGCCTCCCCCGTGCCGACGATCTCGCTCCACCAGCCGAGCCGGCGGTCTTCACAACAGACGCGCCGATGGGCGGAGATGCCGCCGAGCGCACAGACCACCGGGGCGTTGGCGGGGCCCACGAGCCGCCAGGCGATGTGCACGGCGGGCAGCGAGCCGCCGTGGTGGAGCGCCATGCCGCCCGGGACCTCCAGGATGCCTTCACGGGGCGCTGCGTCTGCGACGGACGCAGGCGCAGCGGCCGGACGCAGCGGCGTCGGCAGCGGGATCGATTCGAGCGAGGCGTTCATCAATGGCTCCGCATCTGGCTATTACCGCTCACCGGTAACTCTGCGGAGCGCCCGCCATACCGGCGGGTTCGTCGCGACCATCTCCGCACCGGGCGCGAAGCTACGCTGACCGCTCATCTGTCGATCCCTTGCGGGACCGCAGGAGTTGGCACCTTTCCGAGACGGGTTAGGTCTGGCGGTTGCCCCGGCGTCTAAGGGCCTTTTCCCTCAGCCGGTCTCGATGAGTGGGGCGGGAAGTTCAGAGACCAGGCGGGGCAGCGTCAACCGATGCCCGGCCGGCAGTGTGAGCGGGAGCACGCTGCAGCCCTGGCCGCGCCGCCGGCCGATTTCCTGGTGGCGGGCTGGCGGGGCTCGGCCGGTGGCATGTTAACGTACTAGCGCGTTAATACATCGAGTCGCCATGAAACAGCATCGCAACGTCACCCCCGAGCAGGAGGCGCTCGCCGAGCGCAACCTGTTCACCGCCGTCGCCGCCCTGCGCAGCGCCGAGGAATGCCGCGCCTTCTTCAAGGACCTCTGCACCCCCGCGGAGCTGCAGGCCATGGCCGACCGCTGGGCCGTGGTGGACTGGCCTGGCGCGCGGCCTGCCCTACCGGGAGATCCACCGGCTCACGGGGGTCAGCGTCACCACCATCGGCCGCGTGGCCCGCTTCCTGGCTGACGGCAACGGCGGCTATGCCCTCATCTCCAGGCGCGTGAAAGCGCCGAAACGTTCCTCAGCTGCACGCGCGGGCAACGGCCCGGCCGACCGCAACACCCGCACGGAGACCCCCCGCAATGGATGACCTGCGCCTGAAGCTCGCCGTCCAGAAGTCCGGCCGGCTCACCGATCCTTCCATCGACCTGCTCGTGCGGTGCGGCCTCAAGCTCTCGCGAGGCAAGGACCAGCTCATGGGCTTCGGCGAGAACATGCCGCTCGACGTGCTGTTCGTGCGCGACGACGACATCCCCGACCTCGTGCAGGAAGACGTCTGCGATCTGGGCCTGGTCGGCCTCAACGTGCTCGAGGAGAAGCGCCTCGAGCTCGAGAGCCGTGGCTCGCGTGCCCGCTTCCAGCGCGTGCGCTCGCTGGATTTCGGGCGCTGCCGCCTCTCGCTCGCCGTGCCGGAAGGCTTCAGCTATGAAGGCCCGCGCTCGTTGCGCGGCCGGCGCATCGCGACCACTTATCCGTTCATGCTGGCCGACTATCTGCGCCAGCGGGACATCACGGCGGACATCGTCACGCTTTCCGGCGCGGTGGAGATCGCTCCCCGCCTCGGCCGCGCCGACCTCATCTGCGATCTCGTATCGACGGGCTCCACGCTGCAGGCGAACCACCTGCGCGAGGTGGAGACCGTGCTGGAAAGCCACGCGGTGCTGATTCGTACGCCGCTCGAGCTGGCGCCGTCGAAGAACGAATGGGTCGAGCGCCTGCTCATGCGCATCGACGGCGTGCAGCAGGTGCGGGAGAGCAAGTACATCATGCTGCACGCGCCGCGCGCGGCGCTGAAGGAAATCCGCAGCCTGCTGCCGGGCAGCGAGTTTCCGACCATCATTCCGCTCGAAGGCTCGGCGGACAAGGTCGCGGTGCACGCCGTCTGCCGTGAGAACGTGTTCTGGGAGACGCTCGAGCGACTCAAACAAGCCGGCGCCAGCGCAGTGCTCGTGCTGCCCGTCGAGAAGATGCTCGCGTGAACCTGCGCATCATCGATTGGGACAGGCTGGATGCCGCCGGCCGGCGTGCGGCGCTCGCACGTCCGGCTCTCGAGACGCGCACGGACGTGGAAAGCTCCGTGCGTGCAATCGTCGCCGAGGTGCGCCTGAAAGGCGATGCCGCTCTGCGTGAGCTCACGGAGCGCTTCGACCGCGTCCGTCTGGGCGACATCGCCGTCGGCCGCAAGGAATTCTCGGAAGCGCAAAGCACACTCTCCGCGGAGGAAATCGCCGCGCTGGAGCGCGCCATCGAGAACGTCAGCGCGTTCCATTCGGCGCAGATGCCTCAGCCGCTTTCCCTCGAAACGATGCCTGGCGTGCGATGTGAGCGCGTCGTGCGAGCCATAGATACGGTCGGCTTGTATGTTCCGGCAGGATCGGCACCGCTGCCCTCTGCCGTCATCATGCTTGCCGTCCCGGCCCGCATCGCCGGCTGCGCGAGGCGGGTGCTTTGCACACCGCCCACGAAAGACGGCAAGGCGAATGCCGCCGTGCTCGTCGCTGCTCGCCTGTGTGGTGTCGACGAGGTGTTCAAGATCGGTGGCGCGCAGAGCATCGCGGCGATGGCCTATGGCACGGAGAGCGTGCCGAGGGTCGACAAGCTGTTCGGACCGGGGAACGCGTGGGTCACCGCAGCCAAGCAGCTCGTATCCACGGAGCCGGGTGGCGCGGCATGTGACCTTCCTGCCGGACCTTCGGAGGTGATGGTCGTGGCGGACGACGGCGCGCGGCCCGCGCTCGTCGCGGCCGATCTGCTCGCGCAGGCCGAACATGACGCGCTGTCGCAGGCCATCCTGGTCACGCCCTCTTCCACTCTGGCAACGGCTGTCGCGGCCGCGGTGAGCCAGCAGCTCCTCACGTTGTCGCGACGCTCGATCCTCGAGAAGTCACTTGCCGCGAGTCGATGCATCGTGGTGCGCGACGTACCGGCCGCTCTCGAAGTGGCTAACGCATACGCGGCGGAGCATCTGATCCTGCAATTGCGGGACGCCCGGCGCTGGCTGCCCGAGGTACGCAACGCGGGATCCGTATTTCTCGGCGAATGGTCGCCAGAGCCGATGGGCGACTACTGCTCGGGCACAAACCATGTGTTGCCGACTTACGGTTACGCGCGTGCCTATAGCGGGCTGTCGACAGCTGACTTCCTCAAGCGCATTACCGTGCAAGAGCTGTCGGCGGAAGGCTTGAGCACCCTCGGTCCCACGGCCGTCACGCTCGCACGGCTCGAAGGCCTCGACGCACATGCGAACGCGGTGTCCTGCCGGCTGGACATCCTGAACGGCGCGGGCAGCCTCACATGAGCTGGATCACCGGACTGGCGCGTCCCGAAATCGCGCAACTCAAATCCTATGAGCACGCCGTGTGGGAAGTCGGCCTCGAGCGGCTGCACGCCAATGAGCTGCCCTGGCGCGCGCCCGGCGACGAAAGCGAAGCAGGCCTCAACCGTTATCCCGAGCCCCAGCCCCGTGAGCTGATCCGCGGCCTCGCTGCCTTGTACGACGTCCCCGTCACCAGCGTGCTCGCTGGCCGTGGCAGCGACGAGATGATCGATCTGCTGCTGCGCGTGTTCTGCCGTGCCGGGCAGGACAGCATCGTCATCTGCCCACCGACTTTCGGAATGTATGCCGTGTCGGCGCGAATCCAGGGTGCCGGAATCCTCACCGTCCCGCTGCTCGCCGCGCAGGGCTTCGCGCTGGATGAATCTGCATTGCTGGACGCCTGCAGTCCGTCGGTCAAGCTGGTGTTCCTGTGCTCGCCGAACAATCCCACCGGCAACGCACTCGACGAAAGCATGGTGTTGCGCATCGCCGCGAGACTGAAAGAGCGCACGCTGCTCGTCGTCGACGAGGCCTACGTCGAGTTCGCGTCCGGCCAAAGCCTGTCGCGCCATCTCGACGCCTACCCGAACCTCGTGATCCTGAGAACGCTGTCGAAAGCCCATGGGCTCGCGGGCGCCCGTTGCGGAGCGCTGCTCGCGAATGCGGAAATCGTCGGGCTGCTGCGCAAGGTGATCCCGCCTTACGCCATCCCCCAGCTCACGGTGGAAGCGGCGCTGCGGCTGCTGCAGCCACCCCAGCTGGCCGTCATGCGCTCCAGAATCGATACGGTGCGCGCCGAGCGCGCACGTTTGGCCACGGCGCTGATGGCACTGCCTGCCGTCGAGCGCGTATGGCCCAGTGAGGCCAACTTCCTGCTGGTCGAGCTCGCCGACGCAGACCGTGCACTGAAGCGTGCCCGCGAGGCGAACCTGCTGATCCGGGACGTGCGGGCCCAGCCCGGGCTCGGCCGGGCCCTGCGCATCAGCATCGGCACCCAGAACCAGAACGACCGCCTGCTCGAGGCATTGAAATGATCACGACCCCCTCGCGCATCCTGTTCGTCGACCGTGACGGCACGCTCGTCGAGGAGCCGCCGGATTTCCAGGTGGACTCGCTCACGAAGATCCGCTTCATGCCGGGCGTGTTCGCCGCGCTCTCGGAGCTGTCGCGCGCCGGATTCAAGCTGGCCATGGTGACGAACCAGGACGGGCTCGGGACCGATCGCTTCCCCCAGCGGGCTTTCGAGGAAGCGCACGAGTTCATCCTCGCTGCATTCCGCTCCCAGGGCATCGATTTCGACGCGGTGTTCGTGTGTCCGCACTTCCCCACGGACGGCTGCGGCTGCCGCAAGCCGAAGACGGCGCTGGTCGAGAGCTACGTCCGCGAGCGGAACGCAGATCTTTCTGCCAGCGTGATGATCGGCGACCGCGACACGGACCTGGAGTTCGCCGCGAATCTCGGCATCCGCGGCATGCGGATCCTCCCGAACGGCGCCTTGGAGCAGAGCTGGCCCGGCATCGTTACGCAGCTGCTCGCGCGGCGCGCCACGGTGCAGCGGCGCACGAAGGAAACGCAGATCGAGGTGAGCGTGAATCTCGATGCCACGGAACCGCTGAGCGTCTCGACGGGCATCGGTTTCTTCGACCACATGCTCGAGCAGATCGCCAAGCATGGCGGCTTCTCGCTCACCCTGACGTGCAAGGGTGATCTGCAGATCGACGAGCACCACACGGTGGAAGATTGCGCGCTCGCGCTGGGCGAGGCGCTGCGGCGCGCGCTCGGCTCAAAGCGGGCATCAACCGTTATGGGTTCCTGTTGCCGATGGACGAAGCCCGCGCGCGGGTGGCCATCGACCTTTCCGGGCGCGCCTTCTTCGAGTTCGAAGGCCGCTTCACACGCGACGTCGTGGGCCAGCTGCCCACGGAGCTGGTGCCTCACTTCTTCCGCTCGCTGGCGGACGCGATGGGCGCTGCGATCCATCTCAGCGTCACGGGCGACAACGCGCATCACATGGTCGAAGCCTGCTTCAAAGGCGTCGGCCGCGCCCTCCGGCAGGCTTTCCGGCGTGAAGGCAGCGAGCTGCCGACGACGAAGGGCGTGCTGTGAGCGAAGTGATGATCATCGACAGCGGCGGGGCCAATCTCGCGTCGCTCGTCTTCGCGCTCGAGCGCCTCGGCGCGCGCGCTCAGGTCACCAACGATGCGCGAGCCATCGCGTCCGCACCACGTGTCATTCTTCCGGGCGTCGGCGCAGCCGGAGATGCCATGCGCCGCCTGCAATCGGCCGGCCACGAAGTGCTGCCTGGCTTTCTCAGCCCGTGCTGGGCATCTGTCTCGGCATGCAGCTGTTGTTCACCCGTACCGAAGAGAACTCGGCACGCTGCCTGGGCGTCTTGCCGCATGCAGTGGAACGATTGCACGCACAGCCGGGTCGGCCCGCGCCACACATGGCTGGAACGCCTGCTGTCTGCATGAGGACCTACCGTCCCGGAAGGCCCCGGCGACGAGGACTACATGTACTTCGTACACAGCTTCGCTGCGCCCATTTCCAGCTCCACGCTGGCCGCCACGGAGTACGGAACAGAGTTCTCAGCCGTCGTGCGCAACGGGAATTTCTGGGGCGCTCAGTTCCATCCGGAGCGCTCTGCCGCTCCTGGCGCGCGGCTTCTCGCCAATTTCCTGAGGCTGCAATGATGCTGCTCATCCCGGCGATCGACCTTCGTAATGGCGGCTGCGTGCGCCTGTTCCAAGGCGACTTCGGCGCGGAGACGCGGTATCAGCAGGAGCCCGCGGAACTTCTCGCGCGCTATCGCTCTTTCGGCGCACCGTGGCTGCACGTCGTGGATCTGGATGGCGCGAAGGATGGCGCCCTCGCCAATCGGGCGGTCATCGTCGAACTCGCGCGACTGGGCGGCATCAAGTTGCAGGTGGGCGGCGGGGTGCGCTCGGCCTCCGTCATCGAGAATCTGCTCGGGGCAGGCGTGCAGCGTGTGGTCGTCGGCAGTGCTGCCATCGAAACGCCTGGGGAAGTGGCGGGCTGGATCGAACGCTTCGGGCCGGAGCGCGTCTGCCTCGCCTTCGACGTCCGCATCGACGCCGATGGCGTACCAAAGCCGCGCACGCGCGGATGGACCGAGGGCAGCGGCATCAGCCTCTGGGACGCACTCGAGCCCTTCAGCTCCGTCGGTCTCAAACACGTGCTCTGCACGGACATCGCGCGCGACGGCGCGCTCACCGGCCCCAACACTGCCCTGTACCGCGATGCGCGGACGCGCTTTCCGGGCCTGCTCTGGCAGGCTTCCGGTGGCGTGCGCGATGCCACCGATCTCGCCGCGCTGGCGCGCGTCGGCGCCGCTGCCGCAGTGAGCGGCAAGGCGTTGCTCGAAGACCGGATCACCCCCGAGGAGCTGCGACCATTCTTGCCAAACGCATCATCCCCTGCCTAGACGTCCGCGACGGCCAGGTCGTCAAAGGCGTGCGCTTCAAGGATCACCGCGTGGTCGGTGACATCCTGGAGCTCGCCGCGCTACCGCGACGATGTGGGCGACGAGCCTGTGTTCTACGACATCACGGCGAGCCCGGAAGGCCGCTCGGTGGACCGTGAATGGGTCAGTCGCGTGGCGCGCGTGCTGGACATCCCGTTCTGCGTGGCGGGAGGCATCCGTTCCGTTGCCGACGCCGAAGCGATACTGAATGCCGGAGCGGAGAAGGTGTCCGTGAACTCCCCTGCCCTGGCGGACCCGCCGCTCATCGACGCCTGCAGCGCTTTCTGGTCAGAAGTGTCGTCGTCGGCACGACAGCCAGACGATCCGCTACCGCGTCTATCATCCACCGGCGGATCCGAATCGTCTGCGCGATTCCGGGGCGCGATACGCTCGAGTGGGCGCGCGAGGCTCAACAGCGCGGCGCAGGCGAGATCGTACTCAACTGCATGGCGAGCGACGGCGTGCGGCGCGGCTACGATGTCGAACAGTTGAGCGCCCTGCGGGACATCTGCGATGTGCCCCTGGTCGCTTCGGGTGGCGCAGGCGAGCCGGGGCATTTCCGTTCGGCGTTCGAAGACGCGCGCGTCGATGCAACGCTCGCGGCCAACGTGTTCCACAACGCACCATCGTCATCCGGGATCTCAAACGCGAGCTCCGATTGGGGCATCGAGTTGTGGCCATGAGCGCGGCGGCGCAGGCGGGGAACGGCGTTGCAGGCCGCCGACATCGCACGGCTCGATTTCGGCAAAGGCGACGGACTGATTCCGCCATCGTGCAGATGCGGCGAGCGGTGCCGTGCTCAGCGCACAGCTACATGAATCGCGAAGCGCTCGACGAGACTTTCGCCCGGCGTCGCGTGGTGTTCTTCAGCCGCAGCAGGCAGCGGCTGTGGGAGAAGGGCGAGACCTCGGGGCACACGCTCGATTTCGTGGAAGCGCGCGCGGATTGTGACGGAGACACGTTGCTCATCACGGCGAGACCGTGCGGGCCGGCGTGCCATCTCGGCATCGCGACGTGCTTCGGCGAGCGGTCGCCTTCGGCGGCACCACGCATCGGGTTTCTCGCCAGGCTGGAGGAGATCGTCACAGCGCATCGCGGAGCGGCCGCAAGGCAGCTATACCACGCGCCTGCTGGCGGAAGGATCGAAGCGAATTGCCCAGAAGGTCGGCGAGGAAGGCGTGGAGCTGGCGCTGGCTGCCGTGGCCGAGCCGGACGACAAGATCGTGGGTGAGGCCGCGGACCTGCTCTTCCACACGCTGGTGCTGCTCAGGAGCCGGGGCCTCAGCCTGGAACGGGTGATCGCCGAGCTCGAATCCCGCCACACTGCCCGGCGCTGACGCTGCCGCAAGCGCGCCGGCGCGACGCCTCAACCCGGCTACGCGACGCGACGACGCGGCCGGGTATCAGCGAACCGCCCCTCAGACAGCCGCGATAGCCATCTCCACCCGTGCGCCGAGCGCAAGGCCGTTGGCGCCGAGCGCGCTACGCGCCGGAAGGTGCCTGGTGAAATACGTCACGTACACTTCGTTGAACGCCGGCCATTCCTTCATGTCCGCGAGGAACACGGTGCACTTCACCACCTTGTCCAGCGAGGAGCCCTGCCGCTCGAGCGCGGCCTTCATGTTCTCCATCACCTGTCGCGACTCGGCCGCGATGCCGCCCGGGGCGAGCTTCGTGGTGCCGGGCAGATTGCCGATCTGCCCCGACATGTAGAGCGTGCGGTCCACACGCACCGCTTCAGAAAACGGCATCTCGCGGCCATCCAGCTTGGGTCTCGCAGCGTATTCGGGCACGGAAGTCTCCTCGCTCAGGGCCGCGCGTCCCGTCAGCAAGGTGCCGAACGCCAGGGCAGCCGATATCAGGATTGCGGTTTTCATGGTCCAGGCACCGCGCTCGCGCGCTGTTCCGCTTCGCTGGCTTCCCCGTTTCGCCCCTGCGCGCGCAAGGCGTCCGCGATGAGGCGCCAGGCAGACGACTGGGCACGCGGATCGCCGGTGGCGAGCGCGAGCGCCTTGCGGCCGAAGCTCTGGGCCTGCGCCGCATTGTTCTCCTGCAGTCTCATGCGACCGAGCTCGATCCACAGGAGCGGATTGTCCGGCTCGATGCGCAACGCACGCTCGAGAGTGGCCGTGGCGGCAACCGTGTCTCCGCCCTTCGCCTGCTTCTGCGCCTGCGCGACCAACGCCGAGGAAGCCGCGCCGAGCTTGAACTGCCTGGAAGGCTGCGCGGGTGGAGGCGGCGGTGGAGGTTGCTCTTCTGGCGTGGGTGCCTGCGGTGGCACCGAAGGTACGGGCGCCTGGGGCTGCTGCGGGCGCGAAGGCGGCGGTTCCCGCAGAGACTGGCAGGCCGCGAGGGCGAAGAGACTCAGCGCAAGGGCGAGAACGCGTGGCGACATGGTCAGTGGATGATATCGCGCAACCATTCGCCCGCGCGCTGAATTACGCTGTCCAGGCCCGAGGAAGCGCAATCGGGTTTCACAGGCACCTCCACGCCCGCCGGTACGGCGACTTGGCTTCGATCAAACGTCTTCGGCGCAATTCGCGTCCGCCGCGAGCCCTGTGGCGTACTCGATGTTCACTTCCTTCAGCGACTCCGGCAGCGCGGCATTCCGGGAAGTTGCGCCTACTCCCCGCCATCACGCGCGCCCATGCGGGCAACGCACCGGTGGGCCCGTGAGGCCGTTGAGGCGATTGTCGTCATACCCCATCCACACCACCGCCAGATGGCTCCCCGAAAGCCGGCAAACCAGCTGTCGCGAAGATCGAGGAAGTGCCGGACTTGCCGGCGACGACGAGATCGCCCAGCAGCACGTTGTACGCGGCGCGTCCCGTTCCATGCTGCATCACCTGCAACATCATGCGGTCGAGCTGGTAGACGGCGTCGGCCTCGGCCACGGGCTCCACTTCGAGAGGAAATGCCTTCAACGCCTTGCCCTCCGCGCTCACCACGGCACGCACGGCTCGCAGGTTCGAGCGGAAGCCGCCGTTGGCAAGGCTGTTGTAGAGCTGAGCCACCTCGATGGGCGTGGCATCGAGCGACCCGAGCAGCAGCGCCGGCACTTCGGTGGGCTTGCGCTGCAGCCCGAAGCGCTGCAGCGTCTCGGCAACCTTGGGAACGCCGATGTCCACACCGACCGTCACCGTTGCGAGATTCAAGGATTCGGCAAGCGCCCGCACCACCGGCACCGGCCCGTTCGACTGCCTGGTGAAATTCTCGGGACGCCAGACCCGCTTGCGGGACAGCTCGATCTCCACGGGCGCGTCGTTCACCACCGTGGCCGCGTTGTAGCGCCCGGTTTCGAGCGCCGTAAGGTAGATGAACGGCTTCACCAGCGATCCGATGGGGCGCGCAGCATCCAGCGCCCGATTGAACCCGTCGTAGCCGACCTGCCGTCCGCCGACGATGGCGATGACTTCCCCGCTCTGCGGCGAAGTCATCACGACCGAGCCTTCGAGCGGCTCCGCGCCTGGCTTCGCCTTGCGACCCTTCTCGATGCGCGCCAGCTCCTGCTCGAGCGTGCGCTCTGCCTGCTCCTGCGCGCGCGGGTCGAGGCTGGTGTAGATACGCAGGCCCGCCTCGGTGAGGTCTTCTTCGCGATAGTCTCGACGCAGCGTACGCCGCACGAAATCCAGATACGCGGGGTAGTACCCGCCCGCGATGCGGCTGACCACCTTCAGCGGTCGTGCGGCGGCCTCACGGGCCTCGTCCGCATCGATGACCTTTTGCTCGCTCATGATCTTGAGCACGAGATTGCGCCGCGCCAGCGCACGATCCGCGCGCCGGCGCGGATCGTAGTACGAAGGCCCGCGCGCCAAGCCCACGAGCAGCGCGATCTCCGCCGTGTCGAGCTCCGCGAGCGGCTTGCCGAAATAGAACTGGCTCGCAAGGCCGAAGCCGTGCACCGCGCGCCGGCCGTCCTGGCCGAGAAAGATCTCGTTGATGTAGGCGTTCATGATGTCCGCCTTGCCGAAGCGCCGCTCGAGCGCGAGCGCCATGACGGCCTCGCGCAGCTTGCGGCCCAGCGTCTGGCGCGAATCCAGGAAATAGCTCTTCACCAGCTGCTGGGTGAGCGTGCTGCCGCCCTGCGCGATGCCGCCGGCCTTCACGTTCGCCCACACGGCGCGCAGGATGGCGCTGAAATCCACGCCGTGGTGCGTGTCGAAGTGACGATCCTCCACGGCTTTCAGCGCGAGCGGCAGCAGCGTCGGAACGTCTTCGGGCGCGACGACGATGCGGTCCTCGCCGTGGATGGGAAACACGCTGCCGATGAGCAGCGGCTCGAAGCGGGCGATGGGAACATCCTTGCCCCGCGAGTCCCGCAAGCCGGTGATGGCCTTCCCGTCCGTCTCGATGCTCAGGATCTGCGCGGACCGGGTCTCGTCCGCGAACTTCGCCGCGCGCAGCGCGACATCCACGTTGGCGCCGCGGCGCCGGTATTCCCCCGGCTTCACGAGCGACGGACCGCTTCGATACTGGAGGCGCTGCAGCTCGCCTTCGATCACCGCCGCACCGAACGGAAGGCCCACGTAGAGCTCGAGAGGCGCTGCGAACACCTGCGCAGGCAGCGTCCAGCGCCGGCCTTCGAACTGGCGCGTGACGATGCGATCGAGATAGATGAAATACGCGATGCCCGCGATGAGCCCGACGGCCAGCGCCGCGAGCGTCGCACGGAGAATCCAGCGAAAGGTTTTCGAGCGGCGTCGTTTGGCCATGGGCGGCGCAGCTTAGTCCCGCTGCCGTGCGTCCCGTGGCAAGCGGCGCCGTGCGTGTCACGCCGTCAGAGATAGATCTCTTCCGCCGGCTCGCGAAGGTTGTAGCGCGAGCCCATGGCGTGGCCGTAGGCACCCGCGTTGGCGATGAGCAGCACGTCGCCTTCGCTCGTTGCAGCCGGCAGCAGGCGGTCGTGGCCCAGCACATCCGCGCTTTCACAGATGGGACCGACGACATTCACCAGCTGATCGGCGGGCTCATCGAGCCGTGAAAGGTTCACGATCTCGTGATACGCGCCGTACAGCGCCGGCCGCAGCAGGGAGTTCATCCCCGTGCCCACACCGACATACCGCACGCCGCCTTTGGACTTGAGCTGCGTGACCCGCGCGAGCAGCACGCCGGCCGCGGCCACGAGATAGCGGCCCGGCTCGATCCAGATCTCGAGCTTCGGGTTCTGGCTGCGCACCGCGCCGAGCGCGGCATCCAGTTTCGCGAAGTCGACGCCGGGCTGATCCGCCCGCTCCGGCACGCCGAAACCGCCGCCTACGTCGATAACGCGCGCGTGCTCGAACTGGGAAGTGAGCTCGGCGAGCAGTGCCGCCGTCTGCGCCCAGTTCGTCACATCGAACACGCCACTGCCATTGTGAGCATGCAGGCCAACGACGCGTGCTCCGATGGACTTCGCCTTGGCTGCCAGCGCAGCAAGCTCTGCCACAGGAACACCGAACTTCGAATGCGCGCCCGCCGTGCGCACATGGTGGTGATGGCCGCGGCCCACGCCCGTATCCACGCGCACGAAGATCTCACGATCGCGGAAAATCTCCGGCCACGCGTTCAGCACATAGTCGTTGTCCACCGTGACGCGGATGTCTTGCCCGAAGGCCCATTCATATTCGGCACGCGACGCGAAGTTCGGCGTGTAGTGGATGCGGCCCCGGTCGACACCCGGCACCACTTCCAGCACGCGACTCACTTCGCCGGAAGACACGCATTCGAAATCCAGCTTCGCCGCGTCCGCAGCCTTCACCACGCGCGGATGGGGATTCGCCTTCATCGCGTACAGCACGCGGCTCACCGAGCCGACGCTGCGCAAGGTATGAGCGGCTGCATTCACGGATTCGCCGTCATAAACGTAGGCCGCAGGCTTGTCGCCCAGCGTCTCGAGAAGCTTCGCGCGCTTGCGCTGCCACCACGGCTCGACGCGCGCGCCGGCTGCAGCCGGCTTGCCGAAGAGCTGCTCCCACGTGGGGCCGAGTACGCGATCGCCCGGCACCGGCCGGATGAGCAGCTCGTGCAGCTGCTCGACGAGCCGATCCCCCTGGTTCTCGTCCACCACGAAGGTGAAGTTGAGATCGTTGGCCGCCTGGCTGAGGAGGTAGATCTTCTGCTCTGCGAAGAGCTCGAACGCATCGCCGAGCTGATGCAGGATGGCGCGGATGTTGCGCCCCACGAGGCTCACCGAGGCGCACGGCCCGATGACCTGCACACGGCACAGCCGCGACAGGTCTTCGACGAACGCTTCCAGCAGGCGCGCGTCCAGCGAGTTGGCCGCCGGATCGAGCGAGGCGGTGACGTTGGTCTCGGAGGTGGACACCAGATCCACGGACATGCCGTGGTCCTTGAACACCTGGAAGGCGTCCGCGAGGAAGCCCACCTGGTGCCACATGCCGGGGCTGTCCATCGCGATGAGCGTGATGCCCTTCTTGATGCAGATGGCCTTGACCTGCGCCGAGCCTTCCCCGCCTTCGGCGGTGACGACCGTGCCTTCGAGCCTCGGGGTCTGCGTGGCATGGACGTGCAGCGGGATGCGGTACTGCCGCGCCGGCAGCACACAGCGTGGGTGCAGCACCTTGGCCCCGTTGCTCGCGATTTCCTGTGCCTCGTCGTACGTGAGCGCGCGGAGCAGACGCGCCGTCGGCGTGGAGCGCGGATTCGCGCTGAACATGCCGGGCACGTCCGTCCAGATTTCGAGGCGGGCGGCAGCAAGCTTGGCGGCGAGGTAGGCCCCGGATGTGTCCGACCCGCCGCGGCCGAGCAGCACGGTGTCATTCGCCGAATCGCTGGCGATGAATCCCTGCGTTATCACCACCGGCGCCAGGGCAGCAAGGCGCTGGGCCAGCGCCGCATCCGGCGCGAACTCGCAGGTGGCCGAGAGCATGCTCGCCTTGGCCGAAGCACCGCGACGCTCGTCCGCCTTGAGCAGAGTGCGTGCATCGGCCCAGGCGACCTTCTCGCCCTGCTTCGTCAGAAACGCATGGCCGAGCAGCGTGGCCATCAGTTCACCCGTGGCCATCACGCGTGCGCGCGTGCGATCGCTCACCTCGCCGACCAGCGCGATGCCGGAGGCCATCTGCCTCAGCTCGGAGAAATGCCTCGTGAGCTCCGGACCGATCTCGACGCCCATTTCCGCCGCGAGGGCGCGATGGCGCTGCTCGATGTCCGCCAGGACGGGCTCGAACTCTCCGCGCAGCGCGCCTTCGAGGAGCTTTTCCAGCCGATCCGTGATGCCGGTGAGCGCCGAGTGCACCACCAGCACCTGCGCGCCATCAGCGCGCCTGGCGGCGACTACGGTTGCGATGTTCCGCCAGTTGGCGAGCGTGGCGACGCTCGTGCCCCCGAACTTGAGCACGATCCACGGTGCGACAGAGTGCTGCACGATGAGTCCCCGAAGGTGAAGTTTCTAGAGTTCCGACCGGCGCTCCGCGCCGCCATCCGCCCCGGGTCGCGCTTCGCGATCCCGGTAAGTCCCGGCCGCAGGCCGTGGTAAGCGCCGGCCGCAGGCCGTGGGAATTTCCGGCCGGCAGGCCGTGGGAATTCCTCACAGATCGTCGTCGAAAGCTTCCTTGAGGTCTTTCTCGAGCTTGCGATCGGCGAGCACTTCTTCCAGCTTGCTCCAGGCCGCCTTGCCCCGTTTGACGCCCGGCTGCGGGCGCGCCCGTTTCTCGACGCCCTGCAGCAGGCGGTCGTAATCGGTGCTGTCCTCGTTCCCGCCGAGGAACTCGTCGTCGAGGTCGAAGCTTTCGTTGTCTCTCTCGGACATCGCTGGAGGCTTTACTTTTGGTCTAAAATTCGCTTTAGATTCAATGACTAACGCTCAAAACCCGAGCGCAGCAAGGCTGCGAACTATAGCGGATTCACGCCGGCATTCAACCCCGCTCTCAAACATTGCCCGGCGCGGGCGCCGCGCCGCTCAGGCCTGGTGCGGGGCGCCTTCGCGCACCGCCACCGGCGCTCCCCGACCGAGCCCCAGCCCGGCCGCGGCGCTCTGCTCGGCGCAGGCGATCTCCACCACGCCGAACGAGTTCACCAGGGCCAGGTAGTCCCCCGGCCGGGCGTCCCCGTAGGTGCGTGCCAGGCGGAAGGTATGACCGCCCGTGTGAACCTGGGGCGCCGCGAAGCGCCTCAACAGCCCCACCTCGATGTTCGTGATGAGGTTGCCGAAGTGGTCGATGCTGATGACCACGCCCGAGACGGCGTGCGGCGTGACGGCCGGGTCTTCCACCCAGGCAGGGACGAGCGTTTCCGCGGCGATCCCAGCTGTTCCGGGACGCAGCGGCCGGCCGCCAGCTCGGCCGCGAGCGGTGCGAATATGTCGCGCCCGTGAAAAGTGGCGCTGACCTGGCGGATGCCGAGCCGGGCCAGCTGATCCGCCCCCACCTTCACGATGCGGGCGTCTGGCGAGCGGGCCACCAGCGGCGCGAGCAAGCCGTTGTCCGGCGCCAGGAACACGTGGCCCTGGAGCGTGACGGCGATGATCTCCCGGGACGTACCGACCCCGGGATCCACCACTGCCACGTGGACCGTGCCGGCCGGAAAGTAACCGTAGGAGTGCGTGAGCCAGAACCCCGCCTCGGCCGGCCAGTGCACCACGATCTCGTGCGTGAGGTCGACGATGCGCGCCTGCGGATGGCGACTGAGGATGACCCCTTCATCACCCCGACGAAGGGCCCCTTGTGGCCGAAATCCGTGGTGATGGTGACGACGCCGGACGGCGGGGTTGCGGAGCTCATGCCGGCGAACATGTGCGCGGCTGCACGCCCTGTCAATCCAGCGTTGTGCCCCGCCATGGCCGCAGGCTACGCTACGGCCCGGACGGTCCGGACCATCCGGCGCAGGCGAAAGCCGGCGCAGCGTGGGGTCCGGCGGATGCACGGAACGACTGAGTGATGCACGGGAATAAGGAAGCACAGCCGACGGTTTTCGTCGTCGAGGACGACGAGTAGGTCCGCAAGCTCATGCGGACCCTCCTCAGCTCCATCGGGCTCACCACCGCCGCCTACGGGTCGGCCCAGGAGTTCCTCTCCAGCTACAACCCCCAGCAGTCCGGCTGCCTGGTGCTGGACGTGCGCATGCCTGGCATGAGCGGCCTCGAGCTGCAGCAGCTGCTGAACATGCGGGGAGCCATCCTGCCGGTGATCTTCGTCAGCGGGCACGGGGACATCCCCATGGCCGTGGAGGCCATGCAGCACGGCGCCTTCGACTTCCTGCCGAAGCCCTTCCGCGACCAGGACCTGATCGACCGCGTGCAGCGCGCGCTGGAGAAGGACAAGGCGAACCGCGCCCAGCTGCACGAGCGGGATCGCATCCGGGAACGTTTCGAATCCCTTACGCCCCGCGAGCGTGAGGTGCTGACGCTGGTGACCAGCGGCAAGGCCAACAAGGTAATGGCCGCGGATCTCGGCGTAAGTCAGCGCACGGTGGAAATCCACCGCGCGCGCGTGATGGAGAAGATGGGTGCGGCCTCCCTCGCCCAGCTCGTGCGAATGGTGATGGACCTGCAGCCCGCCGGCTGACCGGTCACCTCGCGGCTACGCGCCCTCTGCTTCCTTGCCGCCTCGGCGCGCCGGACCTCAGCGCCCGCTGTGCGTGGTCGCCGTGGGCATGGGCACCGGCGGAGTCGCCGGCGTAGTGGGCAACACCGCGGGATCGTCCAGATCCGCCTGCAAGGCCACCACCGTCGGAATGCCCCTCGCCGCCTTCAGCGTCTCGATGGCGTAATCCCAGTGGATGGCGGCCGTGTTGCTGCCCAACGCCTTGTCCAGGTGTTGTGAGAGCAACTCCACGTCCGGCTCCATGGACTGGCCTTGCGCGTCCACCGTGGGATGAACCTCGAGCAGCAACTCGCCATCCACGTAGGCGACCTTCACCGGCTCGTTGATGAGCCACACCTTCGTGCCCACCGGCACCTGCGGGAACAGGGCCTCGATGTCCTCCGGATACATGCGGATGCAGCCGTGCGTGACGGCCATGCCGACGGCCAACGGGTTGTTCGTGCCGTGGATGAGATACGCGCCAGGCGTGATGTTGAGCCGCATGGCGTACTCACCGAGCGGGTTGTCCG
>JBGAIL010000080.1:0-20725 GCA_044225565.1 Steroidobacteraceae bacterium | reverse complement strand
TTCCGGCGCGAGGGGCATGCGTTGGAATCGCCGCGCGGGCGCATCGGCGAGCCTACCGTGCGGCTCGGTCTGCGCCGACTGTACCCGTGCAACGCCGGGCACACGACTGTCGAGGTGATTGATATCCGTACCTCGTGGACTGCTGCAGCCACGCGAACGCAGCCGTCGCGATGAAGGCATTCCGGTTGCCCCGGCACGAAGCATCGTCCACCCTTGGCCCGTGCCAAGGCGCCGCGACAAGCAGCCGTTCTTCACGATCGGCCATTCCAACCGCAGCCTCGCGGGATTCATCGCGCTCCTGAGCGAAGCCGGGATCGGTTTGCTCGCGGACATCAGGAGAATACCGGGGTCGAGGGCCAACCCGCAGTTCAACGAAGACACCCTTCCCGAAGCGCTCGAGACCGCGGGCATCTCGTACGAACGGATCGCCGAGCTCGGTGGCCGTCGGGCCAGGGTGCGCACCGTCCCGCCCGACATCAATGGCTTCTGGACCAATCAGAGCTTCCACAACTACGCGGACTACGCGCTCTCACCCGAATTTCGGGCCGGCCTCGAGCGCCTGCTCGAGCAGGGAGCGCGCGAGCGGTGCGCGATCATGTGCTCCGAAGCCGTATGGTGGAGATGCCATCGGCGCATCGTTGCCGATCACCTCATCGCCCGCGGGGCCGAGGTGTTCCACATCATGGGCCGCCATCGGATGGAGCCGGCGCGCCTGACCGAAGGTGCGGTCGTCGTGGCCGGAAGGCCCGTGGTCTATCCGGTCCGGCACGACGCCCCGGTCAGCGCGATCCGTTCGATCCGTTCCACGACCTGATCGGCGCCGACGCCCTCGCCGATCGTGTTGGAGAGGACCACGACCGTGATCCGATCCTGCGGAAACTCGGTGAGGCTCGAGGAGAAGCCATCGATGCCACCGCCGTGCTCGATCCTGCGACACCCCTCGAAAGTCGAGGTCTCCAGGCCGAACCCGTATTCCTTGTCCACGCCGTGGTTCTTCCGGATGATCGAACCGGTGGTCTCCCCGTTCGCCAGCGTGCCGGGCGCGGTCATCGCGGCGAAGCTCGCCGGCCGTAGCACCTTTCCGCCGAAAAGCGCGGCGTTCCATCGCGCAAGGTCGCTTGCGGTCGAACGTATTGCGCCGGCGCCGCCCGGAATCGACATGGAGATGAACTCCGCGTTGCGGAACTTGCCCGGCCCGTCGGGCGTATAGCCCTCGGCCCGCCCGCGCACGATCTCGCTCTCATCGTCCAGCGCGGTATGCGCCATGCCGAGCGGCACGAAGAAGCGCCGCTTCAAAACCGCCGCCAGAGGCTCGCCCTCGACCTTCTCCACGATCGCGCCCAGCATGAAATAAGCGGTATTGCTGTAACGCCAGCTCGATCCCGGCTCGAAGTCGCGCACGGCAGGCATCGCCGCGAAGTAGGCGATCATCTCGGCCGTGGAACGGTGGGCGTATTTGACCGCCGGATAGGAAGCGTCGGTGAAACTGTGCAGGCCTGAGGTGTGCTGCAGCATCTGCCTGAGCGTGATCTCGCCCGCGCCCGGAAAGTCCGGGAAATATTTCGCCAGCCTGTCTTCGACCGAAAGCCTGCCTTCCTCCTGCAGCCTCACGATTGCCGCGGCGGTGAACTGCTTGGTGACCGAGCCGACGCGGAACACGGAGTCGTTGGTGACGGGAGTCTGTTGCTCCAGATCGGCCTGGCCATAGCCTTTCACGAGAACCGCCGTGCCGTTTTTGAGTACGGCGACCTGCAAACCGGGGCTCACACCCTCGGCCACCGCGGCTTGCGCCACCCGCTCGATCGCCGCGGCGATGGTCGCATCGTCCGTCGCAGAAGATGTCGCGCCGACCTCGGCGAGGGGGCGTGCGGCGGCGTGAATCTGCGCCGCGGTGGCGACCACCGCGATCAGTGTCACGGCAGGGAGTGCGATGCGGCGCATCTCAAAATCTCAGATCGAGCGCGAGGCCCACCGTGCGCGGCACCATCTGCACGCCGCGGTTTGGTGGCGAATCGGCCACTATGGTGTCGTCGTTGGTGAGGTTGCGCACATAAGTGCGCAGCGTCCACCGATCGTTGGAAACCGCGGCGTTCAGGTCGGCCACGGCATAGCCGCCCAGCCGCGCTGCTGCGGAATCATGGACGAAGCGCGAGTAGGTGTGGCTCACCCAGCGGACGCCGCCGCCCAGATTGAGATGCCAATCGCCCGAAAGCGGCACGCTGTAGTCCGCCAGCACCGAGCCGGACCACGTCGGGCTGGTCGGCGTGCGGTCGCCCGATTCGGCGCCGAGCGTCGGCAGATCGTCGCGGATCTTCAATCCGTAATAGGCGGCCGTCGCGGTCAGCGTCAGGCTTCGGGTGGGCTTCAACGTGCCGGTGAGCTCCGTGCCGAGACCGTTCGCGCGCCCGCCATTCGTCTGGTAGCCGAAGTCGTCGGGCGTGTAGGCGATGATGAACAAGTCCTTCCAGTCCAGGTAATAGACCGTCAGATCGATGCCGGCCCGGTCGGACAGGAAGTCGGCGCGCATGCCCGCCTCGTAGCTGGTCAGGCGGTCCGGATCGTAACTCTTCTGCGCGCCGGGCCAGGTGTAGTTGATTCCGCCCGCGCGGAAGGCAGTGGCCACGCGGGCGAACATCATGAAGTCGTCGCTGGCGATGTAGCGCGTGCCCGCCGACCAGGTCGTCGCCTTGTACTCGGCGTCGATATCGTCGAAATAGGGCTCGGTCGGGCTTCCCGACAGGAACGTTCCGACCAGGCGATCATGGAAATCGTCGGTGATCCGGGAATGCCGGATGCCGCCCGAGACCTCCCACTCGTCGGTGATCCTGAAGGTGGCATTGGCGAAGGCGGACAGGTCCGTATAGCGCGCCTTGACGCTCTCATTGGAAAGCTCGAGCAGGTCGGTGAAGATCGTGCCGTCGGCGAGATAGGGGACGATCCTTCCAACGCTGCGCGTGTCTTCGGAGCTGTAGTAGCCGCCGACGATCCAGGTGAGCTGCCGGTCCTGCGCGGAGGCGAGCCGGACTTCCTGGGTGAGCTTCCTGTTCGTGGTCGGATACGACAGGAGGCCATGGCCGTCCGTCACGGCGCCGCCCGTCAGCAATTCGATCCAGTTGCGCACGAGCGCGCTCTGGTCGCCGGTGAAGTCGCGCTCGGAGCGGGAATAACCGGACACGGAAGTCAGCTGGACGGGCCCGAAATCATACCGGGCCGTGGCGGAGAGCAGATCGAACTCCTGCGAGGTCGGCTCAGGCAGCAGGACATCGTATTCATAGTCGTCATACAAGGGCTGCCTGGTGCCCGGCGCCAGGCGGGTATAGGCGCGCCCGTCCGCCTCGAACTCGCTGTGCAGCCACTGTACGTCGAGCGACAGCGCATCGCTCGGCGTCGCGCGCAGGGCGATGCGCAGGCCGCGCTGCTCGGTCTCGTTGATTCCCTTGTCGCCGGTCCTGACGTTAGTCACGAACCCCGGGTTCTTCTGGTAGACGCCGCTGACGCGTACGCCGAGCACGCCCGGCGAGAGTGGTGCGTTGACCATCGCGCGGACGCCGCCGCCCAGGCCGTCTCCACCGGAGACGGCGATACCTTCCGTGCCGACCATGCTGGAAAACGTGCTCAGGTCGGCGGGGCGAGTCACGTATTTGATCAGTCCGCCGATCGTGCTGTCGCCATAGAGCGTGCCTTGCGGGCCGCGCAGCACCTCCACGCGCTCGAGATCATAGGGGAACAGGTCGAGCGGCCTGTAACCGCTGCCGCCCCAGGTGCCGTGCGTCGTGGTCGGGACTTCGTCGATGTACATGGCCGTCGACGCGGTGGGGCTGGTCGCCGTCGTGACGCCACGCAAGTTGAGCTCGCCTTCGCCCGGGATGCCGCTCGTCGCATAGGACAGGCCGGGAATATAGCCGGCATAGTCCGAGAAGCGGCTGGCGCCCTGACGCTCGAGCTGCGCGCCGCTCACCGCACTGATCGAGATCGGCACCTCGCGCAGCCGCTCTTCGCGCTTCTGCGCAGTGACCACCACCTCCTCCAGGGCTGACCGGCTCTCCTCCCGTGAGGCCTCTGCCTCCTTGGGCGGCAGCGCATCGGAGGGCGGATCGGCTTTTGCCAGTTTGAGCTCCGCGTCGCTGCCCTGCGCGGCAGTGGCCGCTGCAGCTTTCTTCTGAGCCTCGTCGATCGCCCGGATCGCCACGGTGTGCGCATTCAGGAACTCCGCCCGCAGGGATGTCCCCTCGAGCAGCATCGTGAGCGCCTCCCGAGGTGTGAAGGTCCCGGAGAGCTTCGGCCCCTGCAGGCCCTGCGCGACATCGGTATAGAAGACGACCTGTATCCCCGATTGCTCGGCAAAGGCCGACAGGGCGTACTCGATCGGCTGCGCCGGAATCTCGAGCCGCACGGACTGGACCGACGCTTGTGCCGGCGTCCCGGCGAGCGCCCCTCCCGTCCCGAAAGCGGCGCCGGCCAGGAAAACGAGATGGGCGATGACGGTTCTCACTGTGATGTCCCCCGGGAGGCGTGACAGGAGCCTCTCGGCAGGGTTAGATCGTTTGGCGGACGTGGCGGGGGACAGGATCTGTCCCCCTTGCGCACCCCGGATCGATCATGGCTTTCATGGGGCAATCCGTTTCGATGTTTTCCACATGAGCAAACCGCGCGCATCCCAGGCTCCCGGGCATACGGTGCTCGACCGCGTTGCCTTGTCGCGCCATGCCCCGCAGCTCTTCCGCTATCTGGCGCGGCGCCTCCGTCGGCGCCAGGATGCGGAAGACCTGGTGCAGTACGTGTACCAGCGCTTCCTGCAGAGCCCGCAGGCGGAGCTGGTGCGCCAACCCGAAGCCTACCTCTACCGTATCGCCGCCAATGTATTGCACGAGTGGGGGTTGCATCAAAAGCGCGAGATCCTCCTTTACGACACGCAGACGGCCGAGGACGTGGCCGAAAGCCTCTCCGCGTCCGAAACCTCGAGGGATCCGATAGGTGATGCATTCGCCGCACAACAGCAGCTCGAGCGCGTGCTGGCACAGATTCCGCGCAACTACCGGGCGGTGCTGATCCTCAACGTGCGCGAAGGCCTGACGTGCGCGGAGATCGCGCAGAAGCTCGGCATCACCCCGCTCACCGCCAAGAAGTACCTGACCCGCGCGCTGGCGGCTTGTCGCGCGGCCCACTGGGATCGATGAGGCACCGGAGAGCCTTGCCATGACTTCCCCCAATCCAACCGACACACGCCTTGCCGAGGAAGCCGCGGAGTGGCTCATCCGGCTCGCGGAGGAATCCTGCGAGAGCACGAAGACGGAATTCGTCGCATGGCTCAAGCGTTCCCCGCGGCACGTGGAGGAATTCCTGCTCGTATCGACCGCGCAGCAGCTCGTGAGCGATCGTGACGCCAACCGGGATATCGATCTCGCCGCCCTCCTCGCCGAAACGCACATGGACGTTGCCGAGTTTCCTTCGCAGGCGCGGGCCCGCGAAGCAGCGATGGGACCGGCCGTCTCTCGTCGTTCGCGCGTCACTCGCCTTGCGATGGCCGCTGCGGTGGCGATGCTGTTTCTGGGTGGCCTCTTCTGGCTCACCGGGCGCCACGCCACCCGGACTTACGCGACTGGAGTGGGCGAGCAGCGGGCATTGCACCTGGAGGACGGCTCGCTCCTGCATCTCAATACCCGATCACGCGTGAGCGTCGCTTATTCCGACCACGCGCGCGAAGTGCGCCTGCTCGCCGGCGAGGCCCTCTTCAATGTCGAAGGCGATCCGAAGCGTCCCTTCAGGGTGCTGACGCCGCACGCCGTCGTCCAGGCCGTCGGCACGCAGTTCAATGTGTACGAACGCAGCGAGGCTACGCGGGTAGCCGTCGTGCAGGGGCGCGTAAAGATCATCGAGAAGGGCTCGCCTCCAGTCCTGCTCGGGGCAGGTGAAGAGGCGGTGGTCAAAGCGAATGGGGCCATCGCCAGGGCCTCGAGGCCCGACATCGATACAGCCGTCGCGTGGCGCCAGCGGCGCCTGTCGTTCCATGGCGCGACGCTGGCCGAGGTCGTGAGCGAGTTCAATCGCTACAACCAGCGGCAGATCGAGCTCGAAGGCCCGAACACCCCCGGCCGACGCATCACGGCGGTCTTCAATGCGGACGATCCGGAAGCGCTGCTGCGGTTTCTCGAGCACGAGCCGAACGTGGAGCTGCAGAGGCGTCGAGGCTCGGCCGTCATCCGCGTGAAGGTGGAGGAGTAGCCGGCCGCGTCAACGGAACTCCGCCCGGATCTGCACGCCGATCGTTCGCGGCCGTGGGCGCGAGGCGAACCCGAACGTGCCCGCCGTGTCCTGAAGCCCATTGGCGTTGGTGAGATTCTCGCCGAACAGCTCGTATGACCAGCCGGAACGCGAGAATCCGAGCCGCGCATCCAGCATGTCGATGACGTCGGTCTGGAACAACACCGGCGGACCGCCCAGGGAGCGATCCGTCCCGTACGCCGGGCCCACCTTCGCGAACTCGACATGCACGAACGCAGGCATCTCCTCCGCCACGCTCCACGCGTACGTCGCAGCCACCCGCCCCGCATAATCCCTCGAATAATCGACGTGATCGCCGACCACGACGGCCTCGACGCCGGGAAGCAGGCTCACGAGGCGCGCTCGTGTCGCATTTCCGCTGAGGGACAGCAGCAGATGGTCGGTGGCCTGCCAGTCGAACGACCAGTCCACTCCCTTCACGTGAGCGGTCCCCGCGTTGTTCAGCGAGCCGAAGCCGTCGGAGTCCAGCCTGAAGAGCTGGATGTCCGAGTAGCGGCTGTAGAAGAGCGCGACTTGCGCAGACAGCCTGCGCTCGAAGAGCGAAGCCTTGGTGCCGAGCTCGTAGGACCTCACCTTCTCGGGCTTGAAGGAAGGCTCTTCCGCGTCCTCGCCCGCGTTGAAGCCGCCGCTGCGGAAGCCGTCCGCCACGCTGGCGTAGAAATGAACGTCACGCGTCGGCGCGAAAGAGGCATACACGCGCGGATCCACGTGGTGGAAGGTGGCGGAGTGAGTGTTCTCACCATCGAACAGGCTCCGCTCGTCACGGAAGTAGCGCACTCCGCCGCCGACCGACCATCGCTGCGAGACGTCGTAGCTGCCGTCGGCGAAGGCGGCTGCGGATTTCGAGCTCTCGTCGCGGAGCAGCGAGCCGGTGAAGTCGAACACGCCCGGCAGCGCGCCGACGTATTCCGTCGTGTAGTGGATGTCGAGCTCCTTGTAGAAAACGCCGGTGACCCAGTGCAGCGGCGCCGCCGCATCGTTGGAGCTCAGCCGCACTTCCTGGGAGAAGGAGTGCGTGGCGCGAGTGTCCGGATTGTTGAGGAACTCGAAGTCCGGGTCGGGGGGAAAGGAGATGGGATACTTCAGCCCGACCGGAGCGCGCGAGAAGGAGCTCATGTACGTGGTGCTGCTGAGCAGGTTGATGCGCGAAAAATCGTAGCTGCCGGTGAGGTTGTAGATGTCGTAGTCGGCGTCGAACGGCGTCCGCGCGGTCGGATCCGCGGGCAGCGTGAGCTGATAGTTGCGATCCGCACCTGCATTCGTGCCACCGCCTTCATTGCGGTTGATGTCGATGAGGGCCTTCAGCGAGAAGGCTTCGTTCGGCTTCCACAGGGTCTTCACGCGCACGTCCCGCAGGTTCTGATCGTTGATGTCGGAGCGCCCGGTCGCGGGCTGGTCGATCCAGCCGCCGAGATTGCCGTACGTGCCCACGATGCGCACCCCGAGGCGCTCCTCGACGAGCGGCAGGTTGAGGACGCCGGAGACCCGCTGACTCGAATCGCCGTGCTTCGTGGTGAAGAGCTCCACGTCGCCCGAGCCGCTGATGCCGGTGAGCTCGGGGTCCTTCGTGATGAACCGTATGGTGCCACCCGCCGAGCCTGCGCCGTACAGCGTGCCTTGCGGGCCTTTCAGCACCTCCACGCGCTCGAGGTCGATGGCGCGCAGCCCGAGCTGCGAGTTGGAATTGGTCGTGACGTCCGCCTCGTCCAGGTACACGCCGACCAGCGAGGTCGAGGCATTGGCGTTCGCGATGCCCCGGAGAAAGTAGCTCTGGAATCCTCCGCCCGTCTCCTCGACGACGAGGCTCGGCACGGAATACGAGAGGCTTTGCATCGTGTCGATTCCCGACATGCGCAGCTCGTCGCCGCTCAGCGCGGTGACGCTCAGGGGAACCTCGTTGAGGCTTTGAGTGCGCTTCTGCGCGGTCACCAGCACTTCCTCCAGCCGGTTGTCTTCCGCCGTTGCGGACCCGTCCGGCACGGATGAGACCTCGCTCTGCGAGAGCCGGGTGGCATTTGCGTCGCTGAAGCGTTCGCCGGTGCTCTCGACGCCATTGGACGTCGATCCCGGCTCCTTGCCCGCGCGATCGGCCGGCGGTGCCGTAGCGGCCGGAACGATCGTCACGGTCTTCTCGTCGAGATACTTGTAAGTGAGCGACGTTCCGCTCAAGAGCCGGGTCAGCGCTTCGTCGACCGTCAGCTCTCCGCTCACGTGCGGCGTCCGGATGGCGCCGACGACGTCCGACCTGAAGATGAACTGCAGGTCCCGCTCTCTGGAGAGCGTCTGGAGCGCGACCCGCAGGGTCTGGGCCGGAATGTCCGTGGGCTTGCGCACTCGCGCCGCGGCTTCGTCTGCCCGAGAGATACCGATGAGAGCCATGCCGATGGCGGCGGCGGCGATCGCGTAACGCATGCAATTCCCCAGTCGAGTGAATGTCATGCGCTGGAAGACTGGATTCAGGAAAAAGTGGACACCGCTCACCGCCGGGAATCGACGACGATCTCCTGCGGCCGCTCGCTCACGACGATGCCGGGCTGATCTCTGAGGAAGCGGATCAGTGGCCCGGGATCGGCCGAAGAGAACGCCGCGGCGATCGGGATGCGCTCGAGCGCGGGATCCGCGAGCTTGAAAGCGCGCCTGTTGTAGCGATTGAACTCGCGGATGACGTCACCCAGCTCCTCGTCGTCGAACACGAGCCGCCCCGCTCTCCAGGCAGCGGGCTCCTTCGAGCGTATGGGCTGGGGGCTCTGCGCGCGCGCGCCCGGGCGCGAGGTGAGTTGTTGCCCTGCCTGCAGCAGGATCGCGCCTGGGCTCGCGCCGGAAGCGCCGCCGGGGCGCGCTTCGACCTCGCCGGAGCCGGAAACGGAGACGAGGCCTTCGATCACGGAGACGCGCACCGACCTGTCATCCGTGCGCACCTCGAACTGGGTGCCGAGTGCCCGGATCGTCCTGCCCTTCACCTCGACCGTGAGCGGTCTGGCAGGATCCTTGGCGACATCGACATAGATGTCGCCCGCATCCAGCCTGAAAGCGCGCGCGCTCTTCGAATATTCGACGGCGACGGTGGAGCGCGCGCCGATCGACAGACGCGTGCCATCCTCGAGCGCCAGCGTGCGGATCTCGGCAATCCCGGTGCGATAGACCTGACGGCCCGTGGCCTGCAGCCAGAAAGCCGCAGCCACGGCGGCGATCACCGCTGCAGCCGCCGCCAGAGGGCGGAAATATCGCCGCCCGGGCGGTCGGGTGACTGCGGAATTCCCTTCAGGGACATCGAGCTCCCGGCTCAGGACCGCCACATTGGTGCCCTCTGTGCTGGCGAGCGCGATCAGGTCCTCGCGGCTCATCCCGTCGATGCCGGCGAGCCCGGCGCTCTCCTGCCAGAGGGGGAGCAGCTCGAGATAGGCGCGAATGTGCTCCGGCGAAGCCCGCAGCCATCTGTCGAACTCCGCGCGCGCGGCGGAATCCGGCTCGTCGGCATTGAAGTCGATGAGCCACCGGGCCGCCTCCTGCTGGATCTGGCGGTTCGCTCTCGGCCGGTCGGGACGCTCGCCCATGACGGTCAGTCTTCCTCCTGCAGGCGTTGATTGAGATGGGCCACGGCCCTCGCGAAGTCCTTCTTGACCTGCGAGCGCGAGATGCCGAACTGCGCGGCCATCTCGTCCAGCGTGTGCCCGTAGGCACGATGCAGGACGAAGATGGCGCGGGGCCTCGGCGGCAGGTCGTCGAGCACCGCCTTGATGCGCTCCAGCCGCTGTCGCTGCTCGAGCTGGGTGGCGAGATCGATCGCGCGTTGCGAGTCGAGATCGTCGCCGGCATCGCTCAGCTCGACCGTGCCTGGCAGGCTGCCGAGGCCCATCTGATGGTCGTGAATGACGTTGCGCGCGACCCGGAACAGGTACGCCTGCGGCTCACGGATCGTCTGGGGCTTGCTGATCCGCGACAGGCGCAGGTACACCTCCTGTGCCAGGTCGGCTGCGTGCAGACTGGCGTGGCGTATGCGGTGCGCGAGAAACAGCAGGAGCCGCTGGTTGTGGCTTCTGTAGATCTCGCTGACGAAAGTCCTGGTGTTCTGCGAGGTCACGGCACTGGAACGCGTTGGCTGATCTCAGTAGACCGGATTTTGCGGAAAGTGGACACCGCAGGCCCTGCGCACCCATCGGACGCAGGTCGGGCGACACGTGCGAGAGGGACTCAAATATCTTTCTGGATCATCAGCTTATCGCCTTCAGAGACCGCTTCCAGCGGCTGCCTGCGCGTTCCTGGCCGGCGGCTGCGCCTTCCAGAGCGCGAGCAGCTCGTGCTCCCGCTCCGGCGCCATGCCCGCCTTCAACTTCGCGGTCCCGCCGGCTGACTGCTGTTTGAACCATTCGAGCGTGTCGACCGCCGTGGTCTCCAGAGTCCGAAGCTTCAGCCCGGCGGCAAGCTCGCGAGTGAGATCGAACTGCGCGAAGCCGATGTGCGGGCCGCGCGCGGGCCGCCAGACCGGGAGGTCCGAGTACGGCTCGACCTTGTTGGCGAGCAGGAAATCCGTGGATACCCACGTGTACGTGCCGTTCCCGCCGAGCGCCTCGTGCATGCGTGCGAGAAACTCCTTGAAGGGGCGGCCGCGATCCGGCCCCAGGCCGTTGAAGATGCCGAAGGTGCGGTTTGTGACGAGAGTGGCCTCGAAATCTGCAAGATCCCGCACATCGATGATCTGCACGCGGTCCGTGCCGTCCCCCGGCGCGAGGATCTCCCCGCCTCTCGCGATTCGCACGGGCCAGTAGGTGAACCGATCGGTGTCGTCGCCGGGCCCGACGATGAGCCCTGGCCGCACTATCGTGACCCGGCCCGGCATCGCAGCGAGTGCCTCCTTCTCCGCGTATGCCTTGCCGTGTCCATACGGCATCTCCTGTCCCGCGCTCAACGGCACATTCTCGAGCGTCAGTACCGGCGCATCCGCAGTCATGGGCACGCGCTCATAGCTGGCGTACACGGAGCGTGAGGACACGTAGAGATATTGATCGACAGCGTCCTTCAGCAACGCCGCGGAGGATTTCACCCAGGCAGCCGCCGTCGCGCCGTTCGATGCGGACTCATCGATGACGGCGTCCCACTTGCGACCCTTCAGTGCGTCGAGGCTGGCGTTGCGATCGCCGTGCAGTTCCTCCACGTCCTTGCCGAAGAGGCCAGCGCCACTGCGGCCGCGATTGAACAACGTGACGGAGTGACCGTGCGCGAGCAGGCTGCGGACCACGTGAGGCCCGACGAAGCCAGTGCCGCCGAGGACAAGAACTTTTTTCGGCGCACGTATGGCACCAGGGCTGCCGGCGCCGACGGCCGTCGCCGTGCCGATGGCCAGGGAAGTGCCCAGGAATTCGCGTCTCGTCGTCATCTCAGGATTCCTCCGGCATGGCGCCGCGACAATACCGGGACTAGGCTGTGAATCACAGGGTTGGCTCAGGTGGAGTGCGCCGGTAAACCCGCTCCAGGCCGAAACAGATGAGGGTAAACATCATGCCGAAACTTTCCCGGATCATGGGAGTGGCGCTGCTCGCCATGCAGGCCTCGCAGGCGCTCGCCCAAAGCGCTGCCGACGACGTCGCGATCCGCGAACTCGCCATGCGATGGGAGCATGCCTGGAACCAGCACGACATGAAACGGCTCGTCAGCGTGATGACCGAGGATGCCGATTTCGTGAACGTCGGCGCTCGCCATTGGCGCGGAAAGCGGGAAATCGAGGCGGAGCACGCCAGCCGGCTCGACCAGTTCCGCGAAAGCACGTGGTCCACGAAGGCGGTGACGATCCGGCTCCTCGAGCCGGACGTCGCGTTGGTCCACGTGGACTGGGCTCTGAGCGGAGACAAGGATCCGGATGGAACGCCGCGCTCGCCACGAGGCGGCGTCTTCACGTGGGTCGTCGTAAGACAGAGCAAGGGCTGGCTCATCCGCGCCGCACAGAATACGAACCTGGGGCCGCTGGCGTCGACGAATGCCGATGCCACGCATGACGCAGGCCCCGAGGCGCTCGTCGAGCACTTCGTCCGTGCCTGGAACGCGCACGACATGGCAGCCTTCTCGAGGCTCTACGCGACCGATGCCACCTGGGTGACGACGTTCGACACGCGGGATTCAGGCCGGGACGCCATCGTTGCCGATCTGCGAGCCGCGCATGAGAGCTGGGCCGGAGCCAGCACCGTTGCAGCGAGCGCCGTCGACGTCAAGCTGCTGCGGCCGGACGTCGCAATCGTTCAATTCAATCTGCTGATGAGAATTTCGCACGAGGCGCAGGCCGTCGGCCGGACGCTGCTGCTCGTCGCGAGCAGGGAGACCGAAGGGTGGAGGATCACGGCCGGGCAGATCACGAAACCGAACTGCCGCCAATAGACCGGAGCGTGGCCGGCCGGGGCGTGCAAAGCAAACGCCGCCGGGAGAAGACACTGCCCACCCGCGGTCGGTGCCGGTTGGGATGACAGCGAGCTACGGCAACACCGCTCGAACCGCCTCCGAGATCGCCGAGACGATCCGGGGGAGATAGTCCTTGCCGACCACGACGGCGATCAGCCAGAACACCAGCTCCGTCTTCATCCGGGCGAGCTTCACATCCATACGCGCCTCGAGGGCCACGAGCTGCCCCGCCACTTCGGCGAACCGGTTCTCGATGCGGGCCTCGAGCGCGGACAGCTTCCCGTTCATGCGAGCCTCCAGCGCGGCCAACTTCCCGTCCATGCGTGCTTCGAGCTCGGCCAGCTTGCCATCGATGCGGGCCTCGAGCGCGGACAGCTTCGCATCCATGCGCGATTCGAGGGACGACAACTTGCCGTCCATTCCCTCGAGCTTGCTGCCCATGCGAGCCTCGAGACCCATCAGGCGGGCATCGAGGATCGGCACCGTGACCAGCTGAGCGTTCTGGATAGCCATGTCGATGGACTCGGAGATCGCTACCGCAACCTGCGGCTCGAACCTGCCTTTCCGAACGAGGTTGTCGACTGTGGCGGCTTGCATGAGCCCACCCTAGCGCGAAAGGCGCGAGGATTATAGCCATCAAACTGCTGTGTTCGCGCAGAAATGCAGTCTTGACTCGAGCATGGATTCGTCGATCGAGTCCTTATGGCCCCATCGACGTTTTTGAATCGGCGTGAGCAGCGCGCCGCGTTGAACGTAGCCGGCTTTCGCTCGCGAATCAGCGCGCAGAATTGCGCGCGGGGTGCGCACGGTGAACGCGACGCTCATCGTCCTCGATGCGCAGCACGAGCGCTGAACAACTTCCCGTCATCGCTGCGTTCCTGCTGGGGAAGCCTTCAGCTCCTCGATGGTGATGTCCTTCACCTGCACCAGCGCCTTCCCGCCTCCGTGCACCTGGATCCCGATGGAGCCGCTGCGCGCGATGCCGGGAGCCTTCTCCGTGTAGTCGAGCGCCGGCACGCCGTTGATCCATGACCGGATGCGGGCGCCTTCGGCACGGATGCGGATCTCGTTCCAGCCTTGCGGACGCACCGCCGCCGTCACGGCGCCGAGGTTCGCCGCCTCGCTGATGACCTCGTTGCGGCGTGATTCGTCGTACAGCTTGCCCCACCAGCCTTCGCCCGCGTCCACCTGATAGCCGATCATCTCCGTGCTGCCCGGGATGCGCGCGCTGCGGATCTGGATGCCGCTGTTGATGAAGCCTTCGCTTCCGGTGAGCCGGATGCTGAGCCGCAGCTCGAAGTCCCCGTACGATCGCCGGGTCGCCAGGAAATAGTTGGTGGGCACCTCGACCGTCGTCGAGCCTCCCGTGATCAGCCCGCCCTCCACCCGCCACCATTTCGGGTCGCCTTCCCACCCTTCCAGGGACTTGCCGTCGAACAGCAAGACCGTTGCAGGGCCTGCCTGCGTCGCGGCATTCAGCGGCGATGCGACGGCAAGGGGTGCGAAGGCCGGCGCTGCCACCGCCAGCATGATTGCGATCGGGATCCGCCTGTTCATTCAGTGCCTCCTGTTCGCCGCCCCGGGTGCAGCCACGACCGGAAACCGATCCGGAACAGGCGGCCGGGTGAGGGAAATCCGGGAGCGTCCTCGTAACGACGCCCCAGGACGTTGTCCACGGCTCCCTGCAGTTGCAACGCTGCGCTGAGCCGATAGGTTGCAGCCAGGTCGATGCGCGCGTAGGACTCGAGCGTCACGTCACCCGTCGCCACGGAGCTCGACGCGCGATCGCCGACGTACTGCAGAGCGGAAGCGATGGTCCATCGGGACAGCGGTTGCCACGTGACGGAAACGCGAGCCATCTCATCCGGGCGATTGAGCAGCGCGCCGCCCGATGCCAGCTCGGTGTGGGTCCGTGTGGCATCCAGCGCGAGCTGCCAGTGAGCGCCCGCCTTCACGGCAGCGGAAACGCCGATGCCGTCGATGTCGGCGCGCGAGCGGTTCACCAGCCGGAAGGTGGCGAAGTCGAAATCGATCAGGTCCCGATACACCGAGCTGAAACCCCGCGCACCGAGGACCACGCTGTCGTTCAACAACCGCAGGCTCCCCTCTAGATCGAAGGAGGTGCCCCGCTCGCTCGCGAGATCCGGATTACCCGTGAGGGCGTCGCCCAGCGCGTAGAAGCTCGGCAGCTTGAAGCCCTCTCCCCAGCTCGCTCTCAGCTGCCAGCGATCGGCCGCTCCGCGATACACCGCGCCGAGCCGGCTCGACGCCTGATCGTCCGAGCCTTCCGTGTGATCCCGGCGCACGCCGCCGAACAGCTCGACGGACTCGCGCAGCCGCCACGCCGCTTCGAAGAAGGCCGCGCGGGTATCGCGTCGCAGGGAAAAATCCGATGGCAGCTGGAATCCACCGAAGTCGAGCTCGCTGTCGCGACGGCCCGTGCCGTGTCTTTCCTCGACGCCGAAAGCGAAGCTCACCTGCGACGTCGGGGCATAGCGAGCCGCCAATGTCAGCTGCGACTGTTCGAAACGCGACTCCGCGATCTGCGCGGGACGCCCCTGCGAAATCCCCGGCGCGATCGCCGGGGTGGACAGCTCGTCGTCGCGGCGGAAGATCGATCCTGTGAGGTCGATGGACCACTTGCTCGTGAAGGCGTACCGAAGGCGTGCCGACACGGTGCCGTCGTCTGCCTGCGATCTTTCCAGATCCCGCAGCACGGCGTAGCGCGGACCGCCGCTGGCGTCCGGAAAACTGGTACGCGTCCGGGTGCCGATCCGGACGGCGGCGTCCGCAGTGAAGCGATCTGAAAGACGATAGGTCACGTCCGCCTGGGCGGCCTTGCGCAACATCGTGGAACCGCTGACGGGCTCACCGGCATCGTCATACGACGCTCTCAGGGAAGCCTGTGCCCGGTCTCCGAGCTGAGTCGCCAGGCGGGCCGAGTAACTCGAGTAGCCGTATGAGCCCTTGCTCGCCGCGGCGCGCAGCCCCTCTTCCGAGGATGCGCGCGTGATCACGTTGATGACGCCCGCGAGCGCTTCAGAGCCGTAGATCGCCGACACCGGGCCACGCACGATCTCGATGCGCTCGATCTCGTCGACGCCGAGCGCGCCGAAGTCGAACGCCCCGCCCCGCGTGTCGGTGGGATCGTTGACCTTGACGCCGTCGATCATCACCATGGTGAAGTTCGATTCCGCGCCGTCGACGAACACTTCGGTGAAGCCGCCCGGCCCCCCGGGCTGCGACACGGCCAGGCCCGGCACCCCGCGCAGCAGATCGGACAAGCTGCCGCTGACGCGAGATGCGATGGTGTCCGCATCGATGATTTCCACTGCAGCGGCATGCGCAGACTCCTGGAGCCGTGAGCCCGTGACGACGACCGTGTCGCGATCGCTCTCCTCGGCCTTCGCGGCCGTCGCAGGACCGCCGCACGAGGCCAGCGCGATCAGGCACGCGCGCATCATGGCGAAGCGGGAAGCGGCACCTGTCCGGAGCCGCTCAGGTAGGCGATCAACGCGCGGACTTCGTCGTCGTTCAAGGGCATGAGCAGGCCTTCCGGCATCATGGAGACCTCCGCCTGCTTCAGCGAGACCACGTCGCTCTTCGGAACGCGGACCGTCTCGTTGGGCATCGTGACGACGACCACTTTCGGATCCCGCTGATCCGCGAATCCCGACAGCACGCGGCCGTTCCTGAGCGTGACGGTCGCGACGCGATACGCATTGGGCACCTCCGCATTCGGGTTGACGATATTGTGCAGCAGGTACTCGACGTCCTGGCGGTTGGAGCCGGTGATGTCCGGGCCGATCGTGCCGCCGTCCCCGAACAGCCTGTGGCACACGCCGCAGCTCTGCTTGAAGAGCTGGCGCCCCTGCGAGCGATCCGGCTCCTTCGCGTAGGTGTCCACGATGCCGAGGTACCTCTGGAATTCCGCCTTCTTCTCGGCGCTCGACTCGCGGGTGTAGCCCCAGAGCCTGTCGAGGTCCGCGGTGAGGCCGGCGTCGCCGAGCGCCCGGATGTTCGCCGCCAGCGCGGCCGAGATGTCCCGCAAGGGAATGCTTTCCTTCGCCACGCTGGCGAGCAGCGCCTTGGCGAACTGCGGACGGGAGGTGAGCGTCGTCAGCACTTCCTGCCGCTCCTCGAGCGGCAGCGAAGGATAGAGCGCCACCAGCCTCTCGGGCGTCTTCTCGTTGGGCACCGCCGCAAGGCTCGTGATGGCCTTGGCCCGCAGCGCAGGCTCGCCCAGCAATCCGAAGAGCACGGGCGGCAGTCCCGGATCGGCCGCTTGCACCAGGCTGCGCAGCGCGCGCTCGCGCCGCGGGAGCGCGGCGGATTCGTCGGCGAGCGTGGCTCGGGTGCCGGCCAAGGCATCCGCGCTGCCGAACACGATGGAGACGGCGCCCATCTCGTCCCGAAGCTCGAGGCTGGAAGCACGGGCGATCTTCTCTTCCACGTTCCGCCAGCCGGCGGGCATGGTGACGCCCTTCTGGCCATCGAGGGCGCTGCTCATGCCTCGCAGGATCTGCAGCTGCCTCGCTTCGTCGTCCACTTGCAGCAGCACCGTCGCCAGATGATTCAGCAACTCCGGGCTTGCGAGCGATGCCACGCGCCGGGAGGTGAACTCGAGTGCGTAAGGCGTGCGAGCCTGCAAGGCGGCTGCAAGCGCGCGAGGAGGATCCAGCGGCACCAGCGGCTCGACCGCATACCAGTACATCAGCGCCAGATTGTGATCTTTGGCGTCTTCACCGTGAGCCATCAGGGCCGGCACGAGGTCCCAGCGGCTGGCTGCCGGCACGCGCTGAGCCGCGCTCGCCAGATAGAGACGGACCACGGGAGACGCATCGTTTCGCGCGAGATCTGCGAAGGCACGCAAAGCCGCCGCGGAAAGCTTTCCGTCCTCGCTGGTCAGCTGGACGGTCCATGCGCGCAGATATTCATCCGGGCTGCGGATGAGCTGCAGCGCGTCGGACTCTTTCAGCCCTCCCGCGCCGTGCAATGCCCAGAGCAAACGCAACTGGCCTGCCGGGCTCGCGGAGGCGTGGCTGCCGGGGATTTCCGCGATCGGCACCGCCTTCCCATCGAGGCCGAGCGCGTCACGGATGCGCCTCAACTCCCGCGGATCGAGCCGGCCAGTGGCCGCCCGCTCCTGCAAGACGCGGCGCGCGTGACGCACGTGCCATTCGTTGCGGCTCAGCAGCGAGCGGACGAGCTGCGCATCCGTGGCTTTCTGCAGATCCACCTTCGTCGTCTTCGTGTCGCCGTAGACCACCTTGAAGATGCGCCCGTTGCCGCGATCCGGCACTTCCGGGTCGCCGACGTGGCACTGCTCCTGGTCGTACCAGTCGATCATGTACAGCGAGCCGTCCTGGTCGTACTGCAGGTTCACGATCTGCGACCACGGATCGTTGAACACGATCAGGTCGGGCGAGTGACGGCCGACGAAGCCGCTGCCGCGGCGCTCCAGCCGGTCCGCGTTGATGCGCGCCCCGTGGATGTTGTTCATGTAGGCGACGCCGCGGTACTTCTCGGGCCAGCTGCCGCCGAGGTAGATCATGAGGCCCGCGTGCGCGTGCCCGCCGCCGATGTCGTCGCTGATGCCGTTGCCGCTGTGCGGCGTATCTCCGTGATAGTGGACGTGATCGGCGACCGTCTTGATGTCCTCGTAGACGAAGGGATTCTCGTGAGGGCCCGCCTGCCGCTGGAACGCGCCGCCCTGCGTCATGTGCCACAGGTGCGGGATGACGCAGGCTTCGGTGATCATCTGCCCGTTCTCGTCGAAATCCAGCCCCCAGGGATTGCTCGTGCCCTCGGCGAAGACCTCGAAACGATCCTTCGTGGGGTGGTAGCGCCAGATGCCGGCGGTGAGCTTCCTGCGCTCGGAATCCGGCGCGCCCGGCTTGCCGACGTTGCTGTCCGTGAATACGCCGTGCGCGCCGTACAGCCAGCCGTCCGGCCCCCAGGTGAATGTGTTCAGCGTCTCGTGGGTGTCCTCGTAGCCCCAGCCGTCGAGCACGATGCGCGGCGGACCCGCGGGCTTCGGCTCATCTCCATCCTGCAGCGGAACGAACAGCAGGTGCGGGGCGGAACCGATCCAGACGCCACCGAACCCGATCTCGAGGCCGCTGACGAGATTGAGCCCGCTCATGAACACCGTGCGGCGATCGAAGCGTCCATCGCCGTCGCGGTCCTCGAACACGAGGATGCGGTCCGTGCCCTGCCCCTCGGGACGGCGAACGGGATAGGTGTAAGCCTCCGCGACCCAGACACGGCCGCGGTCGTCGATGGCGAACCCGATAGGCTGCTTCACGTCCGGCTCCGCGGCGAAGACGTGCGCGCGGAAGCCCGGCGGCACCGTCATGGCCTCTGCCGCCGCCGCGGGCGTGAGCCCGCCGAACTGCTGCAGATGCACGAACGTGCCCTTCTTGTTGCCCACCACGATGTCGGGCCGGCGATCGCCGTTCGCATCCGCCACGACCACCTGCGTGCCGACGCCCGAATCGTCGTCGATGAGATGCGGAACGTAGTCCACTTTCCCGTCGCGTCGCACGAGCTGGAACCAGTAGAGCACGGCGGGCGCATTCGGCTCGGGATCCCCGTCGCTGCCATGTGCCCAGAATCGCTTGCCCGTCACGATGTCCTTCAGGCCATCGCCGTCGACATCGACTACGTCTACCGCATGCAGCTGCGAGAACTGCACGCCGCGAGGACTCTTCTTCGGCGTGTCTGGCAGGATCACGTGCTTGCGGAACGAGATCTGCCCGCCGCGGCGCACCTGCTGGTGCCATGCGAGCCCGTAGCCGTGCGCGTTCTCGCTGCCGATGACGTCGGGGAGCCCATCGCCATCCACGTCGTAAACGTGGAACTGCGCGCCTTCGCCGAACCGGGCGGCATGTCGCTTCCAAACGGGATCGCCCTGCAGGGAGACAGGTTGCTCCCACCAGCCCGTGGCTTCGATCAGATCCGCCCGGCCGTCGCCGTTCACGTCCCCGATGCCGAGGCCGTGAGCGTAAGGGTCCGGCTCGCCGCGAGTCGAAATGGCATGGAATTTCCAGGGCGCCTTCGGATCCGCGGACTCCTGCTTCGCATAGCCCAGGGCGCCGCCGGAGGCGCCGACGATCTCCGGCCGCCCATCGCCATCGATGTCCGCGAAAGTCGGTGACTCGTTGTCGAGCGAGTCGAGGAGCACGTGGCTGGGCCAGTGACCGCCCGCGCCGCGCGGATTCTCGAACCAGACCGCTTCCTTGCCCGGGAAGCGATAGACGAGCACGTCCGTCCAGCCGTCGGCGTCGAAGTCGTGGGTGAAGGCGAAGAAGTTGTCGGAATACACGTTCTCGGTGCCGAGCGCGCCCTCGAAGCCGGGAATGCGCTCGACCTTCCCGTCCGCGCCCTTGCGCTCGAACGCCTGCGTGGCCGGATAGATCTCGTGCCGCGCCTTGAAATCCGGCCCCGCGTACCAGTAGGGCCCGGACACCACGTCCATCTTCCCGTCGCGGTCGAAATCGCCGAAGGTTGCCCCTTCGTTCCAGAAATGCCGGTCCAGCTCGATCCTGCGGAACGTGAGGCCGGTCTTCTCGCTCGCCGGCGCGGTGGTGTCACCCGTGGCGACGCCGGCGACGAGCAGCGCGGGCCACAGGATGCGGACGAGGATCTTTCTCATGGAAGCGCTTCCGGGATCAGGCTGGATGGGGATTCTGCCGCAGCGCGGCAACTCGATGGGGAATGCGATGGCTGGCCGAGCCCGCCTGCGGGTGGCAGCGGCTGGACTCATCCAGCTGCACGATGCCGCTTGCGCGGACGAGGCTCGAGATGGAGGCTCTGCGGCCTTCCCTGCGCCGCTCGCACCACATGGCCTGCAGCGCGGCGCCGAGCGCAGCGCACTCGTCGTTCACGAGCTTGACGACGGGAACGCCGAACAGGTCGGCCATGAGCTGCCGCCACACGGGCGAGCGGGCGCCTCCGCCCGTCACCCGGATCTCCTTCGGATTCAGCCCCAGCGCGCGAAGGCGCTCCAGGCCGAATGCGATGCCTTCGATCACGCCTTCCAATGCAGCGCGGG
>JBGAIL010000313.1:0-2622 GCA_044225565.1 Steroidobacteraceae bacterium | reverse complement strand
GGGCGCTCCACGCCCAGATGCAGATGCCAATGAAGGCGAGCAACAGAGTGGCCGTGAGGATTCCGCGCCAGGTGCCCATGCTCATCATCGGATTCCCCCTCAGCGCCACTGCTTCGAGGCCAGGCCCAGGCCCTGCAGGTAACTCACCAGCGCATCCATCTCGGTCTTGCCCTCTACCGCCGCTCGAGCCCCGTCGATATCCGCATCGCTGTAAGGCACGCCGAGCCGCCGCAGCGCGCGCATCTTCCCGGCCGTCGCATTTGCATCGACCGTGCGATGCTCGAGCCACGCATACATCGGCATGTTCGATTCCGGCACGACATCGCGCGGATTCGCCAGATGCACCCGATGCCACTCGTCGCTGTACCGGCCGCCGACGCGCGCGAGATCCGGCCCCGTGCGCTTCGAGCCAAACTGGAACGGGTGGTCGTAAACCGATTCGCCCGCTACCGAGTAATGCCCGTAGCGCTCCGTCTCCGCCCGCAGCGGGCGGATCATCTGCGAATGGCAGTTGTAGCAACCCTCGCGCACGTAGATGTCCCGTCCCTCCAGCGCGAGCGCCGGATAAGGCGCCACGCCAGGCGCCGGCTGCGTCACCTGGCTCGAGAAATACAGCGGCACGATCTCGACCAGCCCACCGACGCTGATCACGACCGCGATGAGGATGCCCAGGAGACCCGCGCGCTTTTCGATGATTTCATGGCTCATGGCGATGTTCCCTTCACGCCGGCAGCGCGTGCGCCTGCGCAGGCTGCTGCGGCCCCGCATTCGAGTGCTCCGCCCGCACCGGCGGCCCCCCATCCGTAGCACGCCCCTCGCGTGTCGTCCGCCACACGTTGTAGGCCATGATGAACATGCCTGCGAGCACCATCAGCCCGCCCAGCAACCGCACCAGGTAATACGGATTCGTCGCCACCAGCGACTCGACGAACGTGTAGGTGAGCGTTCCGTCGTCGTTCGTGGCACGCCACATCAATCCCTGAGTCACGCCCGCCACCCACATTGCCGCCACGTACAGCACGATGCCGAGCGTCGTCGTCCAGAAGTGCCAGTCGATCAGCCGGATGCTCCACATGCTCGTGCGCCCGTAGAGCCGCGGAATCATCGCGTACAGCGAGCCCACGGTGGTCATCGCCACCCAGCCGAGCGCGCCCGCATGCACGTGTCCCACCGTCCAGTCCGTGTAATGCGAGAGCGCATTCACCGTCTTGATGGACATCATCGGCCCTTCGAACGTCGACATGCCGTAGAAGGACAGCGCGACGATGAGGAACTTGAGGATGGGATCCGTGCGCAACTTGTGCCACGCACCCGAGAGCGTCATCATGCCGTTGATCATTCCGCCCCACGACGGCGCGAGCAGGATGAGCGAGAACACCATGCCGAGCGTCTGAGCCCAGTCGGGCAGCGTGGTGTAGTGCAGGTGGTGCGGCCCCGCCCACATGTAGACGGAGATCAGCGCCCAGAAGTGCACGATGGACAGCCGGTACGAGTACACCGGCCGCCCCGCCTGCTTCGGCACGAAGTAGTACATCATGCCCAGGAAGCCGGTCGTGAGGAAAAAGCCGACCGCATTGTGCCCGTACCACCATTGCACCATCGCATCCACGGTGCCGGCGTAAGCCGAGTAGGACTTGGTGAGCGACACGGGCAGCTCCGCGCTGTTCACGATGTGCAGCACGGCGGTGGTGACGATGAACGACGCGAAGAACCAGTTGGCGACGTAGATGTGCGAGACGCGCCGCTTGATCATCGTGCCGAAGAAGACGATGAGGTACGCCACCCAGACGAGCGCGAGCAGGATGTCGATGGGCCACTCGAGCTCGGCGTACTCCTTGCTGGTCGTGATGCCGAGCGGCAGCGTGACGGCCGCCGCGAGGATGACGAGCTGCCAGCCCCAGAACGTGAAGGAGGCGAGCGCATCGGAAAAGAGCCGCACGTGGCAGGTGCGCTGCACGACGTAGTACGAGGTGGCGATGAGCGCCGACCCGCCGAACGCGAAGATCACCGCGTTCGTGTGCAGAGGGCGAAGGCGCCCGTAGGAGAGCCATGGCAGGCCGAGGCTCAGATCCGGCCAGATCAGCTGCGCGGCGATGAGCACGCCGACGGCCATGCCGACGATGCCCCACACCACGGTCATCAATGCGAACTGGCGGATGACCTTGTCGTTGTAGACGATGGCGGTTTCCGAGGCTGCGGGCGCCGCCTGCGGGACCGCATCCGCAGCCACTGCGATCACGGCTGCCGATTCCCCATGACTTCAGGGGCGACACGCTCCCAGAGACTCACCATCCCCCGGATCACGGTGACGATGCCGAGCGCGGCCAGAACGAGGGCGATGGTGTGTACCGGTTCTACGCATAGGATGCAGTGCATGGCGGGACTCCCTGATGGCGGACTGCATCTTCGGGGCCGCCGATTCGTGCAGGGAGCCGCACGAACCCATAACTCACCGAGGACTACTACGTAGTCGGTGGGGCGTGGCGGCGGGCGCCGGCCGGCTCTGCGCCGGCGCTGCCCGACTTGACGGAGCCGTGCCCCAGCTCCTTGCGCTTCCCCCCGTTCTTGACGAGCACGAACTCGCAGTCGAGCGCATCGACCAGCGTGCTCGTCAACGTGCCC
>JBGAIL010000079.1:3631-20765 GCA_044225565.1 Steroidobacteraceae bacterium | reverse complement strand
CTGGTTGAACGGCACGTCGTCGCGCACCATCCCGATGACGGTCGCCGTGTAGTCGTTAAGCGGCGCGAACACCGACTGCTCGCGGTTGGTCCAGGGCGTGACGAAATTCTTGAGGGTGACGCTGTAGAAGCCGCTCGAGCGCGCGTTCGACGGATCCAGCATGTAGAGCGCAGCTGCCTCGGCACCATCGGTCGTGACGCGGTTTGCCAGATCGTCGAGCAGCGCGGGAGTGGGTGCCGTGCCAGTGAGCCGGTCATACATCCGCTTGGCCTGCTCGCGCGGGCCCGCCACCGCCTCCGTGGGAACAGCCCCGAGCACGGCCAGCGCGCACGCCGCCCCCGCAACCATGGACCGCCGCACGCTGCGCGCGACCTGCGAACCCGTCTTGATTTCAGTACTCATGGCTTCAGTCCACTCCCACGACCCGCCCGAAGGCGAGCGAACTATACGCACGCCATCGGGCCCATCCGAATGTCTCAACTCACCTACGTCGCCGGACACCGACAAGGCGTTTTCCATAGGGGCTGCGCGTATGCTCGCGCCCGCGAACTGCGAGAGCGTTCACGGCGCGCGCGGGCGCGACCCTCTACCTCTGTGCGGGCGATCCGAAAAGCTTGCGACGCCGCAGAGGGAACCGCGAAGAGAAAGCGTGCGCCGTGACGCCCTCGGCAGAATGTCAAACACGGTTCGGCGAACACTGTTAACTGGAGTCTCGACCATGATCTCAGGCGGAAAAAACGTGAACGCCATCACGCGCACGGCGTGCCTCGCCGTGTGCGGCCTGCTGCTGTCCGCCTGCAGCGGCAGCGGCAGCGTGAACACCGGCAGCGGACAGAGCCCCGACCCGGCCACCGTCGACTTCCCCATCTTCTACGTGAAGCGCACCATCCCCCTGGACACGGACGACACCACCCAGCTGCGCGATGCCGTGCCGAGCGCCAGCCTCTTCAAGCGCGACCGTGCCTCGCCCAGCGCCGCCGAGACCAACATCACCGAGCGCGTCACCGGTACGGACCTCTACGACATCAAGGATCTCAACGTCTCCTACGACGGCACCAAGCTCGTGTTCGCCATGCGAGGACCGCTCGAGGAGAACATGGACGAGGAAGATCCTCCCACCTGGGCCATCTGGGAATACGACATCGCGGCCGACGACCTGCACCGCGTCATCGCTTCGGACACCATCGCCGACGAGGGCAACGACGTCGCGCCGGCTTACCTGCCGGACGGCCGCATCGTGTTCTCCTCCACGCGCCAGCGGCAGTCGAAGGCCATCCTGCTCGATGAGAGCAAGCCGCAGTTCGAAGCGCAGAACGAGGACCGCAACGAGCCCGCCTTCGTGCTGCACGTCATGAACGCCAACGGCAGCGGCATCCGGCAGATCTCCTTCAACCAGAGCAGCGACCTCAGTCCCTCGGTACTCTCGGGCGGCGACTTCAACGGCCGCGTGATGTGGAGCCGCTGGGATCACGCTCCCGGCAAGAACGGCATCCATCTCTATACCGCCAATCCGGACGGCAGTGACGTCCAGCTGCTCTACGGCGCCAACAGCCACGACACGGGTACCAACGAGGAGCCGATCGACTTCCTGAAAGCACGCGAGATGCAGAGCGGCAGCGTGCTCGCGCTCATCCGCGAGCGCAGCGACGTGGACTTCGGCGGCGACCTCGTGATGATCGACGTCGCCACCTACGTCGAGAACCATCAGCCCACGCTCGCGAGCGCCGGCATGAGCGGCCCTGCCCAAACGCGCGCCACTCCGAACGAGGTGCGCACCGTTCCCGGCCCGTCGCCCGGCGGCCGCTTCAGCTCCGCCTTCCCCTTGTGGGACGGCACGAACCGCATCCTCGCCACGTGGTCGCAGTGCCGCGTGATGGACAACACCACGGATCCCGCCACCATCGTGGCGTGCACCGAGGACCGCCTCGAAGACCCGGACGTGGAGCCCGCCGCCGTGCTCTACAGCGTGTGGATCTACGATCCGGCAGAGAACACCCTGCAGCCCATCATGCAGCCCGAGGAAGGCGTGATGTACTCGGACGTGGTCGCCGCGCAGCCGCGTGCCACCTCGCCGGGCGTCATCCTCGATCGCACGCCAGGCGTCGACTTCGACGCCAACCTGGTGGCCGAGAACGTCGGCATCCTCGACATCAAGAGCGTCTACGACTTCGACGGCAACGACACCGCCACGCCCAGTCTCGCCGCCGTGGCGAACCCTGCCACCACCCCCGCGTCACAGCGCCCTGCCCGCTTCATCCGCATCGAGAAGGCCGTCTCGCAGCCGGACGACGACGTGCGCGACATCGACAATGCGGCCTTCGGTGCTTCCGACTTCATGCGCGAGATCCTCGCGTACGCGCCGGTCGAGCCGGACGGCTCGGTGAAAATCAAGGTGCCTGCGGACGTGGCGTTCCAGATCAGCGTGCTGGACGCGAACGGGCGACGCATCTCGCCGGTGCACTCGAGCTGGCTGCAGGTGCAGGTCGGCGAGACCCTCGTGTGCAACGGCTGTCATACGCCGGCGACGCAGGCGAACCCCTGGTCGCACGGCCGCAAGGGGCTCTACGCCGCACTCAATGCGGGCGCAGCTGCGGCCTCACCTTCTTTCCCGGGCGCCAATGGCACTTTCCCACCCAATGCCGGGGAAACCATGGCCGAAACCCGTGCGCGCGTCAGTTGTGCCGACGATACTCCGCGCTGTGCGGCGATGACCCCCAGCGTGAACGTCCAGTTCACGGACGTGTGGAGCGCCACGCCCGAAGCGGATTTCAGCTACGCCTACAACGACCCCACCTTCACGACGCCCGCCCCCACTTCGGATGGCTGCAAGACGGCCTGGGCCTCGACGTGCCGCATCGTCATCAACTATCCGCAGCACGTCCAGCCGTTGTGGGACAGGGACCGATTCGTGGATGCGAACGGGGACAACGTGCCCGACGTCGACGGCAACGGCGTGGTCATCAACAACAAATGCACCACCTGCCACGGCCCGGTCGATGCCGCCGCCGCGCCGCAGGTGCCCGCCGGACAGCTCGATCTCACATCCGTGCTCTCGGACGAGGCGCCGCTGAGGATGCGTTCCTACCAGGAATTGCTGTTCCCCGACAACGAGCAGGAAGTTAACATGGGCGCCCTTCAGGACAGGCTCGTGCCCGGTCCGCCCGACGAGGACGGCAATCCGACGCAGGTCACCGTCGGCGTGGGCCCGTATCTGAATGCAGGCAGCGCGCGCGGCGCGCTCTCGAACCGGTCGTTGAGTCGCTTCGCGGCCGGTTCCGGTGACTTACACGCGGGGCTGCTGAGCCCGGCGGAGCTTCGCTTGGTCTCAGAGTGGCTGGATATTGGCGCACAGTATTTCAACAATCCGTTCGATCCTGCGGTGCCGGTCAATTAAGGCATGGTGTGCGATCCTGCTGCTCCCCCTCGCTGCGCCGTCGGTGTGCGGCGCGCGGGAGCTGTTGCAGCTGTTCGTCACCGCGCCCTATCTCGAGCTGCACACCGGGCCGGGCCGTGGCTATCCGGTCTTCCACGTGGTGCCGCGCGATGGCGCCATCGACGTGGTGAAGCGCCGCACGGACTGGTTCAAGGTGCGCGACGAGCGCGGCATCGAAGGCTGGGCCGCGCAACGCGACATGCTGAAGACCGTGCTGGCGGACGGCTCGCCGTTCACGTTCAGCCTCGGCGACCGCGCGGGGTTCACCTCCCACCGCTGGGAGATGGGCGTGTTCGCCGGCGACTACAGCGGCGCCTCGCTCATCTCGACCTACGGCTCCTTCTCCTTCAATCCGCAGCTCGCCGCGGAGCTCTCCGTCGGGCAGTTCCTCGGCAACGCCTCGAACGGCTACGTGGCGGACCTCGGCCTCACCCACGTGTTCGCGCCGGAATGGCGGCTCTCGCCGTTCGCGATGCTCGGCACCGGAATGGTGAGGATCGAGCCGAAAGGCACGCTGGTGCAGCCGCCGGACCGCTCGGACCAGACCGCGTACTGGGGCCTGGGCGCGCGCTACTACCTCACGCGGCGCTTCTTCCTGCGCGGTGAATACAAGAACCACATCGTATTCACCAGCCGCAACGACAACGACAAGGTGAACGAATGGAAACTCGGCTTCGCATTCTTCTTCTGATCGCGGCGAGCTTCGCGCTCGGCGGGTGCGCGTCACTGCGCAACTGGTTCGGCCCCGAGGCCCCGCAGGAGCCGGAGCCGACCGACGAGCAGGTCGCGCAGGCGGAAGCCAATGCGCCCGCGCCGCGCGTCATCGAGCCCGAAGTGGAGCGGCGCGAGATCAAGGTGCCGAAGATCGACACCGAGAACTTCGAGCTCGGCGGCTTCTTCGGCGTACTGAGCATCGAGGACTTCGGCAGCAACCCCGTATATGGCGTCACCGGGGCCTATCACATCACGGAGGACTTCTTCCTCCTCGGCGAGTACGGCCGCTCCAAGGCCGGCCGCACCAGCTTCGAGACGCTGGGCGGGGACATCCAGCTGCTCACCGATAAAGAGAGGCAGTTCACGTATTACAACCTCGCGCTGGGCTACAACTTCCTCCCTGGCGAGGTGTTCCTCGGTCGCGGCCTCGCCATGACGAGCACCCTGTATGTCACGGCGGGCATCGGCAACACCGAGTTCGCGGGCGACGACCACGTCACCCTGAACCTCGGCTGCGGATACCGCGTGCTGCCCACGGACTGGTTGTCCATCAACCTCGGTCTGCAGGCGCACATGTTCAATTCGGACCTGCTCGGCACGGACAAGCTCACGAGCAACCTGCAGGGCGTCATCGGCGTGACCGCGTTCTTTTGAGGAGGCCACGGACATGAGTCACCGCATCGCTGGGTTCTTCGCCGCCGCCGCGCTGGTCTGCGCGACCGCGCTCGCCGCGGACGCATCAGGGAATTCACAAGGCAAGGCCGCTCCCGACTTCACCCTCGACTCGCGCACCGGCAAGCCGGTCTCGCTCGCGCAGTACAAGGGCCAGGTCGTCATGCTGAACTTCTGGGCGAGCTGGTGCGGCCCCTGCAAGCAGGAGATGCCGCTGCTCGAGGACATCCAGAAGAAGTACGGCAAGCTCGGGTTCACGCTCATCGGCGTGAACGTGGAGCCGGATTCGAAAGCCGCCAACGCGGTCCTGGAGAAGATCCCGGTGAGCTTCCCGGTGGTCTACGACACCGAGAGCAAGGTGAGCAAGGCCTACGACGTGTCCGGCATGCCGGCCAGCGTGTTCATCGACCGCAAAGGCCAGGTGCGGCTGCTCCACCGCGGCTACAAGCCGGGCGATGAGAACGAGTACATGAACCAGATCCGCGCGCTCATCCGGGAGCGCGCCTGATGAAAAAGGCGCTGCTCGCGCTCGCTCTGCTCGCGGCGCTCACGGGCTGCTCGCCCGTGCAGCCGTGGGTGAAACCTTACGAACGCGAGCACCTCGCCGACCCCATCATGGCGTTCGACCGCAACCCCGTGTCCACTTCGTACCTCGACCACGTGTTCGAGTCCCGCGAGGGCGCGCGAGGTGCGGTGGGCAGCGCGGGCGGAGGTTGTGGGTGCAATTGATTCGCGCGGCGCTCCTGCTCCTCGCAGGCTTTTGGGCAACGTCGGCCTTCGCCGGGGTGCTGCCCGAAGACCGTGCGGACGTGCTGTATCACCGCTACCAGGGAGGCGGCGTCACCATCCAGGGTCCCTCGGTGCTGGTGCGCAAGAAGTTCGGCGAGAAGTTCGCGGCGACCGCGAACTACTACATGGACTTCGTCTCGAGCGCCTCCATCGACGTGAAGCTCGCGGCGAGCCCCTACAAGGAAGAGCGCAAGCAGAAGAGCCTCTCCTTCGACTACCTGCGCGGCAAGTCCACGTACAGCGCCGGCGTCATCGACAGCAAGGAGTCGGACTACACCGCCGACACCGCGTTCTTCTCGATCAGCCAGGACATGTTCGGCGACCTCACCACCGTGTCGCTCACCTACAAACGCGGCTGGAACGACATCTTCCGCAACGTGCAGGGCGACCGCGACCCGAACTTCGCGCAGCACTCCGATACGCGCGGCTATGCGCTCGGCCTCACGCAGATCCTCACCCGCAACCTCATCGGCGTCCTCAACTACGAGGTCATCACCGACGAGGGCTATCTCAACAGCCCCTATCGGTCGGTGCGTTATTTCGACGCAAGCTCCGCCACCGGCTTCAGCCTGGAGAGCGAGGTCTACCCACGCACGCATACGAGCAATGCGGTGTCCGGGCGCCTTCGATACTACCTGCCCTATCGCGCGGCGCTCGACGGCTCCTATCGTTTCTTCTCCGACACCTGGGGTGTGAACGCCCACACGGCCGAGGTGGCCTACACGCATCCCATCTGGAAGCGCTGGGTGTTCGACGGCCGCCTGCGCTATTACCGTCAGACCGCGGCAGACTTCTATCGCGACATCTTCCCGCGCCGCCAGTTCTCCAACTTCCTGGCGCGCGACAAGGAGCTGTCGAGCTACAACGGCTACACCTTCGGCTTCGGGGCCACCTACGAGCTCGCCGTGCCGCGCTTCCAGTGGATCCAGCGCAGCACGGTGAACTTCCGCTGGGATCACCTGCTCATCGATTACAAGGATTTCCGCGACGCCACCGCCACGGATCCCGCCGGCGGCGTGCTCGCCGGCGCCGAGCCGCTCTACAAGCTCAACGCCAACGTCCTGCAACTATTCGTCTCCGTCTGGTTCTAGAGTTAAGCTAGCGCGGCTTTCCGGCCGCGTGGCCCCGCCCGCCCGCTGTCGGTGGGCGGCGACACCAACTAGAGGGGATTCGATCATGCTGAGCCGTGCGAACGTCTTCGGTCTGCTTGCCGGTCTGGGGCTCACGCTGGCCGCCGGCGCTCCCGCCCAGGCCTCGTCGGACCGCGAGGATGGCAGGCTGCTCACCGCCACCCAGGTGATGGAAGAGCTGACGGCCACGCGGGACCAGGCCATCCCCGACCGCCTCCTCGAGCGCGCCTACGGCATCGCCGTGGTGCCGGACGTCAACAAGCTCGCGTTCATCGCTGGCGGCCGCTTCGGCCGGGGCGTCGTGGTGGTGCGCGGCCCGAACGGCAACTTCTCGAGCCCCGTCTTCATCAGGCTCTCAGGCGGCAGCGTCGGCTTCCAGGCCGGCGTTCAGCAGGCGGACATCGTGCTGGTCTTCACCACCAAGGCCGGCATCGAAGGCATTACGGGCGGCAAGGTGACGCTCGGCGGTGACGTCTCGGTGGCTGCCGGCCCCGTGGGCCGCGCCGCCTCCATGGGAACGGACGCCAATTTCGCCGCGGAAGTCTATTCATACTCCCGCGCCCGCGGCCTGTTCGCGGGCGTCTCCATCGACGGGTCGGCGCTGAGCATCGACCGTGGGGCCAACGCCCGCTTCTACAACAAGGCGGATGCACCGGCTTCCGAGATCCTGAGCGGCGCGATCCGCCGCGACGATACCACCACCCAGCGCTTCCTCGCCGCGATCACCCGCAGCACGAACCCGACGGGCAGCGCCTCGACGGGCGGCACCACGGCGCCGGTCCCACAGCCGGCGCCCACGTCGCCGAACGCTGCACCTGCCCCGTCGAGCGGCGCGACCACCTATCCGATGGAAGATCCGGCACCGGGGCAGGAGCCGAAGTAGCCGAGCTCCAACCGCGAGCGCGCCTCACGCACGACTCATTTCCTGCTGACCAGCCAGAGCCCGGCCACACACAGCAGGATGCCGGCGATGTTGGCCGGCGTCAGCCGCTCCTGAAACCACGCCACGCCGATCAGCAGCAGGGCCAGCGTCGCGGCCGACTGCGTGATGAGCTGCCCCAGGCTCACCTCGAAGCCCGAGCGATACAGCATCAGGAATCCCAGGTCGAGGCAGACCACTACGAGGGCGAGCGCGAGCGCCGTCCAGTTCAGGGCCCGCAGCGAGCCTCCCACGGAGGCTCCGGCGGACGTTGCGAAGAACAGCCCCACGAAGCCCACGGTCACCAGCGCATACGTCACGGCGAGCGACAGGAACGGGTTCACCGCCGCCGGCGTCAGCTTCAGGACCAGGTGATACGCGATGGTCGCGGCGATGACGACCACAAGCCACTTGATCAGCATGAACTGCCTCCCCGGCCGTCGCCCTCAAAGCGCCTTTTCGAAGAACAGCACGCCAGCCACCGGATCGTCGTGGTAGCGCGGAATCTCGTAGAACCCCTGCCCCCGGTAGAGCGCAATCGCGCTCGTGAGACGCTCGAGCGTGTCGAGCCGCATGCGTGAGTAGCCGGAGGCGCGGGCGCTCGCCAGGATCTCCTGCACGAGGCGGAGCCCGAGTCCCGAGCCGCGAAACCCCTCGGCCACCCACAGGCGCTTCATCTCGCAGATGCCCGGCTGCAATGGCCGCATCGCCACGCATCCCGCCGGGACGTCGCCTTCCCAGGCCACCAGCAGCGCCCCCTCCGGCGGCGCATACTTTCCCGGCAGGGTCGCAACCTCCTGCTCGAACTGCTGGAACGTGAGGTCTTCCCCCAGCCAGCGCTCGTAGTCCCGGAACAGCCGCTGCGCCACCTCCACGGGCGGCGCAGCGTCGATGCAGTGCCGGGCATTGCGCAAATGCATCTCTCAGTTCTTGAGGCGGTAGCCGGTGCGGAAGATCCAGCCGACGATGCACACGCAGACCGTGAAGAACGCCAGCGTCATCGCGAGGCTCGCGCCGACGGCCACGTCGGAGGTGCCGTAGAAGCTCCAGCGGAAACCGCTGATCAGGTACACCACGGGATTGAAGAGCGTGAGGGTGCGCCACGCCGGCGGCAGCATGTCTATGGAATAGAACGCGCCGCCGAGGAACGTGAGCGGCGTGACGATGAGCATGGGGATGAACTGCAGCTGCTCGAAGCCCTTGGCCCACAGGCCGATGATGAACCCGAACAGGCTGAACGTCGCCGCGGTGAGCACCAGGAACGCGACCATCACGAACGGGTGCTCGATGCGCAGCGGCACGAAGAACGAGGCGGTGACGAGGATGATGAGCCCCAGCACGACGGACTTCGTGGCAGCGGCGCCCACGTAGGCGAGCGTGATCTCGAGATACGACACCGGCGCCGACAGGATCTCGTAGATGGTGCCCGTGAATTTCGGGAAGAAGATGCCGAAGGAGGCGTTGAAGATGCTCTCGGTGAACAGCGAGAGCATGATGAGCCCGGGCACGATGAACGCGCCGTACGGAACGCCACCCACCTCCGACATGCGCGAGCCGATGGCCGCGCCGAACACCACGAAATACAGCGAAGTGGTGATCACCGGCGTGGCGAGGCTCTGCCACAGCGTGCGCAGCGCCCGCGCCATCTCGAAACGGTAGATGGCGAGCACGCCGTGCCGGTTGAAGCCTTTCGTCACGGCGCTCATGCGGAAGGCCCGCTGGCAGAGCGCCCGTCCGCCAGATGCCCGCCCGAGACGGGCCGGTCCGCGCCATGCACCAGGCTGACGAAGATGTCCTCCAGCGAGCTCTGGTGCGTATTGAGATCCTTGAAGCCGATGCCGAGCTCGTTCAGCCGTCTCAGCAGCTCGGGGATGCCGGCGCACTCGTCCTTCGCGTCGAAGGTGAGCTCGAGCTCGCGGCCCTCGGCCTTGAGGCTGAGCGGCCACCCGTCGAGTCCTTCGGGCACGGCCTGCATGGGCTCCTGCAGCACGAGGGTGAGCTGCTTCTTGCCGAGCTTCTTCATCAGCGAGGTTTTCTCTTCCACCACGATCAGCTCACCCTTGTCGATGACGCCGATGCGATCCGCCATTTCCTCCGCCTCGTCGATGTAGTGCGTGGTGAGGATGATGGTGACCCCGCTCTCCCGCAGCCCGCGCACCAGTTGCCACATGTCCCGGCGCAGTTCCACGTCCACGCCGGCCGTCGGCTCGTCGAGGAACAGGATCTGCGGCTCGTGGGCGAGCGCCTTCGCGATCATCACGCGTCGCTTCATGCCGCCCGAGAGCGTCATGATCTTGTCGTTGCGCTTCTCCCAGAGCGTGAGGGAGCGCAACACCTTCTCGATGTGGGCAGCGTCCGGCGCGTAGCCGAACAGGCCCCGGCTGAAGCTGACCGTGGCCCACACCGTCTCGAACGTATCCGTGGTGAGCTCCTGCGGGACGAGACCGATGAGCGAGCGTGCCGCCCGGTAGTCCCGCAGGATGTCGTGCCCCGCCACGGTGACCTTACCCCCGGTCGGCGTGACGATGCCGCAGATGATGCTGATGAGCGTGGTCTTGCCGGCGCCGTTCGGCCCGAGGAGCGCGAGGATCTCGCCCTTCTCGATGTCGAGGTCGAGCGGCTTCAGCGCCTCGAGCCCCGAGGCGTACCGCTTGCGCAGGCGGGAGATGGAGATGACCGGCATCCCGCCACTTTAATGCAAGAAGGCGCGTCCGGTACCGCCCCGCGACGGAGCAAATTCGGCATCTGCAGGCACGGCGAATCAGGAAGCGGCTGCGGCGGGCCCTGCTAGATTGGCAGGATGGCCAATTCCCAAGCTGCCGAACCCGCCACCGCCTCCGTTCTGCATCTCACCTGGGCCGGCCATCCTCGCGGTGCCTACCTCGTCGCCTTCACCGAGCTGTGGGAGCGCTTCAGCTACTGGGGCCTCGCGGGGCTGCTCGTGCTGTATCTCACGGCCTCTCCACAGGCTGGTGGCTGGGGATGGGACAACGCGGACGCGGTGAAGCTCTACGGCTGGTACGGTGGCCTCGCCTTTGCGCTGCCGGCCATAGGCGCGTGGCTCGCGAACAATCATCTCGGCGAGCGGCGTTGCATCTTCTGGGGCGGCCTCTCGATCGCCCTCGGGCATTTCCTGCTCGCCTCACCGGTGCTGTTTCCGTGGGCGTGGCAGGTGCTGATGCCGGGGGACGCCGGTCCGGCAGCCCTCGAGCAGGCCCGGCAGGCAGGGCGCGGCGCCTTCCTCGGCGGGCTGCTGCTCATCGTGAGCGGCACCGGCCTGCTGAAGCCGACCATCTCTTCGATCGTCGCCCAGCTCTACCCGTCGGGCGGCGCGCGGCGGGACGAGGCCTTCGCGTACTTCTTCGTGGCGATCTACATCGGCGCCCTGTTCGGCGCACTGGTCACCGGCTACCTCGGCGAGCGCGCGGGCTGGCACTACGGCCTGGGAGCGGCCGGCGTCGGCATGCTGATCGGGCTCGCGCTGTACCTCGCGCTGCAGAACCGGTGGCTGGGGGACATCGGGCGCGAGCCCATTCGGCGGGTGGCGGCGACTGACCACGCACCGCTGACTCGGGAAGAGCGCCATCGAATCGGCGTGGTGCTGGCGCAGGGGTTGTTCACCATCGCCTACGCGGCGGGCTTCTATCAGATGTACGGGCTGCTAAACATCTATGCGCGCGACGAGCTCGACCGCAACATCGGCGGTTTCGTCGTGCCCACGCCGTGGATGCAGACCATCAGCCTGTGCAGCTTCTTCGTCTGCGTGCCGGCGACGGCGTGGCTCTGGCGGCGCATGGCGCGGCGGAACCGCAATCCCAGCGCGTCCTACAAGCTGGCGATGGGGCTCGGAGTGATGGCTGTAGCGTATTCCATCATGATCTTCGCCGAGGCCGTGCACGGTGACGCCAAGCCCAGCTTTCTCTGGCTCGGCGCCACGTATGTGCTCTTCGGGCTCAGCGATTCGCTCGTGTGGGCGAACCAGGTGTCGCTCACCAGCAAGCTCGCGCCTGCACGCTACTCAGCGTTCTTCATCGGCGCCTGGTACATGTGCATCGGCATCGGCACCTGGCTCACGGGCTACATCGGAGCGTGGGCGCAGGGTGTGCCCTATGGCACCGTATTCATCTGGCTCACCCTGGGCTGTGCGCTCGCCGCGGCCACCATCGGCCTGGCCACGCCCCTCCTGCGCCGCTACATGCACGGCGCCGAACATCTCGAGATGGCCTGAGCTCGGCTACAAAGGCACCCCGAGCTCTTCCAGCGAACGGCGCAGAGGCGCGAGCTGCGCCTCATAGTGACGCCAGCGCGCCACCGATGTGCGGTAGATGGGCTGGCGCACCTGCCACCGGCTCGGCGTGAGCACGGGCCGGTGTGTCTGCTGGAACACCAGACATGCCGGATCCCATTCCACGCCACAAAAGCTCACGAGCTCACGCGTCACGCGCTCCGGCTCTTCAGTCAATGCTTCGTACGAGATCTCGAGCATCGGCTGCTCGAGCACCTCGCGCCAGTGCTGCATCAACGCGCGATAGTGTGCGTAGTAGTGGGCGAAATTGCCGAGGTCCGTGGTGAAGTCCTGCTTGAGCTCGAAGAGCTCGGTGTAGCAGGAGAGTCCCACGTCGAGCGGATGCCGCTGGCAATGGATGATGCGGGCGCGCGGAAAGAGCATCGCGATCAGCCCGACGTTGATGAAGTTGAAAGGGTTCTTGTCGACGACGCGCACTGCGGCGGTGTCCTGCGCATCAAGCACGTCCAGATAGAATTGCGTCGCCGACGGGACGTGCTCGGGCCGCAGATGGGTGAGGCACGACGGATAGGGCTGCAACGCGCCTGCCTGCGCTATCTGCGCCGCGAGCCGCGTCGTCACCGTCGGCAGGTCCGGCAGCTCGCCGGCACCGTGAATCTGAGGATGCGCCGCGAGAATCTGCTCCGTGAGCGTGGTGCCGGTCCGCGGCATGCCGACCACGAACACCGGCCGGTCCGAGTCGTTGCCGTATCTGGCGAAGCGCTCCAGGAACTCGCGCGAGAAGACCTGCTGGTATTGCTGGAACACCGCTTCGACGCGCGGCCGATCGTAGGGACGCAGCCGGCGGCGGCGCCGGTTCGCGAGCTCGAGGAAATGGAAGGCGCGCTCGTACTCCTTCCGGCGCTCGAAGCGCTTGGCAAGCCCGAAACACAGCGTGTAAGACTCGGGGTTGGGCAGGTCTTCGCGTTCCGCCATCCGCTCCGCTCGTGCGATCAGCTGCGCATCGGGCTCGTAGTCCCGCAGGGCCAGCAACGCCGCCATCGCGGGAAAGTGCCCGGGCACGGACCGCAGCACCGTCTCGTAGCGTCGCGCGGCTTCCTCGAACCGGCCCAGATTCTCGGCGGCCTGCCCCAGGAGGTGGTGCGTCTTGTGGAAGTTCGGCGCGAGATCGAGCGCTGCCAGGAACTCGCGCTCCGCCTCCTCGAAGTGGCGCCGGTCGAAGAGCAGCAGGCCGAGGTTGTGGTGCGCGAAGACGTGCCGGGGATCCGCGGCGATCGCCTGCCGGAACATCGCCTCCGCCCGCTCGAACTGCTTCATCCGCTTGAGCGTGTTGCCGAGGTTGTTCAGGGCGTCGGTGAAGCCGGGCTTCAGGCGCAGCGCCGCCTCGAACTGGCCGGCGGCCTCGTCGAGCTCCTGCCGGGCGAGGAGCGCGAGCCCCATGTGGTTGCGCGCGCCGGCGTCCGACGGATGCCTCTCGATGACGCGCGAGATGAGGCGGATGGCCTCGTCGAACTCGCGCCGGTCGTGGTGCGCGACGCCGAGATACAGCATCGCGCCCGCGTGCTCCGGGTGCTCCTTCAGGATGGCGCGATAGAGCTTCTCGGCCTCATCGAGCCGACCGGCCTGGTGGTGGCCGAGTGCCAGCCTGAAGCTCGAGTCGCTCCCTGCCGGCATCCGGTGGTCAGTTCCTCGGGCTGCGGAAGTTCATGTTGAACCGCAGGCCGTAGGTGCGCGGGATGAAGGCGACGAACGTGCCGTGCAGGCTGCTCCCCGTCGAGTTCGCCAGCCAGTAGGTCTTGTCGAACACGTTCTCGAAGTACGCGCTCAGCGACCAGCGGTCGTTGCCGATGTCCAGGGTGACGTCGGTGAGGTCGAAGGCGTTGTTCATGTCGGCCTGATTCTGCGCGAAATCCTCGTAGGAATGCGACTGCCGGCGGTGGTCGATGCGGAAGCCGCCGTCGAGGCCGTTCCACAGGGGCCGCTTGTATTGCAACGTGGCGTTGACGGTCCAGGGCTTGGTGTTCGGGATGGTGGGATCGTCGACAGTCTCGCCAAACCACTGGATGAGCGTGCCGCTCGAGAGCTTGGAATCGACGTAGCCCACGCCGGCGCTGAAGCGCCACCGGTCCGTCGGCCGCGCGTTGACCTCGAGCTCGAAGCCGCGCGCGCTCGCCTCGCCGGCATTGGCGCTGTAATAGATGGTCTGCTCGTCGATGTACGTGTATCCGCCGACCTGGAGGTCGGTGTAGTCCATGAAGAACGCGTCCGCGGTCACCTCGACACGGTTGTCCAGGAAACGGCCCTTCACGCCGATCTCGTAGTTCTTCAGCCGTTCCTCGCTCACGGTCGCGGGAGCCAGGCCGAGATCCACGGCCCTGGCGGGATTGCCGAAGCCCGAGCGGTAGCCCGTGGCGAACTGGACGTAGGCAGTGGCGTTGTCCGCGAAGTCGAAGTTGAGCGCCACCCGGGGATCGAACGAGGTGAGCGAGATGCGCGTCATGTCGTCGCTGGTGACGGAGCCGAGCGAGGTGATGTCGCCAATGCCGGTCTTGTCGCGGCTCAGGCGGCCGCCGGCCGAGAGATGCCACCGGTCCGCGAAGTCCCAGAACGCATTCGCATAGAACCCCCAGCTGCCGATGTCGATGAGCGACGTGGCCGGGGCCTGGTTGAGCTCGGGATAGCTGCCGCCGGCGAGATCGTCGCCGATGTCCCGGGCGCCGCGCGACAGATTCTTCTCGTCGAGATAGCTGACGCCCGCCACCCAGTTGAACGTCCCCGTATAAGCCGACGTGGCGCGCACTTCGAAGGAGTTCGCCTTGCTCGTGCCACGGCTCCAGTCACGGAAGCGCGCGAATTCGGAACGGTCGGCGTCGAACTGGCTGTCGCCTTTACGGTCGAAGCGCCCGAACAGGAACTCGAGGTTGTGGGAATCGAGCCGGTAGGCCGTCTTGAACTGCAGCAGGACGTGCCGCACGTGCGCGTCGTTCAAGGTGTCCAGCGAGATCCGGCCGCCGTTGTTCCCCACGCCGGGGTCGGTGAAGAACGGCGTGCTGAAATAGTCGCCTCCCAGCGATTCGATCAGCGCGATGCGCTCCGCGCGGATCCTCGGCTCGAAATAGACATCGACCGGCATTTCCGCGTCCTGACCCGTGAACAGCTTCTCGTAGCCGACGCCGAAATCGACCGTGAGCCGATCGGTCGGCCACCAGCGCGCGGCGAGACGCCCACCGTAGTTCTCGTATCCAGTGTCTTTTCCGCCTGGCCCGATGTTGCGTAGCGCGCCGTCGCTCTGCTCGCGGTAGCCCACGGTGCGAATGGCGAATTGCTCGCTGAGCGGCACGTTGAGCACGCCCTTGACGAGGCTCGTGTCGAAGCGGCTGATGTCGAGCGTGCCCTTCACCTCGAGCTCCTGGGCACTCGGCTGCACGCTCACGATGTTCAGGCTGCCGCCCATCGCGCCGCGGCCGCTGAGCGTGCCCTGCGGGCCGCGCAGCACCTCCACGCGCTCGTAATCGAAGAAGCGGGCCGTGAGGATCGCGCTCGAGTCCGTCGCACCGAAGCTCATGCCATCCACGGTGACGCCCAGAGGATCGAAGACGCTGCCGCCGAACTGGCTGATGCCGCGGATGGAGATATCCGGGCCTTCGAGCGTGCCGAAGTTGGTGTACGTGAGGTTCGGCACGTTGAAGGCGAAGTCCTCGACGCTCTGCACGCGGAGCGCTTCGAGCTCGGTCTCGCCGAACACGCTGAGGCTGATGGGCACCTCGATCGCCGACTGCGCGCGTTTCTGCGCCGTCACGATGATCTCGGTGAGCTCGTCCTCGCCATGGGAAGGCTCGTCGGACGACTGGCCACCGGCCGGCGCAGCCCCGGAAGTATCGGCCTGCGCGAGCACGATGGGCGTCATGTCCGCGCTCGAGCCCGAAACATCGTAACGCCTGTCGACGGCTTCCGCGCGGGAGGTGCGCGCATCCGGTGCGGCCGGATCGCGAATCAGCACGACGGAATCCGCGGTGATCTCGTAGACGAGGCCCGAGCCGTCCAGCAGCTGGGCGAGCACGTCCTCTGCGCTGAACTTGCCGCGAATGGCTTGCACGCGGCGACCTTCCACCTGGTCGAAGGAGAAGAGCAGCCTCAGGCCGGATTGCTTCGAGAAGGCGTTCAGCGCATCGCTCGCGCCCTGCGCGGGGATGTCGAAATACTGCGCCGGGTGATGCACCTGCGAATAGCCCGGGCTCGCCATCCCGAGGCTCATGGCGGCGAAGCCGGCCACCGAGGCGGCCAGGCGGCGGCGGACGAATTCGGCGATCGGGCGTTGAGTTCTCTTCGGCACAGCATTTCCCCCGGAGCGTCGTGAGGCTCTCATGGGAAGAGAACGAAGCGGCGCGGCGGTACCGCTAGTGCGCCGCGGAATTTTTCCGCCGCGGCGCGAAGAATGCCTCGCCCACGGCTAGGGATGCCCGAAGAGATAGACGCGACCATCCTCGGACTCCACTGCGCGCACGTGGAAGCCGCCTTCGAGCGCGTTGAGGAATTTCTCAGCCTCGTCGGTCTGGAAACGCCCGCCGACCCGCATGCCGGCGATGGCGGGGTCCGCCACCACGAGCTTCCGCTCGCGATAGCGATTGAACTCCTCGACGGCCTGCTCGAGCGTCTCGCCCTTGAGCTCGATGACGCCATCGCGCCACACCAGGCGCCGTCGCACGCTCTCCTGGTTCATCGACACGCGGTTGAGCGAGCCCGGCGCGACGATGACGGAGCCACCGGCCGGGACGCGCACCTCGTCCACCGCCACCAGCCCCTTGGCGACGGCGACTTCGACCAGCTGGTCGCGCACGCGGACGTTGAACTCCGTGCCCAGCACCTGGATGGCCGTCTCGCCCGCCTGCACCACGAACGGGCGGCTCGCATCGCGGGCGATGTCGAAGAGCGCTTCGCCTTCGACCAGCCGCACGGTGCGGCGCCGCTCGGTGAAGTCGACCTCCACCCTGGAGGCGGTGTTGAGATCGATGCGGCTGCCGTCCGCGAGCGTGATGGACTTGTGCTCGCCCACGCCGGTGACCAGTGTCTTCTCGGGCATCGCGACCCAGGCGAAGAGGCCGGCAGCAGCGATGACGGCAACGGCCGCGGCCAGGGCCCAGTACCGCGGGGAGAGGCGCATGCTCAGCTTCGACCAGTGGCGGGGTGCAGCTCGCAGCCTGGCGGCCCTCTCCCAGGCGTATTCCGCGCGG
>JBGAIL010000079.1:0-3581 GCA_044225565.1 Steroidobacteraceae bacterium | reverse complement strand
GGCTCTCATCCATCCACTGCTCGAACCGGGCACGCTCGTCCGTCGGCACGTCCGCGCGCTGCAGCCGCGCGAGCCAGTCGGCTGCTGCCGTCTCTAGCGGGTTTTCGTCTTGAGGCGCCATGCGCGTCCTTCAGTTCTGCCCGACACGGGCTCGCTCTCGGCCATGCCCCGGCTCACGAGCGCCATCGCCCTGGAAAGGTGCTTCTCCACTGTAGAAACGGACAAGGCGAGCCGGCCCGCTATCTCGGCAAGCGGCAGTTCGTCGATGCGGCGCATCAGGAAGACGCGCCGGCATTGCGGGGGCAGCCCGTCGACCACCTTCTGCAGGCGGCGCAGCTCGTCGCGGGCCGATACCACCGCCTCCGAGGACGGCGCCTCGTCGACGACGGCCATGGCATCGAGGTCCGCGACCAGGTCGAAGGAGACCACCGCCCGCCGCCGGGCGAGGTCGGTGAGCAGGTTGCGCGCGATGGTGAACAGGAAGCCGCGGCCCCGGTCGATGCGCGCGTAAGCCTCTGTAGTGTAAGCCCGGACGAGCGCTTCGGAGGCGATGTCGTCCACGTCCACCCCCGCTGGCGCCATCCGCCGCAGCCGGCGCCTGAGCGCCGCCTCGTGCGGGAGGATCACCGACTTGAACCATTCCAGGCGGGCGGCGCGATCGTGCACTCTGACGCTCCGGGCACTGCTCGACTCCCGGCAGCTTAACGGCAGCGTCGCGGTTGAAATGCCCCCCATCGCCCGCCGCCGTAGTATTTTTCACCTGCTGCCGGCACCGGAGCCTGCGTGAATGGCACGGATACCGGACACCGCATTTCAGGCATTTCGAGGGGAGCCATGAGCATCACCATCAGAAAAGTCGAGGTCCGCGACGAGGCGCGCTGGCGCGCGTTGTGGGATGGATACATCCGCTTCTACGAAGCCGAGATTCCAGAGAGCATCACGGGACACACCTGGAAACGCCTCATGAGCGCGGACGTGCCGGTGTACGGCATCGTCGCTGAAGACGCACACGACGGCGTCATCGGCATGGCGAACTACCTCATTCACGAGAGCACCTGGGCGGCAACGCCGCTGTGCTACCTGGAGGATCGTTCGTGGAGCCCGCGCCGCGCCAAGGCGTGGCGCGCAGTCATCGACTGGCTTCTGGCCGAGACGAAGTCGCGTGGATGGTCCGGCCTGTACTGGCATACGAAGGAAACCAACTATCGCGCGCGCGGGCTGTACGACAAGTACTCACCGCACAGCGGTTTCCTGAGATACGTCGCGAAAATCTAGCGCTCGAGCCTGCCCTTCCCGGCCTGCGTCTCATCAAGCTTCCATCAGGAGTCCACCCATCATGAAACTCTACTTCTCCCCAGGCACCTGCGCGCTCGCGCCGCACATCCTCGTGCGCGACACGAAGCTCCCCGTCGGGCTCGTCAGGGTGGACATCAAGGCGCACAAGACCGAATCCGGCGCGGACTACTACGCCATCAATCCCAAGGGCTCGGTGCCGGTGCTGCAGCTCGACGACGGGGAATACCTCACCGAAGGCCCGGTCATCGCGCAGTACCTCTGCGACCAGGCAGGCCGCGAAGACCTCATGCCCAGGGCCGGCACGCTGGCGCGCTACCGCGTGATGGAATGGCAGAACTACATCACGGCGGAGCTGCACAAGGCCTACAGCCCGCTCTTCAATCCCACCTTCAACGAGGAGGGCAAGAAGTTCTTCGTCACGGCCCTGCGCAGGAAATACGAATGGGTGAACTCGAAGCTCGCCGGCCGGCAGTTCCTCACCGGTGACGTGTTCACCGCGGCGGATGCCTACCTCTACGTGGTGACGCGCTGGTCGAAGCACGTCGGCGTCGACCTCGCCGATCTCCCGAACCTGCAGGCCTTCATGCAGCGGGTGGCAGAACGCCCGGCAGTGAAGGAAGCCCTGCAGGCGGAAGGGCTCAAGGGCTAGCGGGCCAGCGCCGCCGCACCACCGTGGCCCCGGGAGCTGCCCGCTCGCTTCAAGCGGGCGCAGCCCCGGCGCGCTGACGCCTCACTACAGCGAAATGCTGCGATAGCTCGTGCGCGTCGGGATGTCCGGCGCCACGTGCATCGTCGCACTCGCGAGCTCCATCACCACCGAGGCCACGGTCTCCAGGCGCGCAAGCTGCGGCATGCGCGGGTCCGGGTGCCGGCTGATCGAGAAATAGCCGGCGGATTCGTCGCTCAGGATGCGCTGCACGTCCGCGACGCTGAATCGGCCGCTCGCGGACTCCGTCAACTCATGCAGTTTCTCGAGACGCGGGATGGAGGAAGGCGGCGGAGTCATCGCGCGCCCCTCTGCGACCTGCGTCGCGAGGAAGTGATTCGTGTGGCAGAGCACCGCGCCCTCCCCTCGCAACACGTGCGCACCCGCAGGCGAGAGCTCGATGGATGCCTGGTCAGAGCGCGTATCCGCGCACAGCACGTTCGATGACGCGGCGAAGCGCAGACCCCGGATGCGGGTGATCGCGGCATCCACGCTGCCACAATCCAGCAATGCTCTGAGGAGAATGTGTACGGGCACGCCGGGCGCGGACCCATCGTCCCGTGAGCGCAGCACGTTCAGGCATACGCCGAAGCCGCGATCGTTGAGGCCGATCTTGGCGAGCATCCCCGCTTCGGTGAGCGTGATGAAAGCCGAGCCGTCGGCACGGCGCGCCTTCAGCAACACGAGTGCGTCGCGCTGGCTTCCGAGCCAGTCCCAGTTCTGCGCCAGCAGCGTCTGCCCGGTGGTGCTCGCGGAAGCTGCGATGGCGAGCGCGCTGCATTCGCCATAGTCCATGTCTTCGCGCAACCGGTCCGCGATCCAGGCGCTCGACGGCGGCTCGGGAAAAGTCGGTGGCAGCAGCTCGGTGCGGGAGTTGAGCGCGAGGATGTCGTCCACGTCGCAGCCGGAGCCCGCCGCGATCCCCCGCAACTCATCATGCAGCTCGCCGTCGAAATCGCGGATCAGCTCGTCATACGCGCGCGACAGCCGCCGCACGTGGCTCCAGCCGATGCCGCAAGCGCCGAACAGCTCCGCGTAGTTCGCGAGCGAGCGCTCGATGCGGCTCCGAGCCGCCCGCCCGTACTGATGGCCGCGCTCGTAGCCTTTGCCCGCGACCTCCACGATGGGGAACATTCCGTCACATCCGCTTGCCTTTCGAGGCCATCAGGGTAGCCAAGCGGACCCCCACCGGGAGTTGCCAACGAGGGCCGGCGCGGTGCCGCGAGGACACCGCCCTGCCCCTCACGCCCTACAGGTGCATCTCCGCCACCAGCTTGAACCGGGTCATCGGATCGGAGCCAGGCGAGCGCACGGTGCGGCCGACCAGGCCGTGGACCTCCATGTGCCGCGTGACCTTCCACTTGAAGCCCACGTTCGTGCTCAGCGCGCAGTCCGAGAAACGGTCGGCGGGCGCTTCCCCGGCGATCTCCATGCCCACCTTGAGTGTGTCGCGCAGCTTCGTGGTGACCAGGATGCCGAGCGGCACATAGTCCTCGTCACCACCGAAGCTGCGCCCGTAGCCCACCTGGCCCGAGAGCATCACCGGGCCGACGTGCTTCTCCACCACCATCGGCACGAC
>JBGAIL010000078.1:0-21373 GCA_044225565.1 Steroidobacteraceae bacterium | reverse complement strand
GGACGGGGAGTCGCAGAGCGTGGCGGCCGCGGACGCCGGGGAAGAGGGAATCCAGTCGATCGTGATCACCGGTTCGGCGCTGTGGATGGGGAAGACGGGCGGTACCCAGAAGGAGGTGCCCCAGTCGGTCACCGTGATCGATCGCCAGCGCATCGAGGACCAGCACATCCAGACGCTGACCGATGCGCTCGATGCGACGACGGGCATCACCCTGCAGAGGGCGAGCTCGCTCTTCGCCAATTTCTACTCGCGCGGCTTCAACATCACCAACCTGCAGCTCGATGGCGGCGCCTCGCTGGATCGGAGCATCGGCTACGGCAATGCGTTGCCCGACATGGTGCAGTTCGAGCGCGTGGAGGTGCTGCGCGGCGCCGACGGATTGTTCTCCGGAGCGGGAGAGCCGGGTGGGCGCGTGAACCTGGTGCGCAAGCGGCCGACATCGACTCCGCAGGCCATGGTCAACGCTTCGGCGGGCCGATGGAACACGTATCAGGGGCAGCTCGACGTGAGCGGTCCCGTCGCCTTCGACGGCCGGCTGAAAGCTCGTGGAGTGGCCTCTTACACCAACCAGGGGAGCTTTTTCGACACGGCCCGCGATGGCCGCAAGACGCTCGCCTACGGCATTCTCGAGGCCGACGTGACGGAGCGCACCACGCTGACCGCGGGTGCAAGCTATGAAGACCAGGAGCTGCCGTACTTCGCCTACGGGTTGCCTCGTTTCAGCTCCGGCGGCGACCTCGGCCTGCCGCGCTCCGCGTACCTCACTCCCGAGTGGAGCTACTACGACACGCACATCAAATCGGCCTTCCTCGGCCTCGAGCAGGGTTTCGGAAGCCGCTGGGTGCTGAAGGCGGATGCGCACTACCTGGAGCAGCACGAGGAGCGCGCGGGACTCAACTACTTCAGCGCGATCAATCCCGTCACGCATCTCGGCCCTTCCGCGCTTCCGTCCCGGCAGTTCGGCGACATCACCCAGAAGTCGGTCGACGTCTCCCTCAGTGGCCCGCTGACGCTGTTCGGGCGTGGGCATCAGCTGGTGCTCGGTGCGAGCTGGCAGGACGTGGGCATCGCCAGCGTGTCGCAGTCCGGTTCGGGAGAGCCCTACGACATGGGGGACGTCTTCTCGTTCGACCCGGCGAGCTATCCGAAGCCCGAGGCCTACCTGCCGCCCGCGTACTCGTATGTTCCCGGCATCACGCAGAGCGGCGTCTACGCGATGCTTCGCCTGCACGTGGCCGAGCCGCTGCACGTGATGCTCGGAGGACGCTACAGCAGGTACGAGTTCGAGTCCGTCTTCACCAGCATCGCGGACGGCGCCGCCAGCGTGACCCGGTACGAGGACAGCGGCGTCTTCACGCCGTATGGAGGCCTGGTCTACGACCTCAATCCGCACTGGAACCTCTATGCGAGCATCGGGGAGACCTACACCTCCCAGGCGGGCAGCCTCAAAGGCCCGCCTCCCGGAACGCCGCTGAAACCCATCAGCGGGCGCAACTACGAGATCGGAGGCAAAGGTGATCTGGCGGGCGGGGCGATGACCGCTGCCGTGGCGCTCTATCGCATCGAGCGCGAAGGCGAGGCGGTGGAGGATTTCCGCTATCCCTACAGCCCTGGACAGCTCGGCGCGAGCTGCTGCTATCTGGACGATGGAGATGTCGTGAGCCAGGGCGTCGATGCGGAGGTTTCGACCGAGCGCTTCCACGGGGTGACGCTGACGGCCGGCTATACGTACAACGACAACCAGGACAAACTCGCCGGCTCCGGGCGTTACCATTCGCGCACTCCACGCCATCTGTTCAAGGCGTTCGGCGTCTACGACGTCGCCGGCACGAGCGGCAAGCTGCGGCTGGGAGGCGGGGTCACCGTGCAGACCGACAATTACGTCTCGGGCACGGCATTCTCCTTCGATGCGGATGGGAACGTCGTGGGCGATCCGGTCGCGTACGAATTCCGGCAGGGCGGCTATTCCCTCTGGAACGCATTTGCGGAATACCGCGTCAGCGATGCGGTGACGGCGGCTCTCAACGTCTCCAATCTCTTCGACAAGACCTACTACGCGACGGTGGGGACCAGCAGGTACGGCAACTGGTACGGCGAGCCGCAACGTCACGTTCACGCTGCGCGCGAAATTCTGAGCGGTGCACCCGATGGTCGCGCGTCGCGCATGCATGGCGGCGGGCATTCTCGTCGCGCTCGCCTACGGTGCAGTGGCTTCGGCCGCGGGCGGTTTCGAGGATGTCCGCGAACGATTGTGCTCCGCGGCGCGCGATGCCCGGGTGCCTTCGATCGCCGTGGCCATCTTCCAGGATGGCAGGATCCTCTTCGAGGGCGGGTGCGGCTGGGCGGATCGCGAGAAGCAGATCACCGCCACGGCCCATACGAGGTATGCGATCGCCTCGGTGTCCAGCCGCTCACGGCGACGGGGCTCATGACGCTGGTGCAGGCGGGCCGCATCGATCTCGACCGGCCGGTGAATGACTACCTGGGAGGTGCGCTGCTGCGGGCGCGGATCGGCGATGTACGGCAAGCCACCGTGCGGCGCATCGCCGATCATACTTCGGGGCTGCCGTTGCACTGGCAATTCTTCTACGCCGATCAGCCGTTCGCCGTGCCGCCCTTCGAGGAGACCTTGCAGCGCTACGGCAACCTGGTCTCGATCCCGGGGGAGCGGTTCAGCTATTCGAACCTCAACTATGGAATATTGGGGAGCGTAGTCGAGCGGGTCGCCGGGGAGCCCTTCTGGAAGTTCATGCGTGCGCAGGTGTTCCTGCCTCTGGGCATGACGAATACCTCAGTCGGCATCGAGCACGCGCCTCCAGGGGAGACCGCCATTTTGTACGGGAAGGACGGCCGGCCACTGCCCCGATACCGGTCCAATCATCCCGGCGCTTCGGACGTCTACTCGAGCGTGCACGATCTGGCGCTGTTCGGCCTCTTCCATCTCGGGGCGCACCGGCGCGGCCAGGTGCCCATCCTCGATGATTCGCACCTCGAAGAGATGCATCGCCAGACGGCGCAGAACGGCGATCGCGGTTTCGGCTACGGCATCGGGTTCGAAGTCTCCACCTTTCGCGGCCATCGGATGGTGCACCACTCGGGCGGGATGGATGGCGCATCCTCCAACCTGCTGCTCTTCCCGCAACAGGGGCTGGGCATAGTGGCTCTCGCCAATGCGAGACCGGCACCCCTCGACACAGTCACGAACGCCATCCTGGCCGAGCTGTTGACCGGCTGGAAGGAAGCTGCGGATGAGCCCGCGGCGCCGACGCCGGCGTTCAGCCCATCTGCGGAGCTGTTGGGGAAATGGCGGGGCACGCTTTCCACCTATGCTCGCGATCTGCCCATGTCGCTGGAGTTCGTTGCGGGAGGAGCGGTGCGCGCACGCCTCGGCGATCAATCGTGGGTCGCAGTCGAAGGGATGACTTTCAATGACGGCCTGTTCAAGGCAGAGCTCACCGCGCGCATCGGCACACCCGACGTCGAGCGCGATCGATACCGTCTGCTGCTCTCGCTGCAGTTGCGCGGCACAGCCCTCACTGGAGGGGCGACCGCCCTCGATGAAGGCCCGCGTGCCCGCAGCGCGCTCACCCATTGGGTCGAGCTGGGGAAGGAAGGCGGATGAGTCCGCCGGATGCGGAAATGCCGTTCTCCTGCATCGTAGAGATACCGATTCCTCGAGTGAGCATATGGGGAGATTTGTGCCCATGGTCGACAGACGCCGTACGCAAGAGCTGAACGTAGACATCCTTCACGCTCGGGTGTTGCCGTGAGTGCGGTAGTCCGCGTGCTCGTGGCATCCGCGGCCGTCGCGCTGCTCCAGACACCACTCGTCCGGGCCGATTCCTTCGACGGGGCGCGCAAAGCCATCCAGCAACGCATGCAGGAGGCCAACGTCCCCGCCATCGCCGTCGCCGTCTGGAAGGATGGCCGCATCCTCTGGGAGGAGGGCTTCGGCTGGGCGGACAAGGAGAACCGCGTGCCGGCCACCGAGCACACGATGTTCAACCTCGCCTCGCTGTCGAAGACGATGACGGCCACCGCGCTCATGACGCTGGTGCAGGCGGGGAAGGTCGATCTCGACAAGCCGGCGAACGACTATCTCGGCCCGGACAGGATGCGATCGTGGATCGGCGACCCCGCGGCCGTCACGGTGCGCACCCTCGCCAACCACACCTCGGGCCTGCCCGGCAGCGATCAATGGTTCTACGGCGCGGACGCGCCGAAGCTGCCCGACATGAGCGTGACGATCGCGCGCTACGGCATCCTGGTCGCACCGGCGGGCGAGCGGCACGTCTACTCGAACCTCGGATACGGCATCCTCGGCCATCTCGTCGCCAGGGTGTCCGGGAAGCGTTACGAGGACTACATGCGCGAGGCCGTCTTCCTGCCGCTCGGGATGACGCATTCCTCGATGAACCTCGCGCCGGGCCTCGAGAAGCATCAGGCCATCCGCTACGACTACGACCGCAAGCCCATCCCAGCATACCTGTCCGCGGAGCCGGCTTCGGCTTCCATCTATTCGAGCGCGCACGATCTGGCGCGCTTCGGGCTCTACTTCCTCAAGAGCAGGCTGCCCGACCAGCGCCGTATCCTGAGCGACGCCTCGATGGATCGCATGATGCAGGAGGCGATCGACGAATCGGGCAGCCCGGCGCGTCCGGTGGGGCGCGACGAGGACGGCTACGCCATCGGCTGGATCCGCGCCCGCGAAGGCGGATACGTCACCTACGGGCATTCCGGCTCGAGCTCGGGCGTCAACACCAACTTCCTGCTCGTGCCTTCCGAGAACCTGGGCGTCGTGATCCTGGGGAACGCGGATGGCGGTGGGGCCGCGCTCCACCGGGATCTGCTCAAGAGCGTGCTGCCGAAATGGCGGGAAGAGCCGCCGGCCCCGCACAAGCCCCAACCGCAGTTCACGCCTTCCGCGCAGCTGGTCGGTGTGTGGAAGGGAAAGGTGCACACCTTCGAGGGTGAGCAGGACATCAAGCTCGACGTGCGCAGCGACGGCGACATCCACGTGCGCATCGGCGGAGAGCCCTGGCTCGGCAACCGCAGCACGGTGCGGCAGGATGCTCTGCTCAACAACGTGAGGTTCTCGAACGGCGAGCTCACTGGAACCACGCTGGCGCAGATCGAGACGGCGGACACCAAGCGCTATCCGCACACGGTCTATCTCCATCTGACGCCGCGTGGCGATGAGCTGAACGGCACGGCGCTGGCCGTCTCCATCTTCGATGGGCTGTGGATCTACGCGCTGCCGCACTGGACGTCGCTGAAGAAGGCCGGGTCGCCCTGAGCCTGGGAGCAGCGCCGCCTGCGCTCCCGCGCTCGCTTGCGAGGCTTGCCCGCATGCCCGTTCGCCCGCTTGCCTTCGCAGCCATGATGCTCGCCGCCGTCGTTTCCCGCGCGGACGACGCGGCGGTCCCGGCATCATCCGTGGATGCCCTGTTCGCGGCCTACGCGCAACCGGGCAGTCCGGGTGTCGCGGTGGGGGTCTATCGGGGTGGCAGGATCGTCTTCGCGAAAGGCTACGGCCTTGCCGATCTCGAGTCCGGCGCGCCCATCACGCCGCGAACGCAGTTCCACATCGCGAGCGTCTCGAAACAGTTCGCCGCTTTCGCCATTGCCCTGCTGGCGCGCGAAGGGCGCATCGATCTCGATGCGGACGTGCGGCGGTATCTGCCGTGGTTCCCCGACCTCGGGCATCGCATCACCGCGCGGGAGCTCGTGCACCACACCAGCGGGCTGCGCGACCAGTGGTCGCTGTTCGAGATGGGCGGCCGCGAATTGCGCGACGTGCTCCGACAGCAGCAGGTGGTCGAGCTCGTGAAGCGGCAGCGCTCGCTCAATTTCGAGCCGGGCACCGATTTCCTCTACAGCAACACCGGCTACACGCTGCTCGCCGAGCTGGTGCGGGCCGTTTCGGGCAGGACGCTGCGGCAATTCACCGCCGAGCGCATGTTCGCGCCGCTCGGCATGCGCCGCACCTTCTTCTACGACGACGTGCGCGAGCTCGTGCCCGGCCGGGCGAATTCCTACGAGCGGGAAGCGGGCGGGCCGTGGATGCGGTCGCTCCTCAACTATGACACGGTGGGGGCGACCAGCCTCTTCACCACGATCGAAGACCTGGCCCACTGGGCGGGGAACTTCGGCAGGCCAGTCGTCGGCGACGCGGCGCTCATCGCGGAGATCTCGCGCAGCGGCGCCCTGACGGACGGCACCCCGGTGCGCTACGGCTTCGGCCTCAGCGATCTGCCGCAGGACGGCCGCAAGGCCGTGAGTCACAGTGGCTCGGACGCTGCGTTCCTCAGCTACTTCGTCTATTACCCCGAGCACGATTTCGCCATCGCGCTGCTGGCGAACTGCGACGTCGACCTGGTCGGGAAGGTGAATGCCATCGCGAGCCTCTACTTGCCGCCCGTCGCCCCCGAGGGGGTCTCGCAGGGGACCGTGAGTTCCGGCGCTGCCGCACCCGATGCCGCGACGCTCGACGCGCTCGCAGGTGTCTACGTGCAGCCGCACCAGTCCGCCCTGGTGCTCGAGCGCCGCGACGGCAGGCTCCTCGCGCGTGAAGGGGGATATCCCAGGGTCAGCGAGCTGGTCTTCTCCGCCGACGGGCGGTTCCGGTTCCGCGAGTTCGCGCGCGGGGCCTATCGGCCGGTCCGCGCTCCCGATGGGCGGATCTCGGGCCTGCAATTCGAGCCCCTCTCGGGTTTGCCTGCCCGCACACTGAAGCGGGTCGAGCGGGTGACGAGCGGTGCAGGGCAGCTGGCGAGGCTGACCGGAGACTTCTACAGCGCGGAGCTCGACATCACGTACACCTTCTCCGTGGAGGGCGGTCAGCTCGTCGCGCGCAACCTGCGGTTCGCCGAGCCGATCCGCTTCATCCAGGTGAGCGCCGATCAGTTCGATTCGCTGAGCTTCACTCTGGATTCGGTCACGTTCGAGCGCGACCGCAGCGGCCGCGCCGTCGCCGTGGAGCTCAATGCCAACCGGGCGTATGGGCTCGAGGCGCGGCGGGTGGTTGCCCCGTGATCACCGAAACCATTCCCTCGCCTCCCGCCCGAAGAAGTCCTCCAGAGGGATTCCTCCGCTTCCCACGATCCAGACCGTGGCCTTCGGATATCTCTTCCGGAAGGCGACTACGCCGCTCAATTTTCCCGGGCGGCCGCTCTTCACCTCGAGGCCCCACACCTTCGCGCCGTGTGCCACGACGAAATCCATCTCCGCCTCGCCTTCCCGCCAGTACGTCACGCTCCAGTCCGGGCCCTGCAGGCCATTGAGCAGGTGCGCTCCCACGGCATTTTCCACAAGCCTTCCCCACCAGCCGCCGTCGCTCTCGGCCTGCTTGCGCGAGAGCAGCGACAGTGCGTTGACCAAAGCGTTGTTCCAGAGCGAGAGCTTTGGGCTGCTCCCGCGCTGCCGTACTTTTCCCCTGGAGAATATTTCCAGGCCCGAAACGAGATAGGCCGTTTCCAGCAGCCGCAGATAGTTCGCGAGCGTGGTCGTGTTGCCGGCGTCCTGCAGCTGTCCCAGCATCTTGTTGTAAGAGAGGATCTGGGCGGGATAGGCGGCCGCCAGTGCGAACAGATGGCGCAGCAATGCCGGCTTCGTGACGGGCTGCAGTTGCAGCACGTCGCGCGACAGCACGGTTTCGATCAGCGAATCCGCCACGTACCGTTTCCATGCGGATTCGTCCTTCGCCAGCGCCGCCGCACCCGGATAACCACCGAAGTAGATCCACTGCCGCAGGCTCCAGCGGAACGCCTTTCGGCATTCCGGCCACGTCCAATGCGGGCAGCGGTGCAGGAAGAAACGCCCGCTCGGCGATTCGGTGAGGCCTTTCTGCACGAGGAGTGCGGAGGAGCCGAGCAGCACGGGCAGCACTTTGCCTTCAGCCGCTTCTCTTCGTCCCAGAGTCGTTTGACGACTTCGCTCCAGCCTTGCACTTTCTGGATCTCATCCAGTATCAGCAAGACGGCTTCACCGCGGGTTTCAGGGTGCGGGCGAGCTGCCATTGCGTTTCGATCCACTCCGGTCCCGGGGGTAGGGCGAGGTCCGCGGCCGCAGCGACGTTCGGCCAGCCCAGGGACCGCACCAGCTGCTCGGCCGCCGTGGTCTTGCCTACCTGGCGCGGTCCGGCGATGACCTGGATGAGAGGCGGATTGCGGCGGCAGGAAGTTGCCAGCTCGGCTACGAGGGCGCGCTTGAAGGCCATGGCAGGGAGTCTGCCGGAGGAGGGCGGCTCGCGTCAATTTTACTCAGTCATTGAGTAAATTTACTCAATGGTTGAGTAATTTCGGGCTGGCGGCCCGGCGTGCGTGGCAGGGGCGCTCGCTCGCTCCCGCCACCCTGAGGCCGCGCCTTCGTCGTATCATCCCGCCTCTCATCCCTGCGCCGGTGCGACGAATGGCTCCATGGCATCGACTGAAGAACATCCTGGGCGGCTCGGCCGGCAACTTCGTCGAATGGTTCGACTGGTTCGCGTACGCGTCCTTCGCCATCTATTTCTCCAGGGCATTCTTTCCCCAGGGTAGCCAGACCGCGCAGCTGCTCAACGCCGCTTTCATCTTCGCGGGTGGCTTTCTCGCGCGTCCGATCGGCGCGCTGCTGATGGGTCTCTACGCCGATCGGGCCGGGCGGCGGGCGGCGCTCACGCTCTCCGTCGGCATGATGTGCGCCGGCTCGCTGATGATCGCGCTCATCCCCACCGGCCTCGGCCTGCTGTCGCCCTTCCTGCTGGTGGTCGCCCGTCTGCTGCAGGGCCTCTCGGTGGGCGGTGAGTATGGTGCTTCCGCCACCTACGTCAGCGAGATGGCGAGCCGGGGCAATCGGGGCTTCTGGTCGGGCTTCCTCTACGTGACGCTGATCGGCGGCCAGCTCGCCGCGATGCTGGTGCAGGTGTTGCTGCAGTTCGTGCTCACCGAAGAGCAGCTGTATGACTGGGGCTGGCGCATTCCTTTCGTGGTGGGCGCGGCGCTCGCCGTCGTGGTGTTCTGGATCCGCCGCGGCATCGACGAGACGGCGTCGTTCATGAACGCGGCGGAATCGCAGGGCGCGCGCGGGCGCTTCCTGCTGTTCCTGGGCTACCCGAGGGAGACGGCCATCATCGTGGTGCTCACGGCGGGCGGCGGCATCGCCTTCTACACGTACACGGTGTACATGCAGAAGCTGCTCGTGAACACGGCGGGGTTCGACAAGGCGGTCGCCGCGCAGCTCATGACGCTCGTGCTCGTCTCGTTCATGGTGATGCAGCCACTGATGGGATGGGTGTCGGACAAGGTGGGACGAAAGGTCACGCTGGTGGCGTCCTTCGGCCTCGGCGCGCTGCTCGCGGTACCGGTGCTCACGGCGCTGTCGACGACGACCAGCGCGGTCAGCGCGTATTTCCTCTGCCTGCTGCCGCTCATCGCGCTCAGCGGGTACACCTCGCTCAGCGCCATCGTCAAGGCGGAGCTTTTCCCGGCACACGTGCGGGCGCTCGGGGTGGCGCTGCCTTATGCCATCGCGCACGCGATATTCGGCGGCAATGCGGAGACCGCGGCGCTGTCCTTCAAGCAGCGCGGCTACGAAGCTGGATTCTTCTGGCTGGTGGCGGCTGCACTGGCGGTGGGCTTCGTCGTGGCGGTGTGCATGCGGGACACGGGGCGCCACAGCCGCATCGTGGAGGACTGAGCGGCAGGCCAGGGCGATTCGTCCCGCGCTGCGGCACGCAACGCCGCGCTCTTGAACGCTCGTTCCGCCCGGCGGAGAATCCGCAACTTCGCAGATCCTGCGAGCCGCCGCGACGGAAGACGATGCGTACGCTGTCACCGTTGATTGCCCTGCTGGCCCTCATCGCCCCGCTCGCCGACATCAGCGTCGCTGCCGGTGCCGCTGCTGCCGATGCGAATCCGCCGCTGCTCCTGCGCCACCCCACGCTCAGCCAGACCCGGATCGTCTTCAACTACGCCGGCGATCTCTGGAGCGTGAGCCGCGAAGGCGGCGATGCACGCCAGCTCACTTCCGGCGTCGGCACCGAGACGGTTCCGCACTTCTCGCCGGACGGGGCGTGGGTCGCGTTCACCGGCGAATACGACGGCAACCGCGATGTGTACGTCGTTCCCGCCACGGGCGGCGTGCCCCGCAGATTGACCTTTCATCCCGCGCAGGATCGCGTGGTCGGCTGGACGCCCGACGGCACCCGCGTCGCCTTCATCTCCGACGGGAACAGCTTCCGGCACGTGCAGCACCAGCTCTACACGGTTCCCGTGACTGGCGGTTTTCCCACGCAGCTGCCGTTGCCCATCGTCGCCGAAGCCTCCTTCTCATCGGACGGCAAGCACCTTGCGTATGTCCCGTACGTGCAGTGGCAGGACGCGTGGAAGCGCTACCGCGGTGGCCAGACCACACCGGTGTGGATCGCGAATCTCGACGACTCGGGCGTCGTCAGCGTGCCTCGCGAGAACTCCAACGACCACTACCCCATGTGGGTCGGTGATGTCGTCTATTTCCTCTCCGACCGCAGCGGCCCCGTGAGCCTCTTCGCGTATGACGTGAAGACCCGCGAGGTCAGCGAAGCGCTGCACAGCGATGGCTTCGATTTCAAGACGGCCAGCGCCGGCCCCGGAGGCATCGTCATCGAGCAGTTCGGCGCCATCAAACTGTATGACCCCGCCACGCGCCAGGCGAAGAACGTGCCCATTCGCGTCAACGCGGATCTCGCCGCCGTAAGGCCGCACTTCTCGAAGGTGGGGTCGGGCGACGTCCAGCACTTCAACGTGTCGCCCACGGGCGTGCGCGGCGTGTTCGAGGCGTGGGGCGAGATCTTCACCGTCCCCACGGACAAGGGCGACATCCGCAATCTCACGCGCAGCCCCGCCGTGGCGGACCGCAACCCGGCCTGGTCGCCGGATGGAAGATCCATCGCGTACTTCTCCGACGCGTCCGGTGACTACGAGCTGCATATCCGCGACCAGAACGGCATGGGCGAAGCGCGTCGCATTCCGCTCGGCACCCCGCCCACGTTCTACTACGACCCGCTCTGGTCGCCCGACAGCAGGAAGATCGCGTATGCCGACAAGCGCATCGGCCTCTGGTACGTGGACGTGCAGACCGGCAAACCGAAGCGGGTGGACGAAAACTATTATGCCGGCTTCGGCACGCCGGACTTCACGCCGTCGTGGTCGCCCGACAACCAGTGGATCGCCTACGCGAAGAACCTGCGCAGCGGCCAGCACGCCGTATTCCTGTACTCGCTCGCGCAGGGCAAGGCGTTTCAGGTCACGGACGGCATGAGCGATGCGCTGTATCCCGTGTTCGATCGCAACGGCAAGTATCTCTATTTCACCGCGTCGACGGACGTCGCGCTCACAGCGCAGGGGCTCGACATGTCGAGCAACGAGCACCGCGTGTCGCGCAGTGTGTACGTGGTGGTGCTGAGCAAGGACGAGCCTTCGCCGATCCAGCCCGAGAGTGACGAGGAGAAGGCGGCCGCCGAGAAGAAATCCAGCGACCGGGACAGGAAGAATCCGCGCGTCGGCTTCGGCGCGCTGGCGACCGCCTCGCAGACGGCACCGACCCTGCGCATCGCGATGGCGGCCGATCCGGCGGAAGCCGGCGACGGCGGCCAGGCCGAGGCCGGCAACGGCAAGGCCGGTGACGAGAAGGGCAACGACAAGGGCACGAAGGACAAGCCCGTCACCGTGCGCGTGGACATCGAGAACATCGGCCACCGCATCCTCGCGCTGCCCATTCCGCCGAAGAACTACCTCGGCCTGCAGGCCGGGAAGAGCGGCGTGCTGTTCATCCCCGAAGGTCCCATGGTGATCACCGAGGAAGACTCGGAGAACCTGCAGCAGACCCTGCACAGGTTCGATCTCGCCAAGCGCAAGGTCGACAGGTTCCTGGACGAGGTGAACGACTTCGCGGTCTCCGCCAACGGCGAGAAGCTGATGTACCGCAAGGGCGAGGAATGGCAGATGACCGGCACGGACGAAGCCGCGAAGCCCGGCGACTCGCCGAAGCCCGGCCTCGGCCCGCTCAAGGTCGCGGACTGGCAGGTGCTCGTCGAGCCGCGCCCGATGTGGAAGCAGATGTACGAGGAGGCCTGGCGGCTGCAGCGCGACTTCTTCTACGACCCCGGCCATCACGGGCTCGATCTCGAGAAGGCGAAGAGGAAGTACGCACCCTATCTCGCGGGCCTCGGCTCGCGCGAGGAGCTCAACTACCTGCTGGCGGAATGCCTCGGCGAGCTCACGGTGGGCCACATGTTCGTGGGCGGTGGCGAGCATCCCGAGATCAAGACGGTGCGCGGCGGGCTGCTCGGCGCCGACTACACGCTCGAGAACGGCAGGTTCCGCATCGCCAGGGTGTACAGCGGCGGCAACTGGAACCCGCAGCTGCGGGCGCCGCTCACGCAGCCCGGCGTGAACGTGAAGGCGGGGGACTACATCCTCGCCGTGAACGGGCGCGAGCTGCACGCCACCGACGATATCTACGCCTTCTTCGAAGGCACGGCCGACCGGCAGGTGCTGTTGAAGGTGGGCCCGCGGCCGGACGGGACGGGCTCGCGCCAGGTGACGGTGGTGCCGGTGGATTCGGAAGAGAACCTGCGCCACTTCGCCTGGATCGAGGACAACCGGCGCAAGGTGGACGAAGCCACCAACGGCCGCGTCGCGTACGTGTACGTGCCGAACACGGCGGGCGCCGGCTACACGAGCTTCAACCGCTATTTCTTCTCGCAGGTCGGCAAGGAGGCGGCGATCATCGACGAGCGCTACAACGAAGGCGGGCAGCTCGCGGACTACATCATCGACTACCTGCGCCGGCCCATCCTGAGCCGCGTCGCGGGGCGCGAGGGCGCGGACTGGTCCAGCCCGTCGCAGGCCATCTATGGGCCGAAGGTGATGATCATCAACCAGATGTCCGGCTCGGGCGGTGACGCGCTGCCCTGGTATTTCCGCAAGGCGAAGCTCGGCCCCCTCATCGGCAAGCGCACCTGGGGCGGCCTCGTCGGCATCGGCGGCTATCCGCAGCTCATCGACGGCGGCTACGTCACGGCGCCGCGCGCGGCCATCTATGGCCTCGACGGTGAATGGGAGGTGGAGAATCATGGCGTGGCGCCGGACATCGACGTGGATCTCGATCCGCAGGCTTATCGCGCCGGGCGCGACGCGCAGCTGGAGAAGGCGATCGAGGTGGTGATGCAGCAGCTGAAGGAGCATCCGCTGCCCACGTACCGCCGGCCGGCGTACCCGGATTACCAGCAGGGAAGCGATCTCGCGGCGAAGCCGGCGTCGCGCTGACGGGTGCCTGCGTGCGCACGTCCGAAGCGGCGCGTTACCGGTGGATCGCCACGCAGATCCTGCCTTTCGAGGGGGAGGTTCGCGGCTGGCTGAAGGCGCATCTGCGCTCCCTCTCTGCATCGGATGTCGACGACGTGATCCAGGAGGCCTACGCGCGCATCTGGGCAGCCGAGCCCGAATCGGTGCGTCACGGCAGGGCCTATTTCTACGCCACCGTGCGCAACCTGCTGGCCGAGCGCGCCCGGCGCCATCGCATCGTCCCCATCGAGCGATTGGGGGAAATCGAGGCGCTGCGCATCATCAGTGAGGAGCCGGGACCCGAGCGCCGGGCGAGCGCCCGGCAGGAGCTCGAGCGCCTGCGTCAGAAGGTCGCCGTGCTGCCGCCGCAGTGCCGGCGGGTGTTCGAGATGCGCTGCTTCCAGGACCTCTCGCAGCGCGAGATCGCTCAGAGGCTGGGCATCGCGGAGAAGACGGTCGAGAACCACCTCACTCGCGCACTCGCCGCGCTCAACGAGGCCATGGGCAATGAGGTGGTGCGCCGCGACCCTGGCGTAAGGCCATCAACGGCCGTGAGACGGGACGATGCAGTCCGCGACGAAGATTGACGAACTGGCCGCGCACTGGGTGGTGCGTGAGGATGCCGGCCCGCTCCGCGAAGACGAGCGGCGTGAGCTGCAATCCTGGCTCGCGCTGGACGAGCGCCATCAGGGTGCGTACGTGCGTGCGCGCAGCCGCTGGATGGATCTCGAGCGGTGGTCGGCGGTCGCGGGTCGTGCGGAACCTGCGTCAGCCGGGAACGAGCCCCCGGCCATGGAGGCGCGTGAGCATTTCCGACACGGCTGGCTGGTTGCCGGCCTCGCGGCGCTTGCCATCGTCGGTGCGGCAATCCTGTGCACGGTTCTGCGGCCCGGCGAATCCGTCTATGCCACGGCAGTCGGCGAGGTTCGCCGGATAGCGCTCGAGGACGGTTCCACGCTCGTCCTCAATACACACAGCGAGGTCACCGTCCGCCTGCAAGAGCACCGTCGCGAGCTGCGCCTGCGCAGAGGCGAGGCCTTGTTCGAAGTGGCTCGCGATCCCGCGCGCCCGTTCTCGGTGCGTGCGAATGACGTGGCGGTGCGCGCGCTCGGCACCACGTTTGCCGTGAAGCTCGACGAAGGGAAGGTGGACGTGACGGTGACCGAAGGACTGGTGGAAGTGGCCCGCGCGAATGGTGAGCGGCAGGTCGTTCCGGCCGAGGCTGCGAACGCCACACGCCGCGTGTCTGCCAATCACCGCGCGGTGGTCGTGGCGGAGCGGCCGCCGGATGTCGATGCCATCGCGCCGAAACAGGCCGCGCGCCTGCTGGCGTGGCAGGCTGGCATGGTGGCGTTCGACGGAGAATCGCTACGTGAGGCCGTCGCTGAGGTGAATCGCCACAACCGCAAACGCATCGTCGTGGACGACGAAGCGCTCGCGGCACAGCCGGTCGTCGGCATCTTCAGGGCCACCGACGTCGAAGGATTCGCGCAGACCACCGCCATGGCGCTCGGTGCGCGGGCGCACCAGGACGGCGACACCATCCACCTGCGACCGGCCGGAGCCATGCGGGCCCGCTGAGCCGTTGGGGGGAAACGCCTCGTCGTTCATCCACACCCCCACGATGACGGGAATGCTCCTGACCCTGCTCCTGGCCGCGGCCGGCATGACTCCGGCATTCGCGCTCGAGATCCATTCCTTCGACATCGACGGAGCGGATGCCGCCACCGCGATCCACCAGCTCGGCGAGCAGTCCGGGCTGCAGGTCATGGTGGGCGCTGCGAACGTCGCCGGGCGGCGGCTGAACCCGGTGAAGGGCGAGCTTTCCATCGACGAGGCGCTCGTGCGGCTGCTGTCGGGCACCGGGCTCACCCACCGGTATGTCGGTGAGCGTTCCGTGGCGCTGATGAACGAGGAGACGGCACCGCAGGCACAGGCCGGTGACGGCCTCGAGGAGGTCGTGGTCACCTCCAAACGCCATTTCAGGCCGGAATCCTCGAGCGCGGCTTCCAAGCTCGAGCTGGATGTCATCGACACGCCGCAGGCGCTCACGCTGCTGGGCTCGGAATTCCTGAGCGTCGCCAACCTGAACGACACCAGGAGCGTCGTGGCCTACACCGCCGGCGTCGAGGCCAGCGGCGTCGGGGACGGCACCGAAACCTATCTCACCGCGCGCGGCTTCCCGGTGGATCGATACCGCTCGTTCCGCATCAACGGCCTCTCGGTGTACAGCGAGATCGACGTCGACTACTACACGATGGATCGTGTGGAGATCGTGCGCGGCCCCGCATCGTCTCTCTACGGTGAATCCGACTATGGCGCAACGGTGAATCGCGTGTTGAAGGCGCCGACGCCCGCGTTCGCGGCATCACTCGGCGCGCAGACGGGCAGCTTCGATCTGCGACGCATCGAGGCCGACGTGCAAGGCTCGCTGACGGAGAGCGGCGCGCTTTCCGCGCGTGCCGTGGGCGTTCTGCAGCGCAGCGACACCTTCGTCGACGCGACCGAGGAAAACCATTGGGTGCTCGCCCCCAGCCTGCGCTACCGCCACGGCGCGACGGACGTGCTGCTCCAGGGCTACTACTCCGAACTGGATGGCCCGACCTCCGACGGCTTCGCGCTGATCCGCGATGCGCAAGGCGAATGGGCGCTTCCCGATGTGCCTCGCCACCGCAACTACGCAGCCAGCACGAACGACATCGACAGCAGCAATGCCTTCGCCTTCGCACGCGTGCGCCAGGAGTTCGGCGAGACGCTCACCGGCACCTTCTCCGCCGGGCTCTCGGACGTGAGGATGTTCAACAACTCCTCGTATCTGTGCGATTGCGACGATGTCGAAGGCGACGGCATCGCGGACCTGTATCACATCATCGAGAACAAGACGCAACGGAACACGAGCTTCGACCTGTCGCTCGAGAAGCGGTTCAGCCTGCTCGGGCGCGACCAGCGCGTGCTGGTGTCGGCGGACTGGCGGCGCAACACGCTCGACCAGTTCTACGGCAACAGCGACTACCTCGGCACCTACGATTTCGTCGCACAGGGAGGTCCGTATCCCGCGACGCTGCCGGATCTGCACACGGGGAATTTCATCCGCGAGTTCTCGCGCTACTACGGCGCTTCGCTGCTGGCCTATCTGAAGCCCGCATCGCGTCTCTCGATGCTCCTCGGCCTTCGCTACTCGGGCATCAAGTCCGGCCTCTACGAATACTTCGACGGGCTCACCCAGGACGGTGGCCGCGACGACGCGTGGGTGCCGCGGGTCGGGCTCGTGTACAACCTCGCCGGGCGGCACAACCTGTTCCTGAGCTACAGCGAAGGCATCATCTTCAACGCCACGCTCCTGGATGCGCAGCGCAATCCCGTGCGCCCCGAGCAGGGCAGGCAGTACGAGGCCGGCATCAAGGGCGAGCTGTTCGCGAACCAGCTGTTCTATTCGCTCTCGGCGTTCACCATCGAGCGCAGCAACGTCGCCAAGCTCTTCATCGATCCGGACGATCCGAACCCGGATGGCCCTCCGGTCTTCGTGAACGTCGGCCGCCAGCGGCACCGCGGCATCGATCTCGAGATCCAGGGCGAGCCGGTACCCGGTTTCAACGTCTACGCGAGCTACGCGTATCTCGACGTCAGGGTGAAGGAATCCGCGGACGAGCTGGAAGTGGGCAACACGCCGGGCGCGGCGCCCCGCAACTCGTTCTCGCTGTTCGCCACCTACGAATTCCTGAACGGCCCGCTCAAGGCGCTGACGCTCGGCGGCGGCTACGTCGCCCGCGGCGAACGGGAAATCGACAACTATGGCACGTTCCGCCTGCCGGCTTACGACCGCTTCGACCTGCGGGCCTCGTACGACTTCGGGAAACGGCTGGCCCTCGAGCTGAACGTCGTCAATCTGTTCGACGAGAAGGTCGTCACCTCCGCGTACGATGCACCGATGTTCGGCATCGCCTACAGCGACGTGCGGTCGGTTACGCTCGGCGTATCGTACCGGTTCTGAGGAGACTCGAGATGAGAGTGGGGATCTCCCTGGTCTTCCCGTGCGCGCTGGTCGCCGGGTGCCATGGAGGATCCTCGCCATCGCCCGCCACGGTTGCCTCTCCAGCCATCGGCCTGGTCGACGTTGCGCGAGTGAGCGCTGCGGATGGCGAGCCCGGCAACTGGTTCACCACCGGCCGCACGTTCGGGGAGGATCACTATTCCCCACTGGCAAAGCTCGACGTCACGAACGTCGGGCGGCTGGGGTTCGCTTGGCAGTACGACATGCGTACGAAGCGCGGCCTCGAAGCCACACCAGTGGTGGTCGATGGCGTGATGTTCGTCAGCGGCTCCTGGAGCAGGGTGTACGCGCTCGATGCGCGCGACGGGCGTGAGCTGTGGACCTACGATCCGAAAGTCCCCGGCGAGTGGGCGCGCAACGCCTGTTGCGACGTGGTCAATCGTGGCGTCGCGGTTTGGCAGGGAAGAGTCTACGTGGGCACGCTCGACGGCCGTCTCGTTGCGCTCGACGCTTCGACCGGAGTGCCGGCCTGGGAGCGGGATACGTTCATCGATCGTTCGCGCTCCTACACGATCACGGGCGCACCGCGCATCGCGGATGGCAAGGTGGTCATCGGCAACGGTGGGGGCGAGGTGGGCGTCCGGGGATACGTCACCGCTTACGATGCGCAGACCGGCGATCTCGCCTGGCGCTTCTTCACGGTGCCGGGCGATCCGTCGAAGCCCGTCGAGCATCCGGAGCTCACGGCTGCGGCGCGCACCTGGGACCCTGCGAGCCGTTGGGAAGCCGGCGGTGGCGGCACGGCGTGGGATGCGATGGCCTACGATCCCGACCTCGATCTGCTCTATGTCGGCACCGGCAATGCGAGCCCGTATCCGATCTCGGTGCGCAGCCCCTCGGGCGGAGACAATCTCTACCTCGCTTCCATACTCGCGATCCGTCCGGCCACCGGCCGTCTCGCGTGGCACTACCAGACCACGCCGGGTGACACCTGGGACTACACCGCCGTCCAGCACATCCTGCTCGCCGATCTCGAGATCGGCGGGCGCGTCCGCAAGGTGTTGATGCAGGCGCCGAAGAACGGATTCTTCTACGTGCTCGACCGCGCCACGGGCGAGCTGATCTCCGCCAGCAACTATGTCGAGGTGAACTGGGCGAGCCGTGTGGATCCCGCGACCGGCCGGCCAGTGACCCGGCCGCAGGCGGACTACGGCGGCAGCGCCAGATGGGTGACGCCGGGAACGTTCGGCGGCCACAACTGGCAGCCGATGGCGTTCAGCCCGAAGACGAAGCTGGTTTACGTGCCGACCATCGATTCCGCGGAGTATTTCGCGACCGAGCGCGACTTCGAATACGTGCCGCGCCTCATGAACAACGTCGGCCGCGACCGGCGGGCCGAACGCAAGGCGGAGGGCGCGCCCGGCGCACGGGAGATGCCGTGGAAAGGAGCGTTGAAGGCGTGGGACCCGGTCGCGCAGCGCGAGGTATGGCGGGTGGAGTATCCATTTCCGTACAACGGCGGGTTGCTCGCCACTGCGGGCGGGCTGGTGTTCCAGGGCACGGTGGATGGATACCTGAAGGCCTATGACGCCGCGAGCGGGCGGCAGCTTGCGGCCGTGCAGGTCGGCACCAGCATCATGGCTGCGCCCATGTCTTATTCCATCGATGGCACGCAGTACATCGCGGTGCTGGCGGGTTACGGTGGCGCACTGCTGTCCGAATATCCTGAGGGGTCGGCCGCACGCAAGCATGGCAACGATGGCCGCATCGTCGCGTTCCGGCTGGATGGCGGCACAGTTCCCGTGCCGCACGAGATCGACTGGAATGCCGGCCTACCGGCATTGCCGCCGCGCATGAGCACCGATGCGGCAGTGCTGGCGCGGGGGCGGGCGCTCTTCGACCGCATCTGCTCCGCGTGCCACACTCGAGACGACGAGCCTGGCGGCTATCCCAACCTGTTGCGGATGACGCCGGAGAAGCATGCGATCTTCGATCAGATCGTGCGGGGTGGCGCCCTGGCGCCTCGCGGCATGGCGAGCTTCGCGGACCTGCTGGACGAGGAGAGCGCTCATGCGCTGCACTCGTTCCTCATCGATGAGGCGTATGAAGCGCGCAAGCAGTAGCCGCGCAACGCGTACGAGCCGCACCGGCCGCACTCGTGGCGCAGGCCGAATTGCGGCGTGGATGCTGTGGCTGGCCGCGGCGGCATGGGTTGCTCCCTGCGCAGCGGCGCTCTACGCCGAGGCGCCCAGCGCTGAAGCGCCCGCTGCGGCCGAACTTCGCGCCGAGGCGCTGTACACGAGGACCGAGCATCTCGTGCCGATGCGCGATGGGGTGCGGCTCTTCACCGTCGTCTATCGATCGAAGGCGCCGGCCGGGCCGCAGCCCATCCTGCTCAGTCGCACGCCTTATTCCGCGCAACCGCCCGGCGGTGCGTTCATCGAGACGCGCGGGCTCGCGCCCAGCGAAGCCTTTCTGCATGAAGGCTACACGCTCGTGTTTCAGGACGTTCGTGGCGCGTACCGCTCCGAAGGCGAGTTCGTCTACCTGAAGCCCATCCGCCAGAACCGGAAGGATCCACGCGCCGTCGACGAGAGCACGGATACCTACGACACCATCTCGTGGCTCCTCCGTCACGTGCCCGGAAACAACGGGCGCGTGGGACTCTGGGGAATCTCCTACGACGGTTGGCAGTCCGTGATGGGCCTGGTCGATCCACATCCCGCGCTCAAGGCCGTCTCGCCGCAGGCCACCACCGCGGACGCTTTCATTGGCGACGACAATCATTTCAATGGCGCGTTCTATCTGGCCGGCTCGCTGGGCTGGGCGCAGCCGATGAGCATCGCCACGGGCCCCGATCGCGCTGCGCTGGATGGCCGCTGGCCGGAGGGCGACGTGCCCGGTCCGCCGCGGGGCTACGACTTCTTCCTGCAGGCGGGCCCGACGAACGGGATCAACCGGCGTCACTTCGGAGGCCGGCTGTCGCGCATCTGGGAGGACCTGATCGAGCATCCCGACCACGACGAGTACTGGCAGCGACGCTCGGTGGCGCAATACATGACGAACGTCCGCATCCCGGTGCTCAGTGTGGCGGGCTGGTATGACCACGCGGATCCCTACGGCACGTTCGCGACCTACCGTGCGATCGAGGAGCGCAACCCGCGCAACCTCAGCACCATCGTGGCCGGCCCGTGGCGGCATGGCGGCTGGCTGTGGGACGACGGCTCGCAGTTCGGACCGCATCGCTTCGGTCGCACCACGGCGGAGGATTTCAAGCGCGAGGTGGTGTTCCCGTTCTTCGAGAAGCATCTGAAGGGCCGCGGCGACTGGCAGCCTGCGGAGGCGCTGGTGTTCGAGACGGGCGGCAACGCTTGGCATCGGTTCGACCAGCGCTCTATTTACGCGAAGGGGGCAGGCTCACGTTTGCGCGGGGAGAGGCCGGCGTGAACCGGAAGGGCGTTGATGCCGGCAACGCAAACGGTGAGCGCGCTGACGCGAGCGACGAGTTCGTCAGCGACCCCGCCAAACCCGTCCCGCACACGCAATCCGTCCTCACGAACAGCGACGTGAACCCCCTGGTGGAGGACCAGCGGCTGGTGTCGACCCGGCCCGACGTGCTCGTCTATGCAACCGACGTGCTCGAGTCCGACGTCACCATCGCCGGCGCCACGCTCGTGCGCCTGTTCGTATCCACCTCCGGCTCGGACGGCGACTGGTTCGTGCGCCTCATCGACGTGTTCCCCGACTCGGCGGAGGACGCCGGGATGCGCGGCTACCAGATGCCGGTGGCGATGCAGGTGATGCGCGGAAAGTACCGCAACAGCTACTCGCATCCCGAACCCATGGTGCCCGGCGCCGTCACGCCGCTGCTGCTCACGATGCCGGACCGCATGCACACCTTCCGCAAAGGCCACCGGATCATGGTGCACGTCCACGGCTCGTGGTTCCCGGAGTTCGACCGCAATCCCCAGGTGTTCACGAACATCTACGCGGCCCTGCCGGGGGACTACCGCAAGGCGGTGCAGAAGGTGTACCGGTCGGGCGAAAGCGCGTCCCGGCTCGAGCTGCCCGTGTTCGA
>JBGAIL010000077.1:0-21230 GCA_044225565.1 Steroidobacteraceae bacterium | reverse complement strand
CCCGGCCCGAAGCTGCGCATGCGCTCGAGGAACGCGGGGCCGATCTCGAGCCCTCGAGGCGCGAGCAAGGTGCCTTCTTCGGTGCGCATTTCCTGCAGCATCACCATTCCCGCCACCACCTCCTTCAGCGGCAGCAACTTCGATTCCGCCTTGCCGGAGCCCGAGCCCACGTGCGTCGCGAATTTCTCCAGCAACTCCGCCCCATAGCGCGAGACGCGGCTGCGCATGGTCTGCACGGCCGAAGGAATGGTGGCGCCGCGCACGATGAGCGCGTCGTACTCGAGCACCATGCTGAGGATGCGCGTGGCGATGCCGATGGTGCCGTCGCCCAGTCGCACGACTTGCTCGTCGCGCCAGTGCATGGCGCTCAGGATCTGGATGACGGGCTCGAGACGCGGGATGTGCTCCAGCAGCTTGATGGCGATCTGCGGCACGCCCTCGGCCAACGTACTCTCTTCGGGCGTGAGCGTGTGCCCGTAATAGAGCTTCTCGCAGAGCTCGACGGGCAATGAGACGTAGCCGATCTGCGAGAGCATCGCGGCTGCCTCGAGCTGCCAGTAAGCCTCGTAGTCGATCGTCTTCGCGAACTCCATCGCCAGGCGCTTGACGCGATTGGCGCGGCCGAAGGCCACGGGATTGGTGATGGCGAGCACGTCCACCAGCGCCTGGATGCAGCCGAGCACCGTCTCCTGCAGGATGGCGCGCTCGGCGTTCAGCAGCCTGAACTGCATGACGCCGGCATCGACGGCCGTCTTCAGCTGATCCGGCGGGCAGGGCTTGGTGAGGAAACGGAAGATCTGCGCCTGGTTCACCGCGGCGATGGCGGCATCGCGCCCCGGCTCGCCGGTCAGCAGAATGCGCGTGGTTTCCGGCCAGTTCGAAGCACCTGCTGTAGGAACTGCGCGCCGTCCATGCCGGGCATGCGCATGTCCGAGACGACCACGGCCGCGCCGCGGATCTCCTTGAGCTTCTGCAGCCCCTTCTCGCCGCCGAGGGCGGTGTGCACGTCGAAATTGCGGCGCAGGTTCAGCACGAGGCCTTCCAGTACGCGTGCCTCGTCGTCGACGCACAGCACGCGCGGGAGGTTGGGGGTCATGGGTCTTCGTCTCCTTGCTCCAGGCTTTCCGACACCCTGCGCACGGCCTCCGTCCAGCTGAACGGGGCTTTCATCGACTCGAGATAGGCGGCGTCGACCGGCTCATCTTCCGCGAGGCCGCCGCCGAAGGCCGTCGATTCGGGCGGTTCCGTCAGGAAATGCGCGGTGGCCATCGCAGCCAGCACGTCGAAGTGCGTTCAGCGACCCGCCGTGGCGTGGGTGGTGCGCGACCGCCTCGATGACGGTGTAGGGCATGCCCCACAGGCCGAGCAGATAGGCTCCGATCTCGGCGTGCGAGGCGCCGATGACCTGCTTCTCCGCCGCGTGCATGGGAATGCCTTGGCGCGGAGCGACATCGAGCGATTCCTCGAGATCGTCGGGCGATTCCTGATGAGCATCCAGTAGCCGATGTCGTGGACCAGCCCTGCGAGCATGGCGTCGTCCGCCAGCGGCGTCTTGTTGGAGCGAGATCGTCGCGGTCGCGACGCGCAGCGCGTGCGTTTGCATCTGCTCGAGGTCCACGCTGCGGCGCGTGCCCGCTTCCTGCCAAGCGAGAACACTTCGGCGCACATGACGAGATTACGCACCGCGGAATAGCCCAGATAGGTGACGGCCTGCTCGACGTTGGTGATGCGCCGCGCGAGCCGGAAGAAGGCCGAGTTCACGATCTGCAGCATGCGGGCCGCGATGGTGGTGTCCGCCGAGATGATCCTGGCGATCTCATGGACGTTCACGTCCTCGGCGGCCAGGGCCTCCTGCAGCTTGGCGTAAGTGCGGGGCATCGCAGGCAGCTTGCGGATGCGGCCGACGCTGGCGCGGAGCTGAGGCCGGCGCAGCAGCTCGTGCAGTTGCACGCAGCGATCGATCACGTTCTCCAGCACCGGGGATTCGCACGGCTTGCTGAGATACTGATGCGCGACCGGCACGAGCCGGGTGGTCTGCTGCAGCTCGGCATAACCGGAGAGCACGATGCGGATCGTCTCGGGCCAGCGCGTGCTCGCGGTCTGCAGCAGCTGCGCGCCATCCATGCCGGGCATGCGCATGTCGGTGACGATGACGTCGTAGGGGTCCCGGTCGAGCTCGTCGAGCGCTCGCTCGCCGCTGTCCACGAACTTCATCTGCCACTTGCCGCTCATGCGGTGCAGGCGCGTGCGCAGGGCGTCGAGCACCGGCTGCTCGTCGTCGACGAAGAGGATGCGGCTCATGCGCTGCACCCTCGGCCGACCGGCGATCGGCAGCCGCAGGACGAACCGGGTGCCCTTGCCCACCTCGCTCAGCACCTCGATCTGCCCGCCGTGCTTCTCGACGACGATGGAGCGCGCGATGGCGAGTCCCTGGCCCGTGCCCTTGCCCACCTCCTTCGTGGTGAAGAAGGGATCGAATATCTTCTCCAGGTTCTCCTGGGGGATGCCGCAGCCGTTGTCACCGATGCTCACGACGACGTGTTCCGGCGTCGCGGTGGTCGATGATCTCGATGCGACCCGTGGCCGCATCCTTGCCGGAGTCGGCGATGGCGTGCGCCGCGTTGACGACGAGGTTCAGCAGCACCTGGTTGATCTCGCTGATCTGGCACATCACCTCCGGGCAGCGATCGAAGCGGGTCTCGACCGTGGCGATGTACTTGTAGTTCGTTGGTCGCGACCAGCAGGGGTGGCCACGATGAGCGTGGTCTCGATGGCGTGGTTGAGGTCCGCAAGGTTCTGCTCGCTGGCATCGGGGTGCGCGAATTCCTTCATGGCGCGCACGATGCCAGCGACGCGACCTGTGCCTTCCAGCGTGCGCTCGAATGCGCGCGGAACTTCCACGCTCAGGAACGCGAGGTCGCTGCTGGCTTCGACCTGCCGCAGCTGTTCGAGCGCTTCCGGCACCGGCATGCCATCGGCCAGCGAATGGAACGCGCCGCGGTAGGCGCCGAGCAGATTTTCGAGGTCCCCGACGGCAGAGCGCAGGAAATGCACGCTGTCGCCGACGTATTGAATGGGTGTGTTGATCTCGTGAGCGATGCCGGCGGCGAGCCGCCCGACGGATTCGAGCTTGCGGGCGAGATGCAGCTCGAGGCCCATGCGCTCGCGCTCCTGCATCTCGCTGTAGAGGCGGTCTTGCAGCTTGCGCTTCTGTTGCTCCTCTTCGAGGCGTCTGGTGATGTCCGCGCCGACGAGCAGGTAGTGCGTAACGACGTTCTGTGAGTCCTTCACCGGCCCGATGAAGACGCCGACCCAGAAGATGGAGCCGTCCTTGCGCCGGCCGCGCAACTCGGTGCGTGCCTCCACCCCCTGGCGCATCGCCTGGTTCAGCTGCTCGAGCTGCACCGGGCAGAGCTCGGTCGCGATGAAGCGCGCGGCGCTCTGACCCATCACCTCGTCCTGGGTGTAGCCGTAATCCTTGAGCATCGCGCGGTTGACGTAGACGATGGGCCAGCCCGGCCGCTGCATGTCGAGGATGGTGAAATGGCTGGCCGCCGCATCCATGGCGCAGTTTCGCAATTCGAGCTCGCGCTGCAGGCCCTGGCGCACGGCCATCTCGGCTTCGAGCAGCACTTCGAGCTGCAGCCGCGCCTGCTGTTCCTGCTCGCAGCCCTGCCGTTCCGGCAGGGGTGGGGCGGGCTGCGATGCCGGTGTCTGGGCCAGCCGGCCTGCACTATGATCCTTGGCCATCAGCGAACTCCCTGGGAGGCGCATTACACGCGCCGGATACCCCTGGTGCCGTGGCAAGACGTCACATAATCAGGTTTTGAACACCCGGCGCATCCGCTCGAGCGCCTGCTCCAGGGTGCTCATGCTGCAGGCGAACGAGAGGCGAATGTGACCTGGCGCACCAAAGCCCGAGCCGGGCACCACCGCGACGCCGGCCTCCACGAGCAGCTTCTCGGCGAGTTCGTTGTCGTCCCGGCATTCGAGCGGGGCGAGGGCCGCCGAGACGTCCGCAAATGCATAGAAAGTGCCGGCGCCCGGCAGGCAGCTCACCCCGGGAAGGGAATTGAGCCCTGCGACGATGAAATCGTGCCGGGACTTGAACGCCCGGTTCATCTCGGCGACGCAGGCCTGGTCCCCCGAGAGGGCGAGCACCGCCGCCTTTTGCGAAATGCTGGACGCGTTGGAGGTGGACTGGCCCTGCACGGTGGACATGGCCGTGATGATCTCCTTCGGCCCGCCGCAGTAGCCGATGCGCCAGCCCGTCATCGCGTAGGCCTTCGAGCAGCCGTTGATGGTGACGGTGCGTCCGTACAGCTCCGGCACTGCGGTGACCAGGCTGCAGAACGGCTCAGGCGCCCAATAGATGTGCTCGTACATGTCATCGGTGCCGATGAGGATGCGCGGGTGCTGGAGCAGCACTTCGCCGAGCGCCCGCAGCTCCGCGCTCGTATAGGCGGCGCCGGTGGGATTGCACGGGCTGTTGAGCAGCAGCAGGCGTGTCTTCGGAGTGATGGCGGCAGCGAGCTGGCGCGGCGTCATCTTGTATCCCTGGCTGGCGCCTGCGAACGGCATGACCGGCGAGGCGTCCGCGAGCATCACCATGTCCGGATACGACACCCAGTACGGCGCGGGGATGATCGCTTCGTCACCCGGGTCGAGCACGGCCATGCAGAGGTTGTAAATGGTCTGCTTGGCGCCCGAGGAGACGAGGATCTGCGAACGCTCGTACTCGAGCGCGTTGTCGCGGCGGAACTTGCCGATGATCGCGTCCTTCAGGTCGTTGATGCCGTCGACGTTGGTGTAGCGCGTGAAGCCGCTGCGGATGGCGTCGACGCCTGCCTGCGCAATGTGCGCCGGCGTGTCGAAATCGGGTTCGCCGGCGCCGAGGCTGATGATGTCCTTGCCTTCGGCTTTGAGTCTCGCGGCACGCGCAGTGACGGCCAGCGTCGGCGACGGCTTGACGCGCTGCACGCGTCGTGAAACGGAGTAGGTCACGGGGCTCCCTGGTGGTCTTGATGAGCGGTGGGAGCGGCTATATTAAGGGATGGAAACTCGAGGGACCAACGTGTCGACATTCACCTTGCGGGCGGACTACCAGCCGGCCGGCGATCAGCCGCAGGCCATCGAGAATCTGGTCGAGGGCCTGCGGTCGGGTCTCGCGCACCAGACGCTGCTCGGCGTCACGGGCTCGGGCAAGACATTCTCCATAGCGGCGGTCGTCGAGCGCGTGCAGCGGCCCACGCTGGTGCTCGCGCACAACAAGACGCTGGCCGCGCAGCTCTACGGCGAGTTCCGCGAGTTCTTCCCCGACAATGCCGTCGAGTACTTCGTCTCCTACTACGACTATTACCAGCCCGAGGCCTACGTGCCCTCGAGCGACACCTACATCGAGAAGGACGCCTCGATCAACGAGCACATCGAGCAGATGCGCCTGTCCGCCACCAAGGCGCTGCTCGAGCGGCCGGACGCCATCATCGTCGCGACGGTGTCCGCCATCTACGGCCTCGGCGACCCCAAGGCCTATCTCTCGATGGTGCTGCACCTCTCCCGCGGGGACCGCATCGACCAGCGGAAGCTCCTGCGCCGGCTCGCGGACATGCAGTACACCCGCAACGACATGGATCTCTCCCAGGGCACTTATCGCGTGCGCGGCGACGTGGTGGACATCTTCCCTGCGGAATCGGAACGCGAGGCGATCCGCGTGGAGCTCTTCGACGACACCATCGATTCGCTGTCGCTGTTCGACCCGCTCACGGGAGCGGTGTCGCGCAAGATTCCGCGCTTCACGGTGTATCCCGGCACGCACTACGTCACGCCACGCGAGCGTGTGCTCGAATCCGTGGACCGCATTCGCGAAGACCTGCGCACGCGCCTGCGCGAGTTGCGCGAAGGCGGCCGCCTGCTCGAGGCACAGCGCCTCGAGCAGCGCACCATGTTCGATATGGAGATGATGCAGGAAGTGGGGTATTGCGCCGGAATCGAGAACTACTCGCGCTATCTCTCGGGGCGCGAGCCGGGGGAGCCGCCACCGACGCTGTTCGACTATCTGCCCAACAACGCGCTGCTGGTCATCGACGAGAGCCACCAGACCATCCCGCAGCTCGGCGCCATGTACAAGGGCGACCGCTCGCGCAAGGAAACACTGGTCGAGTACGGTTTCCGCCTGCCGTCGGCGCTGGACAACCGGCCGTTGCGGTTCGAAGAGTGGGAACGCCTCGCGCCGCAGATGATCTTCGTCTCCGCCACGCCGGGAGACTACGAGCGCACGCATTCGGCGCAGGTGGTGGAACAGCTGGTGCGGCCCACGGGCCTCGTGGACCCGCAGGTGGAGATCCGCCCCGTGCGCAGCCAGGTGGACGACGTGCTCTCGGAGATCAACATCTGCGTGGAGCGGGGCGAGCGGGTGCTCATCACCACGCTCACGAAGCGCATGGCGGAAGACCTCACGGAATATCTGCACGAGCACGGGGTGCGCGTCCGCTATCTGCATTCGGACATCGATACGGTGGAGCGCACCGAGATCATCCGCGACCTGCGGCTGGGGCGGTTCGACGTGCTGGTGGGCATCAACCTGCTGCGCGAGGGGCTGGACATGCCCGAAGTCTCGCTGGTCGCGATCCTGGATGCGGACAAGGAAGGCTTCCTGCGTTCGGACAATTCGCTCATCCAGACCATCGGGCGTGCGGCCCGCAACATCAACGGCCGCGCGATCCTGTATGCGGACACGGTGACGGGCTCGATGCGGCGCGCGCTGGATGAAACCCAGCGTCGCCGTGAGAAGCAGCTGGCCTTCAACGAGGAGCACGGCATCACGCCGCGCGGCATCCAGAAGGGGGTTACGGATGTCATGGAAGGCGCGCGTGCGCAGGGGGCCGACGGGGATTCGGCTCCCCGGGGGAAGGGCAAGCGCAAGCCGGCCAGGCCAGGCCAGGGTGCGGCAACCGCGACGGACCTCAAGCCCGAGGCCATCGTGCGCCAGATCAAGAGGCTCGAGGGCGAGATGTTCAAGCGGGCCCGCAATCTCGAGTTCGAGGAGGCCGCGCGCCTGCGCGACGAGATCGAGCGCCTGAAGCAGATCGAGCTCGGCCTGCCGGGGAAACTGGCCGGCTAGCCAGGCCGGCGGCGAGCGGCAGGGCTCCCGGGCGGGGAGCCTCCGGCAGCGTGCGGTGGTGCGACGAGGCGCCTGGCCGGGGGCATCCGGGCACGATTCCTGCCGGCACGGGCGTCAATGAATAGCCCCGTCCAAGTTCCCAACAGGCTGCGCATCTTCATCGCCACGGTGCTGACGGTCGCCATCCTCCGCTATGCCGAGGATGTCTTCGTGCCGATAGCTCTCGCATTGCTGATGTCGTTTCTGCTCGCTCCGATCGTGGAGCGTCTGGAGAGATGGCGTGTCAACCGCGCACTGGCTGTCACTGTCTCGGTGGCAGTGGCAGTCGCCCTCGCAGGCACGCTGCTCTACGTCATCTTCGATCAGGTCACCGACGTGCTGACACAGCTGCCGAGATACCGGCAGCAGCTGCGTGCCAATCTCACTCAGATCACGGGCTTCATCCGTGGAGGCTGGTCGGACACCTCGGTCGCGGTGGAACAGTTGACGCGTGAGATCAATCGCGTTGCACCCAACGCCGCGCCGACCACGCGCGTGCCGGTGGTGCAGGTGGTGGATCCGCCGCTCACCATCACCCAGGCCCTCGGCAACATGGTCGCGCCGTTCGTGAAGCCGGTGAGCAACACGGCCATCGTCATCGTCTTCACCATCTTCATGCTGCTGCGGCTGCCGGATCTCCAGGAGCGCATCATCAAGCTGATGGGCGCCTCGAACCTGCGCAACACCACGTTCGCGTTGCACGATGCCGCGGAGCGCGTCAGTCGCTATCTTCTGACGCAGACGCTGATCAACACGTGGCAGGGCCTCTGCGTGCTCGCCGGCCTGTGGTACCTGGGCGTTCCCAACGCGATGCTCTGGGGCGGTTTGACGGTAGTCCTGCGCTTCATTCCGTATATCGGCCCATGGATCGCCGCCGCCATGCCCGTGGCGTTGTCCTTCGCCGTGTCGGACGACTGGACGCGGCCGATGGCGGTCATCGCGCTGTTCGTCGTCGTCGAGCTCATCAGCAACATGATCCTCGAGCCGTGGCTGTACGGAAAACGGACCGGGGTATCGCCGCTCGCGCTGCTGCTGGCGGCCACCTTCTGGACCTGGCTGTGGGGCGCCGTGGGCCTGTTCCTCGCCGTGCCGCTAACCGTTTGCCTCATGGTCATGGGCAAGCACCTGCCCTCGTTGCAATGGCTCTACGTGATCCTGGGGGATGAGCCGATGCTCGATCCCCACGAGCAGCTCTATCAGCGCCTGCTCGCCGGCCGTCGCGAAGAGGCGCATGCATTGCTGGATGAGGCGCTGCGCCGCAAGTCGGCGCGCAGGGTCTGCGACGAGATGCTGGTAGCGGCCGTGCGCCTGGCGGAACGGGACAACGAGCGCGGCAGCCTGGATGCCGTGCAGCGGGCGCTGATCCACGAGATCCTCGACCACTGGAACAGCCGCCTTTCGCAGGGTCGGGTGCCCACTGGGCCGATGCGCCGGGTCGGCGAATCCCTCGCGCGCGTAAGTGGCTGGAAAAACACGGATTAGCTTGCTGCCCCAGGCCCCGTCTTATATCCTGCGCCCCCCTCGTTGGCGCGTAGCTCAGTGGTAGAGCACCTCCTTGACATGGAGGTGGTCGGTGGTTCGATCCCACTCGCGCCAACCATTTCATGCGCTGAAGCGCGGGACTTACGGGCTCGAAGCGAGCCCGTACATGCAGTATCCTAAGAGAAGCGTTCATGCCAGTCGTCACGTTGCCGGACGGGAGCCAGCGCAAGTTCGATCAGCCGGTTTCGGTCGACGAGGTCGCCGCGAGCGTCGGGCCCGGCCTGCGCAAGGCGGCGCTCGCGGGCCGGAGTGGACGGCAAGCTGGTCGACACCTCGTTCGTCATCGGCAGCGACGCGAATCTCGCCATCGTCACGGAAAAGGATCCGGACGGCCTCGAGGTCATCCGCCACTCCACCGCGCACCTGCTCGCCCAGGCGGTGAAGGAGCTGTTCCCCGAGGCGCAGGTGACCATCGGCCCGGTCATCGAGGACGGGTTCTACTACGATTTCGCCTTCAAGCGTCCCTTCACGCCCGAAGACCTGGCCGCCATCGAGGCGAAGATGCAGGAGCTCGCCCGGGCGGACCAGAAGGTGAGCCGCCGCGTGATGCCGCGCGATGAGGCCGTGGAGTTCTTCAAGGGCCTCGGCGAGCACTACAAGGCCGAGATCATCGCCAGCATTCCCGCCAAGGAGGAGATCAGCCTCTACGGCCAGGGAAACTGGATCGACCTCTGCCGCGGGCCGCACGTGCCCTCCACCGGCAAGCTCAAAGCGTTCAAGCTCATGAAGGTGGCCGGCGCCTACTGGCGCGGCGACTCGCGCAACGAGATGCTCCAGCGCATCTACGGCACCGCCTGGGGCGACAGGAAGCAGCTGGACGAGTATCTCCACCGCATCGAGGAGGCGGAGAAGCGGGACCACCGCCGCATCGGCCGCGAGCTCGACCTGTTCCACCTGCAGGATGAGGCGCCGGGCGCAGTGTTCTGGCACCCGAAGGGCTGGCAGATCTTCCAGCAGCTCATCGGCTACATGCGCGAGCGGCAGGCCGCCGCCGGCTTCGAAGAGGTGAGCGCGCCCGAGATCATGGACGCGGAGCTGTGGCGCCAGTCCGGCCACCTCGAGAAGTTCGGCGAGAACATGTTCATGACGCAGACGCCGGACGAGCGGCTCTACGCGATCAAGCCGATGAACTGCCCCGGGCACGTGCAGATCTTCAAGCAGGGCATCCGCAGCCACAACGACCTGCCGATCCGCCTGGCGGAGTTCGGCAAGGTGCACCGCTACGAGCCCTCCGGCGCGCTCCATGGGCTGATGCGCGTGCGCGCCTTCACCCAGGACGACGCGCACATCTTCATCACGGAAGACCAGATCACCGAGGAGTGCGTCTCCGTCACCCGCCTCATCCTCGACATCTACCGGGAGTTCGGCTTCGAGGACGTGCGCATCAAGTTCTCCGACCGGCCGCCGAAGCGGGTGGGGGAGGATGCGGTATGGGACCGGTCGGAGCATGCCCTCAAGGAAGCCGCCAGGGCGGCCGGCATCGAATACACCCTGAACCCGGGGGAGGGCGCCTTCTACGGCCCGAAGCTGGAGTTCGTCCTGCGGGACGCCATCGGGCGGGACTGGCAGTGCGGCACCCTGCAGGTGGACCTGAACCTGCCGGGCCGCCTGGGCGCCCATTACGTGGACGAGCACAGCCACAAGCGCCCGCCGGTCATGCTCCACCGGGCTATTTTCGGCTCCCTGGAGCGTTTCTTCGCCATATTGCTGGAGCACCACGCGGGCAAGCTGCCCACCTGGCTCTCGCCGGTGCACGCCGCCGTGCTCACCATCACCGACCGGCAGGACGGCTATGTCCGCGGCGTGACGGAAACCCTTAAAAAACAGGGGTTTCGCGTCGAAGCCGACTTGCGGAACGAGAAGGTGGGCTTTAAGATCCGCGCCCACACGCTCGCGCGTGTGCCGTATCTATTGGTCGCGGGGGACAAGGAGGTCGCCGCGAATCTGCTGTCAGTGCGCACGAGAAGTGGCAAGGACCTGGGCACGATGACCGTCGAGGCGTTCGCCGAACGCCTCCGCGTCGAGCTCGAGAGCCGCGGGCGCCGGAGTGGGGAGGATTAGCGTATCGCTATTGCATCGAAGCGCGTCAAGCGCAATGAGGAGATCACGGCGCCGCAACTGCGCGTGATCGGGGCCGATGGCGGGCAGGCAGGCGTGATGAGTCGTTACGACGCGCTGCAGATGGCCGCCGCCGCCGAGCTGGACCTCGTCGAAGTGTCGCCCACGGCGGAGCCGCCGGTGGTGCGCATCATGGACTTCGGCAAGTTCCTGTTCGAGCAGAACAAGAAAGCCCACTCGGCGAAGCGCAAGCAAAAGCAGATACAGGTCAAGGAAGTGAAGTTCCGCCCCGGTACGGGCGAGTCGGATTACCAGATCAAGCTGCGTAACCTGACCCGCTTCCTGACCGAGGGTGACAAGGCCAAGGTGACCTTGCGGTTCCGCGGCCGGGAGATGGTGCATCAGGACATCGGGCGCAAGTTGCTGGACCGCGTGGTCCAGGATCTCGCGCTCCACGGCGTGGTGGAACAGAACCCGCTGATGGAAGGCCGCCAGATGGTCATGGTGTTCGCACCGAAGAAGAAGTGACGGATCGCCTCAATCGTTGAGGCTGGCCGTCCGCCCGTAACGATCGACGGATCGAAAGTCCGTCGGTTTGTGACCGGGGCTACAACCAGGAGAAGTCGATGCCCAAGTTGAAGACCAACCGGGGCGCGGCGAAGCGTTTTCGCAAGACGGCGAAAGGCTTCAAGCGCTACACCACCCGGCGCCGCCACAATACCGGCGACAAAGCTCCCAAGCGCATGCGCCAGCTGCGTTCCGGCGGCACGAGCCTCGTGCACGAGACGGACGTCGGCCGCGTCGTCCAGCTGCTTCCCAATCACAAGGTGAGCCCTCGCAAGAGAGCCACGCCGAAAGCTGCGGCGCCGAAGTAACGGGCGCGAGAGGAGAATTCAATGGCACGAGTCAAGCGTGGCGTGACGGCCGGGCGCCGTCACAAGAAGGTTCTGTCGAAGGCGAAGGGCTATTACAACGCCCGGCGCAAGGTCTATCGCGCAGCCAAGCAGGCGGTCATCAAGGCCGGCCAGTATGCGTATCGCGACCGGCGCCAGAAGAAGCGCGAGTTCCGCGCGCTCTGGATCGCGCGCATCAACGCGGCGGCACGCCTGTACGGCCTGTCGTACAGCAAGCTCATCAACGGGCTCAACAAGGCGGGCCTCGAGGTGGATCGCAAGGTCCTCGCCGACATCGCCGTTCACGACGCGGAGGCTTTTGGCGCCATCGCCAAGCAGGCCCAGGCTGCCCTCGACAAAGCCGCCTGACCGGGAGGGCTTCGAGTGGGCGACGTGGGCTCTCTCACGCGTGAGGCACTCGCCGAGGTCGCGGCCAGTGGCAATCTGGCCGCGCTCGACGAAGTGCGCGTGCGCTGGCTCGGCAAGAAGGGCGTTCTCACCGAGCAGCTGAAATCACTGCGTGAGCTGCCTGCGGCGGAACGTCCCGCCGCGGGCCAGCTCATCAACGACGCGAAGAATCAGCTGCAGTCCGCGCTGGACGAGCGACGCGTGTCGCTCGAAGGCGCGGCGGTGGAAGAAAAGCTCGCCGCCGGCCGCATCGATGTGACGCTGCCCGGGCGGGGCGAAGAGCGGGGTGGCCTGCATCCCGTCACGCTCGCGCGTCTGCGTCTCGAGACCATCTTCCGCCGCGCGGGTTTCGAAGTCGCGGAGGGCCCGGAGATCGAGGACGATTTCCACAACTTCGGCGCGCTCAACATCCCGCCCAACCATCCTGCGCGCGCGATGCAGGATACGTTCTATTTCCCGGACGGCAGGCTGCTGCGCACGCACACCTCTCCGGTGCAGATCCGCTCGTTGCTGAAGCATGGCGCGCCCATCGCCGTAATCGCTCCCGGCCGCGTCTATCGCTGCGATTCGGACGTGACGCATTCGCCGATGTTCCACCAGGTGGAAGGCCTGGTGGTCGACGAGAACATCAGCCTCGCGAACATGAAGGCCGCGCTGCACGGCTTCGTGAAAGCCTTCTTCGAGCGCGACCTGGACATGCGCCTGCGCCCGTCATACTTCCCGTTCACCGAGCCTTCGGCGGAAGTGGACATGTCCTGCGTGTTCTGCGGCGGCCGCGGCTGCCGCATCTGCAAGGAAACCGGCTGGCTCGAGATCGCGGGCTGCGGCATGGTGCACCCGAACGTGCTGCGCGCAGCGAACATCGACGCCGAGCGCTACACGGGCTATGCCTTCGGAATGGGCATCGACCGCATCGCCATGTTGCGCTATGGGGTGAACGATCTGCGCCTGTTCTTCGAGAGCGACCTGCGCTTCCTGCGGCAGTTCCAGGCAGCCGAGCCATGAGGATTTCCACGCAATGGCTCGGCGAATGGGTGGATTCGCCCTGGGCGCCCCGCGAGCTCGGCTCGCGGCTGACGATGTCGGGCTTCGAGCTCGAGGCGCTGGAGGAGGCCTCGAAGGGCGACGCCGTCCTGGAGCTGAACGTCACTCCGAATCGCGGCGACGCGATGTCGGTCATCGGCATCGCACGGGAAGTCGTGGCGCTCAGCGGCAATCCGCTGCGCGGCCCGGCCATCGAGGCCGTCGCGGCGAAGCATGGGGATACGCTGCCCGTAGAGCTCGCTGCGCCGGAGGCATGTCCGCGCTTCGCGGGGCGCGTCATTCGCGGGGTGAACAATCGTGCGGCGACGCCCACCTGGCTGAAAGACCGCCTGCAGCTCGCCGGCATCCGCTCCATCAGCCCGGTCGTCGACGTCACGAACTACGTGCTGCTCGAGCTCGGCCAGCCGATGCACGCCTACGATCTCGCGAAGATCCAGAAGGGCATCCGCGTGCGGCTCGCGCAGCCGGGCGAGAAGCTTCAGCTGCTCGACGATCGCGTCATCGAGGCCGACCCCGACGTATTGCTGATCACCGATGCGCAGGGCGGCATCGGCCTCGCCGGCATCATGGGCGGCGCCGGCACGGCGGTGAGCGAAGGAACGACGGACATCTTTTTCGAAGCAGCGTTCTTCACACCGGCCGCCGTCCTCGGCCGAGGTCGCCGTTTCGGCCTGCAAACGGATGCCGGGCAGCGCTTCGAGCGCGGCGTGGATCCAGCGCATCAGGCACGTGCCATCGAGCGCGCCACGGCGCTCATCCTGGAGATCGCTGGAGGCAGCCCTGGCCCCACCCAGATCGTCGAGTCCACTGCGCATTTGCCCACGCGCCCCAAGGTGAGCATGCGACGCTCGCAGCTGCGCCGGCTGCTCGGCGGTGACGTCGAGCCCGAGCGCGTCGCCATGACGCTGAGCTCGCTCGGCATGCAGGTGACGCCGACGGCGCAAGGCTGGGACGCGGTGCCGCCTTCGCACCGTTTCGATATCGCCATCGAGGCCGATCTCATCGAGGAGGTGGCCCGCATCGTGGGGTTCGAGTCCTTCCCCGAGCAGGACGCCATCGTTCCGCAGAGCCTGCGCGCATGGCCGGCGGACCGGCCCTCCGAGCGTGCGGCGCTCGACGTGCTGGTCGCTCGCGGCTACTACGAAGCGATCACGCTCGCCTTCGTCGATCCGAAGCTGCAGGAGCGGCTGTTCCCTGGGCAGAAGGGCTTCACGTTGAGCAATCCCATCGCCAGCGATCTGGCGGTGATGCGGGTCTCGCTGTGGCCGGGCCTGCTGCGCGCCGCGCTCGAGAACCTGAGCCGGCAGCAGGATCGCGTGCGGCTGTTCGAGAGAGGCGTCCGGTTCCCGGTGCAGGGAGAGACGGATACGCTCGCCGGCGTCGCCTGCGGCCCACGGTTGCCGGAGCAGTGGGGTGTCGGCAAGGAAGCGAAGGCGCCCGTCGATTTCTTCGACGTAAAGGCCGACGTGGAAGCGCTGCTCGCCGGAACGGGCGCGCACGAGGAGTTCGCCTTCGAGCCCACGCAGATCGGGTGCCTGCACCCCGGCCGGGCAGCCCTGGTGCGGCGCAAAGGCCACGCCGTGGGCTGTATCGGGGAGCTGCATCCCGCCCTGGTCCGGGAGCTGGGCTTTACATATCCACCGGTGCTCTTCGAGCTGGACTATTCGGCGGCGCTGGCCGTGCGCCGGCCCGCCTACCGCGAGTTCTCCCGCTTCCCGCAGGTGCGCCGGGACGTGGCCCTGGTGGTCGATGAGGGCGTGTCTTTAAGTGCTCTGCGCGAGCGTGTACTCTTGGCCGCGCCCGCTCTGCTGAAAGCGTGCATCCCCTTCGACGTCTACCGCGGCCCCGGTGTAGAAACCGGGCGAAAAAGTGTCGCTTTGGGCTTGATTTTTCAGGATATTTCTCGCACCCTTACTGACGATGAAGTCGAAGGGGCGGTCGCCGCGGTGCTCGCGGAGCTGCGGGCGAGCCTGGACGCGAAGATACGAGAATAAAGGCAATGGCCCTCACGAAAGCGGAAATGGCGGAAGCGCTGTTCAACCAACTCGGGCTCAACAAGCGCGAGGCCCGTGAGCTGGTCGATCTCTTTTTCGAGGAAGTGCGCGCGGCGCTGTCGCAGGGCGAGCAGGTGAAGCTCTCGGGCTTCGGCAATTTCGACCTGCGCGACAAGAACCAGCGGCCCGGGCGCAATCCCAAGACGGGCGAGGAGATCCCCATCAGCGCGCGGCGCGTGGTGACGTTCCGTCCGGGTCAAAAATTGAAAGCGCGAGTCGAAGCCTATGTTGGAGCCCAAGAATAACGACGAGCTGCCGCCGATCCCCGGCAAGCGCTATTTCACGATCGGGGAGGTGAGCGAGCTCTGCGGCTGCAAGCCGCACGTGCTGCGCTACTGGGAGCAGGAGTTCCCGCAGCTGAAGCCCGTGAAGCGGCGCGGCAACCGCCGCTACTACCAGCGCCAGGACGTCATCGTGATCCGCCAGATCAGGAGCCTGCTCTACGATCAGGGCTTCACCATCGGCGGCGCGCGCAACAAGCTCGGCGGCGAGGAAGCGCGCAGCGACGTGAGCCAGAGCCAGCAGATCGTCAAGCAGGTGCGGCTCGAGCTCGAGGAGCTCTTGAAGATCCTTCGTCGATAGGCAAAAACTCGCCTGCGGCGCTTTTTGCGGACATCGGCTTCGCCGCCGGCCGCCAAAGGCGCGGCTTTGGCGGCCTGCATCAGCGAGAGATGTTGAGCAGGCTCGCGAGGCCTGCGATGAGCTCGCGCGTTTCCACGGGCTTCGAGATATGCAGCTGGTAGCCGGCGAGCAGTGAGCGCTGGCGGTCTTCCGACCGTGCATAGGCGGTGAGGGCGATGGCCGGCATGCGCCGTATCCGCGGGTCTTTCAACGTGCGGATCTGCCGCATCAGATCGTAGCCGTTCATGTCGGGCATGCCGATGTCGCTCAGCACGATGTCCACGGACTCGCGAGCCAGCACTTCCAGGGCCTGCATCGCACTCGCAGCGCAGAGAGGCTTCGCGCCTTGCTCTTCGAGGATCCTGGCGACCAGCTGTCGCGCATCGGGCTCGTCGTCCACGATCAGCACGGAAATGCCGTCGAGCCTCGGCAGCTCGAGGCTATCCAGCGCGGGGCCCTCGGTGATCCCGGCGAATTGCTGGAACGCCCCGGTCTCGTCCACCTGCACGGCCACCACCGGCAGCGACACCACGAACATGGTTCCCTGGTTCTCGCCCGCGCTCGCCACGCGCACGGAGCCGCCGTGCAGCTCCACCAGGTTCTTGACGATCGAGAGCCCGATGCCGAGGCCGCCGTGCCGGCGGGTGGTGGACGGGTCCGCCTGTCGGAAGCGATCGAAGACGTGTGGCAGGAATTCGGGCCTGATGCCCATGCCGTTGTCGGAAACGGTGATCTCCACGTGCGAGTCCACTCGCTCGAGCAACACCTGGATGCGCCCTTCGGGCGGCGTGAACTTGACTGCGTTCGTGAGCAGATTCCACAGCACCTGCTGCAGCCGGTTCGGATCGCCGCGGATGGTGCCGAGGCTCGAATCCAGCAGGGAGCGGATGCGTATCCGCTTGGCGTCCGCCGACGGCCTCACCACGTCGATGGCCGCTTCCACCACGTCGCGCAGGTCGATGGGCTGCACCTCCAGGTGGATCTTTCCCGAGACGATGCGGCTCATGTCGAGCAGGTCGTTCACGATCTGCGCCTGCGCCCGGACGTTGCGCTCGATGGTCTCGAGGCCGCGCACGCGATCCTCGGAAGACAGCTCGCGGTGCCGCAGCAGGGTGGCCCAGCCCTGGATGGCGTTGAGCGGCGTGCGCAGCTCGTGCGACAGGGTGGCGAGGAATTCGTCCTTCACGCGGCTCAGCCGTTCGGCTTCGGAGCGGGCGACACGCTCGGAAGCGAGCAGCTGCTCGCGCTCGGCGGCGATGGTGCGCAGCAGGGCTTCCCGTTCGCGCAGCGCCTCTTCCGTACGCTTGCGCCCCGAGATGTCACGGGCGATCTTCGAGGCGCCGATGATGATCCCGCGACCGTCCCGGATCGGCGAGATGGAGATCGACACGTCGATGAGATTGCCGTCCTTGCGCTTGCGCACCGTCTCGAAATGCTCGATGCGTTGCCCGAGCTGCAGCTTGGAGAGGATGGTGTCCTCCTCGTGCAGGCGCTCGTCGGGGATGATGCGGGTGATCTGCGCGCCGATCATGTCCTCTGCGGTGTAACCGAAAAGGCGGGCCGCCGCATCGTTCCACGAGGTGATGCGGCCGGTGAGCGTCTTGCTGATGATCGCGTCCGCAGAGGATTCCACGATGGCTGCCAGGCGCGCGTGGGTAAGCTCGGCAAGCTTGCGCTCGGTGATATCCATGCCAACGCCATAGAGCTGCGCGGGCTGGCCGCTGGCATCGTAGGTGGCGCGGCCGCGCCCATCCATCCAGCGCCACTCTCCGCTCGCATGCAGGAAGCGGAACTCCATCACGTAGTCCGTGCGGTCTGCGATGGCGCGCTCGACCGCTTCCGCGAGCGCGGGTCGGTCGTCAGGGTGCATCAGCTGATGGAAGGCCTCCTCGGTGCGCCCGAAGGTGCCGGGAGCCAATCCGAAGATCTCCTCCAGCTCGGGGCTCCACTCGACGACGTTGTCGCTGATGTTGCGGGCCCAGGTGCCGATGCGTGCCCCGCGCATCGCGAGGCGCACCACGGCTTCGGTGTCGAGCGAAGAGACGGCGATGGGCGGGGCTGGAGTGGCGGGCGGCTTGGACATGGGGCTCGCAGCAGATGGGCCCCAACTGTAGCCGGCCCGGGCTCGCAACTCTACTGGCGTTCCCGGTGCGGCCCTCGAGGCGTTGCAGGCGGCTATTTCTTCCTGCGGCCGCCCCGGCGGCGGCGGCCGCCTTTCTTCTTCTTTTTCGGTACCTTGGCGCCTGCCTTGCGCGCTTCCGACAGCCCGATCGCGATCGCCTGCTTGCGGCTCTTCACCTTCTTGCCGGAGCGGCCGCTGCGCAGCGTGCCCGCCTTGCGCTCGTGCATCGCCCGCTTCACCTTCTGCGACGCCTTCTTGCCGTATTTCCTCGCCATCGCCGACTCCTTGCCTCACGCCTCGTGGCACACGCGAGCGGTCAGCAGATTTCATGCCTCGGGAGAAGGGAGGGCCCGCGGCATCTGTGCCGAAGGGTAACGAAGTTGTCACCGCGCGATGACTGCATTCAAACCCGCGGCTGCACATGCTCGGGGCATCGAAGCTTCCCGGCAGGTGCCCATGCCCCGCCCGTCCCTGCACCGACTCGCGTTTCCCCTGGCGCTGCTCAGCGTGCCGTTCGCCGCGGGCGCGGCGAGATTCTTCGTGAAGCGCTGGCAGGCGCTGCTGCTGCGGGACATCCGCGGCCGGCGGTTCCTGGACGATGCGGAGACGTCCCGGCATTCCTCCGAGATCCTGTCGCAGGTGCGCGAAGCGCTGCGCGAGGTGGAGGAACGCCAGCGCATGGAGATCGACTACAGCGAGAACTGGACGCCGCAGGCGCTTCAGCACCTGGTCCGCGATCAGCTGCGCTCGCCGCAGGTGATCGTCGCGTCCAACCGCGAGCCCTACATCCACGACCGCGACGGCACGGGCCAGCTTCGGATGCAGGTTCCTGCGAGTGGCATGGTGACGGCGCTGGAGCCGATCATGCGCGCCTGCTCGGGCACCTGGGTGGCGCATGGCAGCGGTAACGCGGACCGCGAGGTGGTGGATCGGCACGATCGCCTGCCCGTGCCACCGGAGGATCCCGCATACACCCTCAAACGGGTCTGGCTGAGCGAGCAGGAGGAGGCGGGCTACTACTACGGGTTCGCCAACGAAGGCCTGTGGCCGCTGTGTCACCTGGCGTATGTGCGGCCGGCCTTTCGCGAGACGGACTGGCTCGCGTACGAGGCCGTCAACCGCAAATTCGCGGCCGGCATCTGTGCGGAGGCGAAGACGGAGCGCCCGCTGATCCTGATCCAGGACTTCCATCTCGCCTTGCTGCCGAAGCTGATCCGGGCGCGCAAGCCCAAGGCGACCATCGCCGTGTTCTGGCACATTCCGTGGCCCAATGCCGAAACCTTCGGCATCTGCCCCTGGAAGCGGGAGATGCTGCTCCACATGCTGAGCGCGGACATCCTCGGCTTCCACACCCGCTATCACTGTCAGAACTTCCTCGCGACGGTGGAACGATATATCGAATGCCAGATCGATCACGAGCACATGACGATCACCGTGCAGGGGCACGTGTGCCAGGTCGCGCCGTATCCCATCTCCATCGAGTGGCCGCCGGTTGCGTTGAAGGGCACGCCACCTGCAAGGGAATGTCGCGCCCGCATCCGTGAGGAGTTCGGGATTGCGGAGCACGTGAAGATAGGCTTGGGCGTCGAGCGATGGGACTTCACCAAAGGCATCCTCGAGCGCTTCCAGGCCCTGGAGCTGCTGCTGGAGCGCAACCCACGCTTGCGTCGCAAGGTGAGCTTGCTGCAGATCGCCGCGCCTTCTCGCAGCAAGCTGCCGGCGTATCAGGCCCTGCAGCAGCAGACACGCAGCGAGGTGGAGCGCATCAACCGGCGATTCGGCACGGACGACTGGCAGCCCATCGTGCTCATCGGCAAGCACCAGGAGCCGGCGAGGGTGTTCGAGCTGTACCGGGCGGCTGATTTCTGCCTGGTCAACAGCCTGCACGATGGCATGAACCTGGTGGCCAAGGAGTTCGTGGCCGCGCGCGACGACGAGGACGGCGTGCTGATCCTGAGCACGTTCGCCGGCGCCTCACGCGAGCTGGTGGAGGCGTTGCTGGTGAATCCATTCGACGTCAGCGATACGGCCAATGCCATGCAGGCAGCGCTCGAGATGCCCCGCGTGGAGCGGCGCAACCGGATGCAGCTGATGCGGAACACCGTGAAGGAGCACAACGTGTACCGCTGGGCGGGCCGGATGCTCATGGATGCGGCGCGCATCCGCCGACGGCAGGCGCTTCTGTCGCGCGAAGGTACGTCGGGCTGGCTGGCCCGCGCCTGGAGGGCCGAAAAGGCTTAGAATGCCGCCCCTCTGAGGGAGGGGTCGTGCAGAAGTCCTACAAGTACTACGACCTGATCCTCGGCGCCTATGTCTGCGTGCTGCTGTGCGCGAACCTCATCGGGCCGGCGAAGGTGTCCACGGTGGAACTGCCGTTGGTGGGCTCCGTCACCTTCGTGGCCGGGGTGCTGTTCTTTCCCATCTCCTACCTTTTCGGAGATGTCCTCACCGAGGTGTATGGCTATGCGCGCGATCGCCGCGTGGTGTGGGCCGGCTTCGGCGCGCTGATATTCGCTGCAGTGATGGCAACCGTGGTGGTGCATCTGCCGCCCGCGGATTTCTGGAAGGACAAGCAGGCGGCAGTCGAGGAGATCTTCGGTAACACTCCGCGCATCGTGGCGGCGTCGATCCTCGCGTTCTGGTGCGGGTCGTTCGTGAACAGCTACGTGCTCGCGCGCATGAAGGTATGGACACAGGGCCGCTGGTTGTGGACCCGTACCATCGGCTCCACGCTGTGCGGGGAGCTGGTGGATTCGGCGCTGTTCTACACCATCGCTTTCGCCGGGCTTTGGCCCGGGCACGAGCTGCTCAAGGTCACCATAGCGCAGTACGTGCTGAAGTCCTCGTGGGAGATCGTGGTGACGCCGGTCACTTACAAAGTGGTCGCTGCGTTGAAGCGCGTGGAGCAGGAGGACTACTACGACCGCGGCACCGACTTCACGCCGTTCTCGCTGAAGGCCTGACGCAGGCCACTCGCCGTCGCGCGCTTCGGCGGGCGCAAAAAATGCCAGCCGGGAGGCCGGCTGGCAGAGGGGAGACCGTGGACCGCCGAGGTCTCAGGGGTCAGGGAAAGGCGTCAGCCGTTCGCTTGCCGCTTCGGCGGCCCGTCGCTCGGCTCGAAGCTCCTGAACAGGCACTTGCCCCAGCGCGGCACGATGACCGAGCTCCAGCGGTCGAGCGAGCCGATCGGGCCCGTGTCGAAGGCGAGGGTGTACGCGAAGTCGAGGCCCTGGCAGGGCCCCATGAAGGTTGCGTAGTACCACTGACGGTTGTTCGCCTGGACCCACAGTCCCTTTTCCCGGTCCGCCTCCCAGTTGGAGATCGCGCCG
>JBGAIL010000076.1:0-20871 GCA_044225565.1 Steroidobacteraceae bacterium | reverse complement strand
TGTCCGAGCAGGGCGCTTTTGTCGTCCGGGGTCAGTGGCTCATCTCGATCATGTGATCGACGGCCTGGCGGATGAGGTCATCCGACAGGTCCACCCGGCCACCCTTGGGCGGCATCATGCCTGCGGTGCCCTGGAAGCCCTCCAGAGCGTGCTTGTACAAGGTGTCCTTGCCCTTGGCGATGCGCGCGCTCCAGGCGGGCTTGTCCCCCAGCTTGGGGGCGCCGGCGATGCCCGCGCCGTGGCAGGCCGAGCAGGCCTGGTTCACCACCTCGGTGCCGTTGGCCGGCAGGGCGGCCGCGGCTGCGCCGCCGGCCTGGGCCGTGCTGGCCTTGATGGCGAGCGCCGAGTTGTCCTGCCCGGCGACCGCCACCTGGGCGAAGGGCTTGATGCGCTCGTGGACGCTCTTCACGTACTGCGCATCGTCGAGCATCTGCTTTTCCTGGGTATGGCCCGCCACGACGCGGGAGAAGGCGAAGAGCCCGAGGGCCACGACCACCAGCAGGCCGATGACCAGACTGAAAACGTTGAAGAAATGGGTGTCCTGCTTGCTCACGATGGCATCCGAGATGGGGGCGAGACCGGGCGCGGAGTGTACCATCGCCGCCCCGGAAAGCGGACGGGGCTGCTACTGCACGGGCATCAGGGCACCGAGGATCGCCAGCAACAGCAGCAGGCCTCCGCCGACCAGGGCGACCCAGTTCAGGCCGCTGAAGCGGGCATTGGGATCGTGTCCCGGCTCGAGGGCGCCGTTGATCTGGTTGGCCCGCCGCTGCGCGGGGATGAGGAAGAGGGGGCTCGCGAGCCCGACCACCCAGTATGGGTCGGGCAGCCGCCAAAGGAGGCTGACGACGATGAATCCCGCCGCGAGCGGGCCGGCGGGCACGGAGCCCGCGGCAGGAGCAGCCGGATGGCTGAAGTCGCGGATGCGGGCGAAGCAACTGTAGCAGTAGAAGATGGAGAACAGGGCGCGCCAGGCGGGCGAGATGGCGAGCCGCTCCTGGTACATGATCAGCGTCCAGTTCCGGTAGAACCAGTAGATCGGGTAGAGCCCCAGCGTGCACAGCGACATGAGCAGCAGCTTGGGGATGGATACCGCGAAGAAGATGGGCTCCGGCATGGCATCGCGGACCGGCTGCACGTCCGCGACCGGGGCCGCGGGTGGCGCGTAAGGGTTCGGCTCGTTCACGGGGCTCCCTGATCTTTATTATTTACGTGTGTGCCGGGTGTCGGCCGGCACCAGGTGCTTGCGCCGGAGCATAGCCTGTAGAATGCCCGGCTTCACGCGCCCGTAGCTCAGCTGGATAGAGTACTGCCCTCCGAAGGCAGGGGTCACTGGTTCGAATCCAGTCGGGCGCGCCAATTCCAAATGCAACACCTTGCAACGGTTTGCACCAACTGAACCACCTAACCCGATGATTCGTCGCCACCAAAAATCGGTCGCAGATCCGCCTCTCAACGCCATACCCGACTAGATTTAGAACCGCCCGGGATTGCAACGGCTTGCATCAACTTGCAACGCTTTGCCACACACGGCAGGCGTCATGAATGAGCTACCACGCGACCGAAAATTTCATCTCCTGGAGGCGGTTCAAAGTGTTCCTTCCATGCTTGGCTTGGAGATTCTCATACATAGCGATCTTCAGAGCGCTGGGATTCGACGAGATTGCGCATTTGACTGGCAAGCAGACGATGGCACTCTTTGCGGAAAACGAAGACATTGTTGGCATGCTTCGCGCACTGGGCGTCGATTACGCTCAGGGCCTTGGCGTCTCTCCCTCTGAATACTTGACCCTAGCCTGACAGCGTTTCGACGCACTGACGCACGCGGGCGAGAATTACCAGAAGCCCCCCTGGAACGACGGATCCAACCGGCAATCAAATGCAACGCACACGTTACTCACGAGTGCCTTAAGGCGGATTCCATCCCGACAGAGTCCAACGCACGCCGCGTCCGAGATAGGCTGGAATCGAAGAGTTGTGAGTTTCGCCTTCAAATGGTGCAAAGCTTGCCTCCAATCCCACAATCGACTGAAGAGATTCCACTAACTCGGAGCGTCGGCTAACAATGTCCTGTCCAGGTGCAGGAGGAGGCGAGGGAGGCGGAATGGGAATATTCCTATCTTTCGCAAAACGTAGCTCTTCAGGAGATGGAGCATCCTCCAGCCCGCCCACAGTAATGAGCAATCGCCGTTGCATGCCCGGAAAGCCCCGCTTGCGGATCTCGGCAAGCTTATTGAGTATCTGGCTGTCTCCGTATTGAATCGAGGGGCTCGCAGCCACGTACGTGTCAAACGCCTGCGGGCGTGTAAGCAAGACATACAGTGCAAACAGACCTCCGAGCGAGTGCCCGAATAGAGCTTGTTTCTCGGGATTGATCTTCGCGCGTTGAGCGATCGCTGGTTTGAGCTTGTCCAGAATGAAGGTGATGAAGGCGTCCGCACCCCCAACATCTCCTGGCTCCGCCTCGTCCGCCCAACTTTGATCAGGTGGTGGCGTGAAATCGAACCCGCGACGGTCCACTTCAAACGGATCTTCATATCGAATGCCCACGACAAGAGCTGGACCAAAGAAGAGCTCTTGCAGCCGCACGATGTCAGTCACGGTCGCGAACGAGTGCGCTGCGTCCAGCACGTAGACTACGGGATAACCAGCCTCTGGCGCCGGCCCAACGGGGATCGCAACTTGAATCAGATAGGGCGGAGCTCCTGACGCCGCACTGAGTTTGAAGGAAGATGTGTTGCATACATCCTCAGCCAGACTCCATTGTGCGAAGCAAAACGCAGTGAGAAGCGAGAAAGCCGTTCTGATCATTCGCATGGCTTTACCATTCGCGTGGAAGGTAGCACATATCGGAAAGCAGAAGGGTTTGCAAAGCGCTGCAAACCGTTGCAATCGGGTGCGCGCTTTAGAGAGGCCTTCTCTCGCAACACGAGCCAGTAACCAAAGTCGCCCTCCTCGAGCCCTTCATAAGGCACTGTACCCGGACTAGAATTCTCGCTGATATGTACGCGCATCGTTCTTGGTGAGTCGCTCCTGGGTGCCACCCTGCTCAAGAAGGCTGGTCCATTCCTGGAGGGTATCGAGGAGCCGGTTCAAACAAATTCCAGTCGGGCGCGCCAATCTCAACGGGCTCCCGCCGCGCCCGTGCAGCAAGGACTTCGTATCGCGCCGCGATAGCGGCTGAAACGAGTGGCATCGTTCGCCGAGACGGCCGTTCGAGGCGATATTCGAGACTGCGCACGCCCTGGGTAAGGCTCAGCGGCTGCGAATCAGCCAATCGTCGCCGTCGGGCTGCACGGTCAATTTCTCGTTCGTCAGCGCGTACATCAGCAATACCTGCGGCCGGTCCACGTCGAAAACGCCGGACATGCGCAACTCGAGGGCCGCGGCGCCCTCGATGCGAACTCGGGTGCGGTTGTAACGATTGAACTCGGAGGCCACATCCGCGAGTCGCTCGTCGTGAAAGACCAGGCGACGCTGACGCCATGCAACCGAGTCCGCCACGGCCGCGAGTTGCGGCACGATCTGTCCCTCTATCACCCGGACGGCTTCTCCCGCCTTCAATTTCTGAGGCGCATTCCGAGGCTCATCGCGTATGGTGACCTGCACCGATCCCTGCACTACGGCGACATCTGCGCCTGTCTCCCGCCTCCGGACATTGAATTGCGTGCCGATCGCGCGAACGGTCGTGTCGCCGGCCATGACCGAGAACGGCCGCAAAGAGTCCCGCTCCACGACGAACAGCGCTTCGCCGCGCACGAGCTTCACCTTGCGGGTGTTCTTCGTGAATGCCACTTCGATGCGAGAGTCGGTGTTCAGATAGATGAAGGATCCGTCCTCCAGCTTGGCGGTGCGCTGTTCGCCTACGGAGGTCACGTAAGCGCCTGCCTGTAACCACCAGAAGCCGCCCAAGCCCGCTCCGAGCAGCAGGGCTGCCGCAATCGCGAGCCATGGATACCGCGCGACCGCGCGCTTCAGCGCCGATGGCATGGCGACCGTTTGCTTTCCCGTTAGGTCCTTAGGCTCGGCTTTCTCCAAGGGCGGAAGCCTCGCGCCCGGCAGCGGAATGATCTCCGCCATGCGGCGCTGGACCAGCGACTCGACATCGATGAGTCTCCGCGGGTCGATCATCGGCAGGCGGCGACTGGTTTCGATCGTCTCGAGGAAAATGCGCAGATGCCGCGGCGACTGGTGCAACCAGGTGAAGAAGGCTTCGTTGCGCGTCTGCGAGTCGGCGAAGCCCGCTTCGGCATCCGGCAGCTCCGCGTCGAGGCGCAGCAGCCACTCGGCGGCTTCCAGGCCGATCTCATTTTCCGTCAACCCTCGATCCAGTGTGCTGCTCATGGGCGTTCCCCGCTCTTGAGGGACCGCACTTCCATGCCGGTGAAATGCCTCCGGAAATGATTCAGCGATTGCATGATGTATTTCTTGACGGTGTGCACGGAGATGCCGAGCTCGTCGGCGATCTGCTGGTACGAGCGGTTGTCCCGGTATTGCCGCAGCACGGCCACCTGCCATGCCGGCGGCAGCTCCTTCAGCACGCGGTTCAACTCGTCCTGCTGCACTGCGAGCCCGGTGTCGTCCTCGATCCACAGCAGATTCGAGCGCTGCGCGTAGCTATCGAAGCCAGTGGAGTCGCTGGATACGGTCCGGCTGCGATCCCGGCGCAGCCGTCGACGCGAGTTGTGCAGGATGTTCCAGGCCGTCCGAAACAGGTACTGCTTCGGATCGCGCACGACCTCGGTCGAGCGGCTGCGGATCAGCTGCACGAACATGATCTGCATCAAGTCATCGACGAGATGCGCCTGCGGCGCATGGCGGGCGAAGAACATTTTGAGCTCGCGCCGGTAGCGCTCGTAGGCCTGGCTCAAGTCGTCTGAAGATGGAGAGAGATGGGCCATCGAGGATCACGCAGCCGGCTGATGTGGCGCGACGGACATTGCCGCTTCTCGCTAGGGTCTCGCCGTTGCGCGCTGAAGCCAGCGTAAGTGCTGAAACATGAAGGGATTTTCTCCCATTGATTCCTCTGGTCTCGACTTTGAGCGCCGGTTCATGCAGTCCGGCGCAGATTTCACGCCCACGCCGGGGCCGCCTTGAATGCCGGCAAGTTCGTCCTTGCCCGATAATGGCCGCCTCCATGTCTTAAGACAACGCGAGCACCGGCGGCGGGTACGCCTGGTGCCATTCGCGGATCGCCGTTTTTCCGCTGCTAAAAATCCCGCACACCGTACCCGCACCCCGGGCCGAGGTTGTCTTATTCCTCAGAAAGGATCGGCCGTGCCACGACCTCGAGTGTGGCCGGGCCGGTCGGGGGAGCGACAAGAGCAAGCCGCCTGCGGCGAAGGGGAAGGTACCCATGGCTGATCTCGATGACGCCAATCACGATTCTTCCGATTTTCGTGTTCCTCGAGCGGCGTTGCTGCTGCCTCTGGTGCTCACGGCCTGCCTCGATGCGGCCCATGCGCAGACCCCGCCCGCCAAGCCGGCACCGATCGCAAGCTCGTCACCTGGCACGAGTGCCGGGCCCGCCAAGCCGGCGCCCCGGATCGCGTTCGACATCCCGGCGCAGCCGATCGAAACGGCACTGACGGCGTTCGGTCAGCAAAGCGGCCTGACGATCGCGTTTGAAACCAAGGACGGCCGCGGACGGCAGGCGCCGGCGGTCTCCGGTTTGTACACGCCGGAGGAAGCCTTGCCGGCGGTCTCCGGTTTGTACACGCCGGAGGAAGCCTTGCAAAAGATCCTGCAGGCCACCGACCTCAAGGCGGAATACCTCGACAGCCGGACGATCGTGGTCCACCTCGCCAATGCCGGCGGCAACGTCGGCGCGAACCGATCGCCCGATGCGCAGCGCGAGGCTTATCTGCGCGTGACACAGGTGGGAGCAGCTTTCAACGCGGGATCGGACGGCGCTCAAACCGCACTCGCGCAGGCAACGGCTGCGACGGACGATCAGACGCGCACTGCCGGCAAGAGAGAGGCGGAGGCCTCGGAGGTCGGGGAAATCATCGTCACTGCATCGCGCATCAGCCGCGCTGGTTTCAACCAGCCGACCCCGACCATGGTCATCGGAGAGACCGAGCTCCGCCAGGGCGCCCGGCCGACCCTTCAGCAGGTGCTCAACGATCAACCTCAATTCCGTCAGACGGTCGCGCCGCAGGCGACCGTCGGCAACCTCGTCACCGGTGTCGCCTCGGTGGATCTGCGCGGGCTCGGCGTCGCCCGCACGTTGACCCTGCTCGACGGCCGCCGCTTCGCCGGCGAGAACAATCTCAACTTCATTCCGACCGGGTTGGTCGACCGCGTCGAAGTGGTGACGGGGGGCGCGTCCGCTGCCTGGGGCTCGGGCGCGGTCGCAGGCGTGGTCAACGTGCTCCTCAAAAAGGATCTGGAGGGGCTCACGCTCGGCGCCCTGAGCGGCATCTCTTCCCGCGGCGACGGGAAACGCAACGGCGTGGACCTCGCGTTCGGCAAGGGGTTCGCCGACGGCAGGGGCCATATCATCTTCGGTGCCGAATATGTCGACGACAAAGGCGTGGCTGACCGCAACTCGCGCCGCAACCTGGGCAGCGCGGGCATCGTCCGGACCGATCCGCTCAGCACCACCGATCTTTCGACGGCACTGGTGCGCGATGTGAACTACGGCTACCAGAGTGCCGGTGGCCTCATCACGACCGGCGTCCTGGCGGGACAGACATTCGCGCAAGACGGGACGTTGCGCCCCTTCAACGGAGGTACGAGGATCGGGGCCGGTGACTTCACCTCTCAGATGATCGGCGGCGCCGACGGCATCGGACTCTACGACGACATCGTCGCCGTGACGCCGTTCGAGCGGCTGAACCTCTATGGCCGCGCAAGCTATGACCTCGGCAATGCGACGGCCTGGGTCGACGTCACTTACGGGCGCGCGGCGAGCGACGGCAAGTTCGTGCCGGATTTCCTGATCCCGCCGCTGCAGATATCGGCGAGCAACCCGTTCCTTTCAGCCAGCATACGCGACCAACTCGCCGCCGCAGGCGAGGCCGGTTTCATGCTGGGCCGCGTGTTCAACGACATCTTCGAGATGCGCTTCGACGGCGTGCGCGAGGATAAGGAGCTCGCCGCCGGTATCGACGGCGAGCTCGGCCACGGCGTCAGCTACAACGCCTACTATACGCACGGCGAAGTCGACAACGACCTGTCGGTCGCGAACGCCAGGCTGGCGGCCAACTTCGCCAGTGCGATCAACGCGGTATCGAGTGGAGATCAGATCGTCTGCGCGGTGAATGCCGACGCCGACCCCACGAACGACGATCCCGGCTGCCGCCCGCTGAACCCGTTCGGCCGGTTCAACGCGACGCGCGAAGCCGTCGACTACGTCACGGGGACGCAAAGCTCCCGAACGACCACCAAGCTCGACGCCGTCGGCGTCAAAGTCCAGGACGACCTGTTCAAGCTGTGGGCCGGGCCGGTCACTGCCGCAACCGGTGTCGAGGCCCGCTGGGAAAGCCAGTCGACGGGCCGGAGCGCGCTGACTGCCGCCGGGGTGTTTGCGATTCCCTTGTTCACCAGCGACCTCGAGGGTCGCTTCAACGTCAAGGAATGGTTCGGCGAGATCGCTGCGCCACTGGTCGATGTGCAGGGGTTCAAGTTCGATCTGAATGGCGCTGCCCGCTACTCGGACTACAGCACCAGCGGCGGCATCTGGTCGTGGAAGCTCGGCGGCACCGCCCGCCTCTTCAACGACTTCCTGCTGCGGGCAACCCGTTCTCGCGACATCCGCTCGCCCGGCGTGACCGACCTCTACAGCCTGCGGCGCGCCAGCGTCGGACCGCTGGTGGACCAGGACACGGCAGGTCGTGCCTCCATCCCGGGCTACAACCCCAATCCCTCGACGGTGACCTCCTACAGCGGCGGCAACCCCGACCTGCAGCCGGAGATCAGCCGGACGCTGGCCATCGGCGGCTCCTATTCACCTGAGTTCATTCCCGGATTCAGCGTTTCCGCCGATTACTACGAGATCGACATTCGCGGGGCCATCGCCACCTTGTCGGCGTCGAACCTGACGCTCGCCTGTGCGCTGGGCAGCTCTGCAGCCTGCTCCCAGGTGATCCGCAATCCCACGACGCAGACCGTGGAGACGGTGTTCTCCAATGCCCAGAACATTTCCGTATTCGAGACCCGCGGGGTCGATCTCGAGGCGTCGTATCGCCTGGCGATGTCCCGGATCAACGAGCGCCTCGGGGGGTCGCTCAGCATCCGCGCACTGGCGACCTATGTCGACCAATTCGTCATCGATACGGGCATCACGCGGATCGACACCGCCGGTGACGTGGGCGATGCCTCCAGCATCGCCGGCCTCCCGAAGTGGCGCGGCACGCTGAGCGTCGCCTACCAAGGGAATACGATCGGCATTGACGCGCGCGTTCGTTATGTCGATGGCGGGCAATACAGTCACCTGCTCACGACGCTAGTGAACAACGACATCGCCTCGCGGACCTACGTCGATTTGGGCATGCAGGCGCGGGTGAGCGACTGGCTCACGTTGTTCGGCAACATCAACAACGTCTTCGACGTCGCGCCACCGATTTCGACCGTGGGTAACCCCCACTACGATGTCATGGGCACCTACTTCGTGCTCGGGGTACGCGCGCGGTTTTGAGGCCCGCCGGTCGGCGGCGAAAGGGGCCGGCGCGTCCGACCTCCAGGCGTCCGTCTTGTCGAACGCGATTGTGGCCCTCTTGCCAGGTCTTCAGTATTGTCTGAACGCGCTCAAGGGATGTGCCGCGTGAGGAGGAGAGTGGCATGGCCAGGCTCGTATTCGGAATGAACCAGTCCCTGGACGGCTACGTCGATCACATGGCGTTTGCGCCGGGCCCCACGCTCTTCCGCCACTTCATCGAAGAGGCCGAGCGGCAGGCGGGGAGCGTGTACGGTCGCCAGATGTATGAGGTCATGCGTTACTGGGACGACGAGCATCCGGATTGGGATGCGGAGGAGCGCGCTTTCGCGACGGCGTGGCGAAACCAGCCGAAATGGGTCGTCTCGCGCTCATTGAAGTCGGTCGGCCCCAACGCCAGGCTCATCGAGGATGATCTCGAGGGCGCGATCCGCCAGTTGAAGGCCGCGCGCGACGGGGAGATCGAGGTGGCTGGCCCGGCCCTGGCGCACAGCCTCACCTCACTCGGCCTGATCGATGAGTACCGGATCTACCTGCACCCCGTCGTGCTCGGCGACGGCAAGCCCTATTTCGCCGGACCCCGGCCGCCGCTGCGCCTCGTGGCTCACGATCGGATCGGCGAGGACGTGATCAGGCTGACTTACGTTCCTGCCTGATCCTGCACGGCGCGAATCGGCCTCAGTGAGGCGCAGCGGTATGTCGGGACCCATGGCGCAACCTGAATTTCTTCGACGCAGCCTGCTCATTGCTCTCGCGCCGCTGCTGGTGGGGCTGCTGGTCTTTTTTGACGGCGCCAAATCACACCATGAGCCAGGCCTGCAATCTCCTGTTCCAGGATGGCAACCTCTGCTCGCGCATTTCCCGCTCGCCGCAGTGGTGGAGGCAGTGGCACCGGCTCCTTCCCGGGATAGTGAAGTTCAATGCAGCGCGCGATGTGCCCGAACTCAAGGTGCCGTATGTGGCAATAGTCGGCAGTGACGATTGGGTTTGCCCTACCAGCCTGACGAAGGCTTACGTGGCCCTGTTGCGCGCGCCTTCGAAGCGCTTCATCGAGCTCAGAGACGCCGGTCACTACGCGTATCTCGACCGACCCACCGCCGTGCAGGAAGCCATCGTCGATGTCCGGGTGGATGAATAGCCCATATTATTGCAAATCGACGCTGATGCATGCATTATGCATGCATGCCGATCCAGATCACGATTCGCAATGTAGATGAGTCCGTCCGCGATGAGCTTGCGGCACGTGCCGCCCTGCAGGGCAAGTCCATGCAGGAATACCTGCGAAGTGAGCTCGAGCGTCTGGCCTCGCGTCCCTCCATCGGCTCCTGGCTCGAACAGGTGCGAAAGCGCAAGCGAGCCTCCGGGACTCGCGTCGCCACCAGGCGCATTCTCACCAGCCGCAACGCGGATCGGCGGTGAGCATCGTCGTCGACGCGTCGGTTCTGGTCGCGGCCCTTGTCGACACCGGCCCGCAAGGCGCGTGGTCGGAAGATGTGCTCGAGAACGGCCCTCTGAATGCCCCAGAGCTGGCTCGTGTGGAAGCCGCCAACATCCTGCGTCGCCTGGAACGGGCCGGTGAGATCGCGACGGCGGAGGCCAATGCAGCGTTCGAAGATCTCATCGACCTCGATCTCGAGTTGTTTGCGTTTGACGCCTTTGCCGAGCGCGTCTGGGAGTTGCGTCGGAACGTGACGGCCTACGATGCATGGTACGTCGCCCTTGCCGAGTCCCTGAAGGCGCCTCTCGCCACTCTGGATGAGAGCCTCGCCAACGCCACCGGTCCCAAGTGCCGGTTTTTGATCCCGTCGCGGAAATAATCCCCATTCAGTCCCAGACCTAGGGGCGACTCAACCAGTGCGATTGAGCTCAACCTGTAAGGGGCACAGCGTTGGCAGGGAGGATGTAATCCCCACAGGGGGAATGCAGCTGCCTCGTGTATTCTCAGCCGCAAAGCGGAAGGGGGGGCGCATGTACGTAAAGAATACCCGGCGGCTACTGGCGTGGGTCCTCCCGGCGCTCGCTACGCTGTTCACCCTGGCGTTCTTCGTCTCGATGGCCAGCGGCGCCTCTTGGGTATCCATCACGGCCTTTGGCCGCTACGGCAGCATCGCCATCGTTGCGGCATTCCTCATCCAGTCATTCATCGCCCTGTGTGTGTGGCTCTATGGGCGGCTCTCCACGGCGGCGGAGCGCCGGTTCGCGCAATCCGGGACGACTCCGGAGTGAGCCAGGTCAGCCCCGTCGCCATCTCCATCTTCATCGCCTTCGTGCTGGTCACGTTGGCGATCACGGCGTGGGCCAGCCGGCGGGCACGTACGGCCGCGCAGTTCTACGCGGCGGGCGGCAACGTCACGCCGTGGCAGAACGGGCTCGCCATCGCAGGAGACTATCTCTCGGCCGCCTCGTTCCTCGGCGTCATCGCCGTGTTCTTCGGCATGGGCATCGATGGGCTCATTTATGCCGTGGGAGCGGCGGCGGGCTGGCCGGTCGCCACCTGCCTCATCGCCGAAAGGCTGCGCAAGCTCGGCAAGTACACTTTCGCGGACGTGCTGTGCGTAAGGCTGGATTCGCGTCCCGTGCGCGCGATGACGGCGCTCGCGACCTTCGCCATCTGCGGCAGCTACCTGGTTTCCCAGATGGTCGGCGCTGGCGCGCTGGTGCAGGTGCTCTTTCATATCCCCTACGGCGTCGCCGTTGCCGTGGTCGGCGTCCTGATGACGCTGTACGTGATGTTCGGAGGCATGGTCGCCACGACCTGGATCCAGATCGTGAAGGCCAGCATCCTGCTCGTGGCCGTCGCCGCGATGGTCTTCATGCTGCTCGGCCGCTTCGGTTATTCCTTTTCTGCCCTGGTGGATGCGGCAGCCCTCACGCGGACGGATCCCGAGAGCTTTTTGCGGCCGGGCGGGCTGCTGACGAGCTCGTTCGATGGCATCGGTCTGGCGCTCGCCTTCGCGCTGGGCCCGGCCGGCATGCCGCACGTGCTCATGCGGTTCTTCACCGTGCCGGATCCTCGCAGTGCGCGGCGCTCGCTGGTGCTGGCCAGCCTGATCATCGTCGCTTTCCAGATGGTGATCGTCGTGCTCGGCATCGGTGCGGTGGCGCTGATCACCGGCGATCCGCAATACCTCGGCGCGGACGGCAAGCTCGCCGGCGGAGCGAACATGGCGGCGGTCCATCTCGCGCGCCAGCTCGGGGGTACGCCACTCTTCGGCATCGTTGCCGCCGTGGCGTTCGCGACTATCCTCGCGGTGGTCTCCGGGCTCACGCTCGCCGCAGCCTCGTCCATCTCGCACGATCTCTATCGCAACGTGATCTGCCGCGATCGCGTCGACGAGCGGCGGGAGATCATGGTTTCCCGCGGTGCCGCCATCGTCATCGGGCTGCTCGCCGTCGGCGCCGGCCTGCTCTTCCGGAACGAGAACGTGGGATTCCTGGCGACCCTGCCGCTCGTCGTCGCGGCGAGCTCGACATTCCCGATACTGCTGCTCGCCATGTACTGGAAGCGTTTGACCACGCGCGGTGCCGTCGCCGGCGGGCTCGTCGGCCTGATTCTCGCGATCGGGCTCATCGTGCTCAGCCCCAAGGTGTGGGTAGGTGCGCTGGGCAACGAGCAGGCAGTGTTCCCGTTCGACTATCCGACGGTCATTTCGCTCGGCGCTGCGCTGCTCGTCGCATGGAGCCTTTCAGTTCGCGCGCGCGAGCCCTCGTGAGACCGGCCACCCGGGCGTGCGATCGCCGCGCACCTGCGGCATCAGCCTGCCGCTGAACCGCTAGGCCGTTCGCGCGAGCATCGGCAAAGGCTCGAGGTGAAAGCGATACTGCGCATCGCACGCGCGGATGAAAGACAGCAGGCGATAGCCCGCCGCCCGTAATACGCTTCGATGCGTCAGCCAGACGACCAGGGCGACGGCGCCAAGGAAAGTCCGGTGCGCCAGGTTCGTGCCGGTGCGTACCGGCCAGGGCCTGCGCGACCGGATCGTCCGCAGCAGTTCGCTCTCGAACCCGACGTGAGCCAGCTCGTCCGCCACCATTATTCGGCAAAGCGCCTGCAGTTGGCGGCAGCGGGTCGCGGACTCGAGCGCGCGGTAGTACACCTTGCCGATCAGCTCTGCCGTGATGAGCACCGTCAGATGGAGCTCGAATCCCGCGGCCTTGCGCAGGAAGCGGAATGCATGGTCCGTCCAGTCGTGCTGCTTCCTCGGGATGCCGTGCTGGCCCAGGAACTCGCCGAGGATCGCGGCGTGATGCTTCTCCTCGGCCAGAAACAACTCGATGAGCCGTGTGAGGCCTGCAACCCCATGCCGGCTCTCGAATTGGCGTGCCGCGCGGAGCAGCGAGCGCCCTTCCGATTGCTCACCGAGCTGGAACGTGGCGAGCGAGCTGCCGATCCTCCGGCGCTCTTCAGCGGTGAGTGATTCCGACCTGCCCGCAGGAAGCGGCTGAAGACGGGTCGCGTGGTACTCGAAATGATTGAGCCAGACCTGCAGATCGATGAGCATCGCGCGCGCCTCGCTTCGAAGGATGGAAGGAGGCTGAGCGAGGAAAGGGGCAGGGCAGTGGGGGAATCGTGATCATTTGTGGCGGCGCGGTGTCGCTCCATCCTGCCGTGGTCAGGAAGTAGGCGAGGGCAGTCGCTCCCGCAGCTGGATGCCCAGCCGCACCACCTCGGCGAGGCTGCGGCACTGGAGCTTCTCCATCATGCGCGCCTTGTAGACTTCCACGGTCCGGGGGCTGATGGCGAGGCGCTCGGCGATCTCGCGGTGCTGCAATCCTTCGGCCAGCAGGTCGAGCACGTCGCGCTCGCGAGGCGTCAGCCGTTCGGCGCGTTCGGCCGCCTCGACGTGGCGCCGTTGCGAGAGAAAGCGCTCGCCGTCGATGCGGATGGCGTTCTTCAGAACGTCGATGAGCACTTCGTCGTCCACCGGCTTTTCCAGGAAATCCACTGCGCCGTTCTTGAGCGCCGTGCGCGTCGTGGCTACGTCGGCATGCGCCGTGAGCACCACAACCGGCAGCGCGACACCGCGCTCCTGCAGGGCCGCCTGCAGCTCGAGGCCGCTCATGCCGCGCATCTTCAGATCGGTGAGCAGGCAGCCGCGCCACTGTGGATCGTAGACCGCGAGAAAGTCCTCCGCGGAGGCGAACACTGCGGCACGCAAGCCTTTCAGCGAGATCAGCAGGCTCAATGCGTCCCGGATGGGCGCATCGTCTTCGACGACGAACACCGTCGGATCACTCATATCGCAATCTCCTGTGAAGCGCGGATGGGCAGGCGTACGACGAAGCGCGCGCCTCCCAGCGAGGCGCGTAGCTCGCACATCAGCTCACCGCCGCGGGCGCGCAGCAGCGAGCGGCTGATCGCGAGGCCCAGGCCCATGCCATCGGGCTTGCTCGTCACGAACGGCTCGAACAGCTTCTGCGCGATGTCTGCCGAGATGCCGGGGCCGGAATCTTCCACGCTCACCACCACGTCCGCGCCCATCTGCTCGGCGCGCAGCTCGATGCGGCGCCATGGCTTGGGCGCCTGGGCCACGGCCTCGATCGCATTGGCGAGCAGATTGTGCAGCACGATCTCGAGCTGGGTGCTGTCGGCATCGACCGTGGGGATGGAATCGTCGATGCGGCTGATGAAATGAGCATTCACCGCCCGCATGCGCTCCTGGAAGGCCTGGGCCACCGTCGCGCAGACCGCCTGGATGTGCACCGGCTCGTGCTTCATGGCGCCGCCGCGGTAGAAGTCGCGAAGCCAGCGCAGCACGTCCGATGCGCGGATGGCTTCCTGTGCGGCCTTCGCCAGAGTGTCCTTCAGCCGCTTGTCCCGTTCGTCCGCGGGGGAGGCCAGGATCTCCGCGGCTCGAAGATAAGACACCAGCGCGGTGATGGGTTGATTGAGCTCGTGCGCCAGCGCCGTCGCGAGCTCGCCGGCGACGGCGAGCCGCATGGCGCGCGCCAGCGCGGTATCGCGTTCACGCAGCCGGGATTCCGCGCGCAATCGCTCGGTCGCATCGCGCACGATCACCAGAAAGCCCTCGCTCGCCGGCGCATCGAGCCGTGCCCATGCCGTTTCGGCGGGAAACGGCCGCCCGTCCGCGCCGATTCCTTCCAGCGTCGAGCGACCTTCGGTCATCTCGAGCCTCGACGCCGGCAGCAGCTGCTCGAGCCTGCGGCCGGCGCATTCGCCGAAAAGGCGCGAGGCCGCGGGATTCACCGATTGCACGAGCCCTTGCGGGTCCACGACGATCACGGCATCCGGAGCGGTGGCCAGAAGGGCTCGCTGCTCGGCCTCACGCCCCGCCACTCGTTTGAGTACCGCGGCACGCTCGGTCACGACGGCGCCCAGCAGTATCGCGCTGAGGCTCAGCGTGAGCATGAGGAATTGCAGATCCACCAGCGGCGGTGTGGGCCCGGCGGCCTCGACGCCGATGATGAGGTCGATCTGTACCACCAGCGCGCCGAGCAGCGCGCCCGGCACGCCCCAGCGCAAGGCGATCCAGATGACGGGCACGAACAGGGGATAGAAGAACCGCAACTGATCGGTCGAGGCGATGTCGATGACGACCCACAGCGTGATCAGCAGCGCACCCGCCTGAGCGGCGATCTGCCAGGGGTGCCGTTGCAGCGCATGGATTCCCGCACGCCACTCCCTGGCATAGAGCAGCAACGGCGTGAGCGTCAGGATGCCGTTGATGTCGCCTACCCAGTAGCGGGCGAGGCTGCCGCTGGCCGCATCCCGCGGCAGCTCTCCACTTGCGACGAACAAGCCGATGCCGACGCAGGCTACGAAGAAGGTGGTGATTCCCGCGCTGACCACGAACCGCGTCGCTGCCACGGAAGTGCGGATGGGCTCATCGAGATGCCAGCGTCGCAGCAGCGCGGCCAGCGTTCCATAGCCGATCGCGATCCACAGCGATGCGAGCCAGAGAACGGGAGTATCCGGCGCCGTGCCGCGGATCGCGACTTCGGCGATCAGCGCGGCGATGGCCGTGGCGGGAAACCAGCCTGCGCCACGCATCAGCAGAAACGCGAGCGTGAGGCCGACCTGCGGATTCCACGGCGTGATTCCGAGTTTCAGCACCGGTTGCACGTAGCTCAGTCCATCGAGCAGCACGTAGAGCACGACGTAGCTGCCTGCGAATGCCAGGGAGCGCCAGCGGAACGGAGTTGACGTGCCGGGCACGGCGGCGCGGTCGGAAGTCATCGCGGATTTCACGGAATGTCGAGGCCGCAAGCGTGCATCAGCCGGCAGTGGAAGGCCAGCGATTCAGGGGTGCGGCCGGGAGGTCGCCGGCGTCCCGCGTGATGTGACGAGCTTCACGGTTCCCGCAGCGCACCGCGTGATTTGCGAAGCAGTTCCGCAGCCCTTACGGGCAAGGCCTCATTGTCGCTGCCGGACAGGGAAATCTAGAGTGACCCTGTGAGATGGACCGCTGAATCCCTGCTGGGCCGATTGGCACCGCGCCGCGAGCCGAGGACGTTGCACGGTCTGATGCAGGCTGTGCGCAGCTTTGCCGATGCACCCCGCAGCTGGGAACCGGGCAAGGAGACCGTGCTCGTCCTGGCGCCCCACATGGATGACGAGGTGATCGGCTGCGGCGGCACCATCGCGCGGCACACGGATGCCGGTTCCGAAGTCACGGTCGTGTATCTCACGGACGGCCGTTCCGGCCATCCCGACGTGTATCGATTCAAAGGCGCGCAGCGCGCGCAGGCCCAGCGACGGCTCATCGCACGTCGCAAGGAAGAGGCGCGTCTCGCACAGGAAATATTGGGTGTGCGCGAGCTGAGGTTCATGGACGCCATCGATACGCGGCTGGCTGCTGATGCGAGCACGGTGAGCAAGCTGCGAGAGATTCTCGAAGCCTTCGCGCCCATGCGGGTCTATCTGCCGCATTTCCTCGAGCAGCACGGCGATCACCGTATCGCGAGCAAGCTGCTGCTGGAGGCAGTGAAAGGCACCCGACTGGGTTTCCACTGCCACGGCTACGAGGTGTGGACGCCGCTCGTGCCGAACATGACCGTTTGCATCGATTCCACGATGGCACGCAAGCAGCGTGCGATGGATCAGTACCGCAGCCAGCTGGAAGATCGCGTCGACCTGATGCATGCCATGAATGGTCTTGCCGCGTTTCGTTCGAGGACCCGTGCCCGGCCGGGTGAGCGCTTCGTGGAGTCGTTCTGTGCGCTGACGCTCGCGGACTATCGCGAGGCCCATGCGGAATTCGTGGGCCCGAGCCGTTCCTTCCGCCCCGGACGTGCGAATGCGGCCGAGCCCGACTGCATCCAGGTCTGAGGAGGCATCGATGCGCATAGCGATCACGATGCAGAGTCACGACGAGGCGTGGGGCGGCATCGGCGTCTACACGCGGCAGATCGTGGAGAACCTGCTCGCGATGGATCGCCAGAACCAGTACCTGCTGGTGTACCCGCCTTTCGGCAACGCCCAGAAGGGCCTCGGCCAGTACCAGAGCCGGTACCCGAACTGCGTCGAAGTGAAGACCGGGCGATCGGTTCCCTGGGGCATCTTCTGGGAGCAGCTCGTCCTGCCGCGCTTCCTGCGGCAGCACCGCATCGATCTGCTCTTCAACCCGTTCTGGTCGGCGCCGCTCGTGGGACGCTACAAGAAGGTGCTCGCGGTCCACGGGCTCGACTCGCACGTCACGCCCGAAGCGCTCACCTGGCGCGGCCGGTTCGAATGGGCGTTGCATTCGCGTGTGTGGGTGCATCGGGCGGATGCCGTCGTCGCCATCTCGGACATGATGTCGCGGGATCTGCAGAAGTACGACCGCCTGAGCGAGAGCCGCATCCGGAGAATCCATCACGGGCGCAGTGAGAGCTTCCGGCCGATCGAGGACGCGGAGCAGCTGCGGAGCGCCCGCGAGCGCTACGGCCTGCCCGGGAAGTTCATCCTGTTCGTGGGCATGCTCTTTCCGCAGAAGAACTTCTCGAACCTGCTGCACGCCTTCGCGCGGCTGGCGCCGGACATCCCGCACCAGCTCGTGGTGGTCGGGCGCCCGCGGTGGAAGTTCCGCGGCGAGCTCGATCTCATCGGCAAGCTGGGGCTCACGCATCGCGTGCAGATCATCGATCATGTCGCGCACGAAGAGCTCGCGTTCGTCTACAACCTCGCGGACTGCTTCGTGTTCCCTTCGCTCTACGAGGCATTCGGGCTCGTGGGCCTCGAAGCCATGGCGTGCGGCTGCCCGGTCGCCGCTTCGGAGACGGGTGCGCTTCCGGAGGTGCTGGGCGAGGGCGCGCTGTATTTCGATCCGCTGCAGCCCGAGCAGATGGCGGATCGCATCCGGCAGATTCTCGAGCGGCCGCAGCTGCGCGCCGAGCTCGTGCGCCAGGGACTGGAGCGGGCCGCGTCGTTCACGTGGCAGAAGGCAGCGCGCGAAGTGCTCAAGCTGTTCCGCGACGTGCACCAGGGGAATACGGTGCGGCTCGTGGCGCCGGACACTGCAGCCACTGCGCGCACTACGGCGCTGGTACGAGCATCCAGCCGGGCCGCACGCATCGGCGCGCAAGTCCGTCAACCGTAAAGGCGGTATCCGTCCACGCCGGCATCCAGGATCTGCACGGTGCCGGTTTCGGCTTCCGTCACGTAGATCTGCCGTGTGCCTCGCTCCGCGAACGCGAGATTGGTGGGGCATGAGCCCTGCGTTCCCAGGCGACGTACCACGCGACCTCCTCGATCGAGCACGGCGACGTCGCTCTGGCCGAACACGGCCACGTACAAATGACCGTCTTCGCCGAACTTCATGCCGTCCGGCCCTCGCAGATGCGCTGGATCGAACCGTTCCAGCACGTTGCCGAACAGCTCGCGCCGGCCGAGAGCCGCGCCGTCGCGCCAGGCATAACGATAGATATTGCCGCTCAAGGTCTCCGCCACGTACAGCGCCTCGTCGGGGCCGAAGGCGATACCGTTCGCGAACTCCAGGCCCTGATCGACGCACGATGCAGCGCCGCTGTGCGCGTCGATCCGGTACACACGGCCGTCGTACTTCAGCGAACGGTAGTGCGACACCAGTTCCCCGCCCGGCATGATCTCTTCCGGCAGCACGCCGGAGTCGGTCACGTAGAGATCTCCGTTCGGGGCGAACGCCAGGTCGTTCAGGAACCGGAACGGCCGGTCGGGGCCCTGCCGCACATGGACTTTGAACGAGCCATCCTGCTTCATCTTCAGCACCGCGCGCATCGCCGTTTCCGCCACCCACACGAACCCTGCGCGATCGAGCGCGAGGCCGTTGGGTCGGCCGGTTTTCGCGAGCACCGTGCGGTGGCCGCCGTCGCGGCTGGCGCGCACGACCCAGCCCTTGTCCGGGCTCATCTCGACGAGCAGGAAGCTGCCGTCCGGCATCAGCACCGGCGCCTCGGGGAATCCCAGTCCTTGCGCGAACGGCGTCATGCCGGGATGCGGAAGATTGCGGAGCCGTGGCGCGGCACCGGCACGGCAAGCCGGCCGTCCCGAAGAGCCAGGTCTTCGTGCTTCCAGAGATCACGCACCTGCGCGGCAGGCGGGAGGCCGAGGCGCGCCAGGTCCAGCGTCATGGTTGCCGGCGCGTCCCCGAGATTGAACAGCGCGACCGCGTGGCCAGCGCTCAGCGGTCGCATCCAGATTTCCGTGCCGCTGCTGCGCGACACGCGCCGGCCCGGAATGCCGCGCCTGTCCTGATTCACCGCGATGAGCTCGCGATTGAGCAGGATCTCCTTCTCGAGCGGCGCGAGCCGCCGCGGATCGACGGAGGTGATGAGCGGCGAGGCGACCATGCACCACTGCGTCATCTGCGTGCGGTACTCGTCATCCGAGAGGTGGCCGAGGCCGACCATGAGATAGTCGTAGTCGTTCCAGTGGCCCGGGCGCGCGAAACCGGCCAGGTCTCCGCGCTCGAAGCCGATGTGATGCACGGATTCCCAGGTGTCGAAGATATCGCCCGACACCCGCCAGAGGTTGCCGCCGGCGGCGGCTCCCCAGCGCCACACTTCCGCATCGCCGTACTGGCAGATGCTGTAGACGATGGGCCGCCCGCAGGCCTGCAGCGCGCTGCCCATTTTCTGATACAGGCGGCGCTGGTCGCCGGTGCCATACGTGGCGTTGGCGGAACACAGGTCGTGCTTGATGTAGTCGATGCCCCATTCGGCGAACGTGCGCGCATCCTGCTCTTCGTGGCCGTGGCTGCCCAGATAGCCGGTGCAGTCGTACGGGCCCGGCGACGTGCAGATGCCCAGGCGCAGGCCGCGCGAGTGCACGTAGTCCGCGAGGCCCTTCATGTCGGGAAACTTCGCGTTCGTGCGCAGGTGACCACGGGAATCGCGCGTGCCGGTCCAGCCTACCTCCATGTTGAGCACGTCGTAACCGGCGTCGCGCAGTCCGCTCGAGACGAGCGCGTCCGCGATCTCGCGGATGAGAGGATCCGTGATGGCGATGGTGAAGCCGTACCATGCGCCCCACACCATGGGTGGCGTCGGCGCGAGCCCATTGCTCGGCAACGTGCGCTCCGGCGGAAGCTCGATGCGTGGGGGAGGCGCACCGGTGCCGGGGGGAACGCGCCGGCCCACGAACGCGTGTCGTTTCCCGCTAGGCACGCTCGGCACGTGCATGACTTCCGGATCGAGCACCTGGGAGTAGGGAGCATCGTCCCCGTAGTTGGCGGTGAACCGCAGCTCGTCGTTCACGAGCCTGCCTTCCACTTGGGAGAGATCCTCGAAGCTGAAGCGGTCGTCCTCGAGCTTCGCGTTCGACAGCGGGAACTTCATGCCGTAATGCAGGGCATAGCCGCTGATATCCTTCCCGGCCTGCTCGATGACGAAGTAGGCGTCGAGATCACGCCCGTCCGCCAGGCGGCCGATGGTCACTTCCCACGTGCCCGCGATGCCGGTGGGCGTGGCGTTGCTTCGCAACGAAGTGCCGAGCAGCGAGAAAGCGGTGACCTCCTTGAGGAACGTGCGCCGGCCGGGCGATGGATGCTTCAAGATGGCGGCTCCCTTGCGAGCGTGCTGTGCTGTGGTATAACGATAAACCGAACGGTGGCGCGCCGCAAACCCGCTCGTGCGCCCGAGGATGCCACGATGACCGAACGCTCGCGAACCACCCGCCGATCCTTCCTGCAAGGCGGCGCCGCCATGTCCTCTCTGCTGCTCGCCGCGCATGCCGGCACCGGCCGTGCAGCCGGCCGCTCACCCATCGATGGCACCTGGAAGCTCGTGGTCGGGCA
>JBGAIL010000312.1:0-2661 GCA_044225565.1 Steroidobacteraceae bacterium | reverse complement strand
GAGGACTTCCGTCGACATCGGCCCGGGCCTGGAAGCCTACGCCGCGACACGCTACGGTGAGGACGGGCTCCCCATCCCCTTCTACGATTTCGACCATCCCGGGGCCTCGGCCGTCTTCTCGAGCGCGCACGATCTGGCGCGCTTCGGCCTGTTCCACCTCAAAGCGCATCTGCGCGATCAGCAGGCGATCCTGAGCGACGAGGCGATCGACGAGATGCACCGGAGCACGAGCGGGGGCGATCCGAACCGGGACGCGAGCTATGGCTTCGGATTCTTCGTCGGCGACGACAGTGGCTATCGCACCGTGGCGCATGGCGGCGGAATGGGAGGTGTCTCGACCAACCTCACGCTCTTTCCGGACGAGCGGCTCGCGGTGGTCGTGCTCAGCAATGCGAATTCGAGCCTGACGAGAGAAGTCTACGAGCGCATCGTCGCCGCGATGCTGCCGCGCTGGCGAAGGTGGGAGCCGACGGCGCCCGCGCAGGCTTCGTCTGCACAAGTGCAAACCCAAGTGCCTGGTGAGTGGCGCGGCATGCTGTCGACTCCCGAGAAGGACGTCCCCCTTCGGTTGCAGTTCCTGCCAGGTGGAGAAGTGCATGCGCAGCTGGCTGAGCAGTTGCCGGCACTCGTGGCGGACCCTCACTGGGACGGGGGTGTCTTCACGGGCGAGCTCTTTTCCCGAATCGGCACCCCGGACACCGAGCGATACGACTACAGCATCCACCTTGACCTGACTCTGAGGGGTGACGTGCTGAACGGGGCGGCCAGTGCCACTGGGGTGGCCGGCCCGAGAGTGCGCAACTCGCTGGCGCACTGGGTCGAGTTGAGGAAAGTCGATCCGCCCCGGTAGCCTTGGCGCCATGCCGCCACCGCTCGCCGACCAGCTCGCCGCGCAACTCCTCGCCGCCGGCCGCCGCCTCGCCACCGCTGAATCCTGCACCGGCGGCTGGCTCGCCAAGACGCTTACCGACCTGCCTGGAAGCTCGCGCTGGTTCGAGTGCGGCTACGTCACTTACTCGAACGCGGCGAAGGTGCGGGACCTCGGCGTTTCCGAGCAAACGCTCGAGCGGCACGGCGCGGTGAGTGAGGCTACCGCGCTCGAGATGGCTGCCGGCGCGCTGCGACGAGCCGGCGCGGACGTCGCTATCTCGATCACTGGCGTCGCCGGGCCGGATGGCGGCACCACGGAGAAGCCGGTCGGCACCGTGTGGTTCGGCGTCGCCACGCGCGACGGGCGTCCGGCTGAGGCGCGCGTTCAACGATTTCAAGGCGACCGCGAGTCGATTCGCAGCCAGTCCGTGAAGTACGCGCTGGAGTGGCTTGTCGCTATACAGGTTCTTCAGAACGGCACTACTGTATAAGCGCGCGCGAACACCGAAATCGCTGCACGTTCGCCGAAAAATTACGCAAACACGGCAGATTTGCGGCTTGGATCGCGCAGGCATTGTTGCCATACTCGCGCATCAAATTTTTCTCTCTCCGGGAACGCACAGATGTCTGAAGACAACCGCAAGAAGGCGCTCGCCGCCGCACTGGGTCAGATCGAAAAGCAGTTCGGCAAGGGCTCGGTCATGCGCCTCGGGGACGCGCCCGCCACCTGGGACGTCGAAGCCATCTCCACCGGCTCGCTCGGGCTGGACATCGCGCTCGGCGTCGGCGGTCTGCCGCGCGGCCGCGTCATCGAGATCTACGGGCCGGAAGCCTCCGGTAAAACCACGCTCACGTTGCAGGTCATCGCCGAGGTGCAGCGCAACGGCGGCACCGCCGCGTTCGTGGACGCGGAGCACGCGCTCGATCCCGCCTATGCCGAGAAGCTCGGCGTGAACATCCAGGACCTGCTGGTCAGCCAGCCGGACACCGGCGAGCAGGCGCTCGAGATCACGGACATGCTGGTCCGCTCCGGCGCGGTGGATGTCGTCATCGTCGACTCGGTGGCGGCGCTCACGCCGAAGGCGGAAATCGAAGGTGAGATGGGCGAGATGCAGATGGGCCTCCATGCGCGGCTCATGTCGCAGGCCCTGCGCAAGCTCACGGGCAACATCAAGCGCTCGAACACCATGGTCATCTTCATCAACCAGATCCGCATGAAGATCGGCGTGATGTTCGGCAACCCGGAGACCACCACGGGCGGCAACGCGCTCAAGTTCTACGCCTCGGTGCGCCTGGACATCCGCCGCATCGGCGCCATCAAGAACGGCGACGAGGTGGTCGGGAACATGACCCGGGTGAAGGTGGTGAAGAACAAGGTGGCCCCGCCGTTCCGGGAGGCCGAGTTCGAGATCATGTACGGGCAGGGTATCTCCCGCGAAGGCGAGATCATCGAGCTCGCGAGCGCGCAGGGCATCATCGACAAGTCCGGCGCCTGGTACAGCTACAAGGGCGAGCGCATCGGCCAGGGCAAGGACAACGTGCTGAATTTCCTGCAGCAGAACAAGGCGATCGCGCGGGAGATCGAGGATCAGGTGCGGGCGAAGCTGGTGCCGGTGAGGCAGAAGGGCGGGGAGGCTGCGGCGGATTCGGCCTGACGGGTAGTGGTGTCTTGCATGGGAGGGCCAGGGAGTTTCGGCCTTCGGGGAGCGTAGGAAAAGCGCGCTTCGAAAAAAGCCGCGGACAGACCGCGGCTTTTTTCGGCGTGCCCTCGCCGCGGCTACGCGCCTGTAC
>JBGAIL010000075.1:0-21648 GCA_044225565.1 Steroidobacteraceae bacterium | reverse complement strand
GGGCAATGCGCTCACTCGTGCATGGATGCCCTGCAGTCCTTCGACCGAGAGCAGCGCGAGCGCCAGCCCGAGGGAGAGGTCTGCCTGTTCCGCCGCGAACCCGCGGGATCGCAGGAACCCGGTGAGATACGCCGTGGAAGGATACGGCGTATTGAGTTGCGTCATCGGCGGAATGATCGAAAGGATGCGCATTGCGGTCACGCCCGAAAGTATAGCCCGCCGTGCGGCTCCGCAGGATCGGGCTTAAGATCCGGCCATGGAGTTCTTCCTCGATTTATCCCTCGTCCGCGGCATTCTCGAGCAGGAGCGCGCGCAGGCGCGAAACGAGATCGGAAGCGCAGGAGTGCTTCGCGCGCTCGCGAGCTCGCAGCATCGCCATGACGCCCGCATCGCTGCAGCTCCGGATGCCGGTACGCTGGCCTGTCGCGCAGGTTGCGCATGGTGCTGCTACTTCACCGTGGACGTTCGCGCGGCTGAGGTCTTCGGAATCCTCGATTTCGTCGAACAGTCGCTCGCGCCGGCCGAGAAGGCCCGGATCTACACCGAGGTGCGCGCGAACAGCGCCACGCTCAGGGCGCTGGGCGAGGGCGGGCGGGTCACCCGCAACCTGAAGTGCCCGTTCCTGAGCGAGGGGCGATGCGCCATCTATCCGGTCCGCCCGCAGTCCTGCCGCAACTACCATGCGACGGATGCGGCGGGCTGCCGGCAATCCTATGAAGAGCCGGACAACCTGGACATCGATCCGGAGTTCGCGCCCGGCGTCTACCAGACTGGCGCCGCGCACGTCGAAGCGTTCAGCGGCGCAACGAGTGAAGCCGGCTACGACGCCCGGGCCTATGAGCTCAACTGTGCGCTCGACGCGGCTCTTTCGGAACCCCGCGCTCGGGAGCGCTTCGAATCGAAGCTGAAGCCTTTCGAAAGCCTGGACGGCGAGGAAGTGCCCGCAGAGTTCGACGACCTCTAGCCCTGCGATACGCCCAGCTTCAATTTGCCGAGATAGCTGCGTACCGGCTCTCGAAACCCTTCGCTGCTCGTCACGGTGCGGCCACCGGCCATCACGAGAATGAAATCACCCCGCGGAGTGCGCGTGACCTCGCGAACGTGCCGCATGTTCACGAGGCATGAACGGCTGATGCGCAGCATGGTCTCGGCGCGCGTAGCCTGTTCGGCCTGCTGCAGCGTGCTGCGGGCATGGAAGGTGTCCTTGCCTACGACGAGCTTCACGTAGTTCCGGTCGCTCTCCACGAGCTCGATCTGCCTGATGTCGAGCATGTGCATCGTGTCACCGTGCTCGGCCAGCAGGCGGGGCTGCGCATCGCTCGCCGGGTCCGCCCGACGCTCGAGTTGCGCCAGCAGCGAGAGCAGCGCGGCCTGCTGCTGATCTCCGCTGCCTTCAGCCTGCCGGCGTCGGCGTACCTGGGCGAGGGTCTTGCGCAGCCGGCTCTCGTCGAAAGGTTTCAGCAGATAGTCGATCGCGCTCACCTCGAATGCTTCCAGCGCGTACTGGTCGTAGGCGGTCACGAAGACGATCATCGGCAGGCTTTGCGGGTCGAGACCGCGCGCGGTCGCCAGGCCATTGAGAAAGGGCATCTGGATGTCGAGGAACAGCAGGTGAGGCGGATGTGCCCGAAGGGCCTCGAGCGCTGCGCGGCCGTCGCCGTATTCGCCGACTACGCGCAGATCGGGCTCCTTCCCGCAGAACTCCCGCAGCGTGCGCCGCGCCGCCGGCTCGTCGTCGACGATCACGACATCGAGCTTTGAAACCGCTGTCGTCATGATTGCGGAGGAAGTGGGGGCGTGGAGGCCGCAGGCAATGTTCCGCCGGGCCCGTCGAGCAGCGCGGGAATGCGCAGGGTCGCCACCCATTGCCCGCCCTCCGTCGGGCCGGCCTCGAGGGAGGCTTTGTCGCCGAACTGCACCGCGAGGCGCTCGCGGACGTTGCGCAGGCCGACGCCGTCGTGGTCGTGCGGCTGCACGGGGCCCATCGTGTTCGTGACGCGAAGGATGAGAAGATTGTCCTGGAGCGAGAGCTCGATGCGGATCGTGACAGGTCCTTCGTGTCCCGCCAGCCCGTGCGCGACGGCATTCTCCACGATCGGCTGCAGGATGAGGCTGGGCACCCAGACGGACGGGACGGCGTCCGCTTCGGGGAACCGGAGGGTCAGCCGGTCCGAGAAGCGCTGCTTCTGCAGGTCGAGATAGGACTGCACGAACTGCAGCTCCGCGGCGAGTCGCACGAACTCCTGCTCACCGGCGTTCAACAGCCGCCGCAGCAGGTCGCCGAGCTGCACGATCATCGCCTGAGCCTTCTGCGGATCCCAGACGATCTGCCCGCGAATCGTGTGCAGCAGGTTGAACAGCGTGTGCGGCGAGAGCTGCATGCGCAGCGTGGCGAGTCGCGCAACGCCCCAGGCCCGCTCCAGCTCCGTCAGGCGCAGCTGCGCATCGTTGAAACGCTGGTAGAGCGTGATGCCCGTCGCCAGCGCGATGCAGAATCCGTAGGTCGCGAGAAAGAGCGCGATGCTGGAAAGCCACAGCGCGAGCTCGCTGCCGGCCTGGAACATGGTGAGGTAGTGATGGGGGTCCATCTTCTTCATCTTGTGCGCGCCGACCACGTACTGGCCGAAGTCGAGCGCGGGGCTCGCGAGCGTGGCGAAGAACAGGCCCAGCAGGATCTGCAGCGGCCAGGTGCGCCACGCCGGCCGCCATTTGATGCGCAGCGAGAGCCACACGCACCCGAGCAGGAGTGGATACAAGGTGATGTGCTGCACGACGCGTGCGTCCCACGAAGCGAAGACCGACACCATGCTGGTGGTCGTGAGGTAGTACTGCATCGCGTGCGCGTACGTGATGTTCGACAGCGTGACGTAAATCCAGAACACCGTCACGGCCACAAGCAGGGGGCGGGCACGCAACGCTGAGCCGATTTTCGGCGCGTTCGAGGCAGAGTTCTGCAGCTGTGATTCCGGGGACATTCGTGAGCAGGGTGGGTCGTGGGGCGCGGGTCATGATACGCCTGCCGGCCCTGGATGCGGCCCCGTCCGGGCGCGGTTGGTACGAATCCGTGAGTTCGCGGGACGAGTACGTCGTCCGCCCGCTGACCCGTGGAGCGCTCCTGGTGTCTGATAGCACCATCGCCGAGAGGCACCACCCGCAACCAGGGAGACGCGCCATGACTTCACAGACCTCATTGACCCCTTCGCGAGCCTTCGTCGGGCGGACGGTACTCGCTGCCGCCTTGTTCACGTTGGTCGCAACGTCGGCCTATGCGGGCGCCGCCTGCGAAACGCAGGTGTCGTCCGCCAAGTCGGATGTGCCTTCCGTGGTCGTCAACTATGGGGATCTCAACCTCGCCACGGCGGAAGGCAACCGGGTGCTGTATCGCCGTATCGTCGCCGCTGCTGCGAAGGTGTGTCCGGCGATCACCCCGCCCGGATCGCGGATCGCCTCGGGGGATCGCAGCTGCATGGACGAGGCGATCTCACGCGCGGTGAACGATACCCAGAGCGCGCAACTCGCCGAGTTGCTGGCTTCCCGCAGCCGCCACGTCGAGCGCAGCTGAACGGTCGACCAGCCGGGTCAATCAGCCGGCTGAAGGAGGGCGGCGTGCTCCAGCGCCGCCCTCGTGTGCGCTGCCGTGACATACTCCGCGGCAACCCCATTGCCACGAGAGTCGCACCCCATGGTTCCATCGCTGCGCAAGGCAGTTGCCCTGGCATCGCTCGTGCTGGCCGGAGGGGCAGTCGTGGCGGCGACTCCGTCGACGCCTGGCCCGGCCGATCGCGTCTATTTCAACGGCGTCGTCTTCACGGCAGGCGCCGGCAGTTCGCTGGCGCAGGCGCTGGCCATCCGCGACGGCCGCATCGTCTACGTCGGTAGCAACGAGGCGCTCGAGCCCTACAAGGGCCCCGGGACCGCAAGCGTGGACCTGAAGGGGCGCTTCCTGATGCCGGGCCTCGTCGACGGGCACATGCATCCGCTGTCGGCGGGACAGACCCTGCTGAAGTGCAGTCTCAATTACGAGTCACTGACGGTCGCCGAGCTGCAGCGGCGGGTCCGGGCCTGTCTGGACGAGACGAAGTCCGAAGAGCCCGGGGGCTGGCTCGAGATCGTCAACTGGTTCCAGGAGAGCATGCGTCCCGCCGGCGTGAAGACGAGCCGCGAGACGCTCGACGCGCTCGACACGAAGCGGCCCATCATCGTGCGCTCGTCCTTCGGCCACACGGTGCTCGCCAACTCACGCGCGCTGGCGCTCGCGAAGATCACCGCGGCCACCCCAGAGCCCCTCGGAGGCAAGATCTGGCGCGATGCCGCGGGCAATCCGACGGGACTGCTCGAAGACTCGGCGTTCGAAGTGTTCGATTCGCTCTTGCCCAGGACCACGGCGGAACAGGATGTCCGCGCCGCCCTTGCGGCGCTCGAAGCCATGCGGCAACAGGGCATCACCAGTTTCCTGGATGCCTGGGCATCGCCCGAGGCGCTCACGGCTTTCTCGACGGTGCGCAAGAGCGGCAAGCTCACCGCGCGTGCGCACTTCGCGCCGCCCATCGATCCCACCGAGGCAGGGAATTTGAGCGCGGCCGTGGCTCGCATCGTCTCGCTGCGGAAGCAGTATGACGAAGGCGGAATTGGCCGGGGGCCGGGCATCACCGTGCGCAATTCCAAGCTGTTCCTCGACGGCGTCATCTCGGCTCCGGCGATGACGGGCGCGATGCTCGAGCCCTATCGTCACAATGCCGGCACCGTCGATCATCCGAAGTGGGTGTCGGGCACCAGTCGCGGCCCGGCCGTGTACTTCCCTGCGGACGCGCTCGCTACCGTTCTCACGTCGCTCGGACGTGCGGGCATCGATCCGCATATGCACGCGGATGGTGATGGCGCTGTGCGTGCCGCGCTCGATGGAGTTGCGGCGCTTCGCAAAGCGCTGCCGGGTGCCGACATTCGCCCGGCCATCGCACACAACGAGATCGTTGCGCCAGCCGATGTCGGCCGCTACAAGGCGCTCGATGCGACCCCCGTGCTGTCGTTCCAGTGGGAAAAGCCGGCGGGGGATACGCTCGGGCTCGAGGACTACTTCGGTCCGGAACGCATGAAGCGGCTCGAGCCCGCAGGCCTGCTGGCACATGCCGGTGCCCGCATCGCATTCGGCAGCGATTGGCCGGTGGACGCTCTGGACGAGTGGTTCGCGCTCAAGGTGGGCGTGACGCGCACCAACGCGCCCGACGCTCCTGCGGAGTATCGCGGCCGGCTCGGCGACGACCCGGGCCTGTCGCCGGAGGCGGTGCTGAGAGCGGCGACGATCAATGCTGCCTACGCATTGCACCAGGACGACGTGACCGGCTCGCTCGAGGTCGGCAAATGGGCGGATCTCATCGTGCTCGACCGCAACCCGCTCTCCGTGCCGCCTGAAGACATCGCGAGGGTCAAGGTGCTGGAGACGGTCGTCGGAGGCGACGTCGTCTACCTGGGGAAGGCGAAGTGAGTCAGGCTCCGCGGCGGTCCAGCTCGTACACGCACATGCTGACCGTGGATGCCACGTTGAGGGATTCGATGGCCCCGCTGCCACCGATGGAGTAGGCCTTCGCGCCGAGCGCCGAGAGCGCCTCGCGAGGCACGCCGCGGGCTTCGTTGCCGAACACATAGCAATCGAAGGCTTCGAACTGCGGCGAGCGGACGTCTTCCCCCTGCATGTCCAGGCAGGCGATCCGGGGAAAGCGCTCGCGCAGGCGATCCAGCGCGACATCGGTCTCGATGGGCGTATGGAAAATGGCGCCGGCGCTGGCGCGGACCACCTTGGGGTTGTACGGGTCGACGCTGTCCGGCCCCAGAAGGCATCGCAAGCCGCCGAACCAGGCCAGCGTCCGCAGGATGGTGCCCAGATTTCCGGGGTCCTGGATCTCGTGCAGATAGATCGCACGCTCACCCTCGCGCGGCGGCGGTGCCGGCAGGATGGGAACCACCGCGACGATCCCCTGGGGGGTCTTCGTATCCGCGACCTGCGACATCTGTGATGCGCCGATCACGTGGGTCTTGAAAGGGCTGCGCCAGCTCTCGTAATCGGGCGTCACATACAGCTCGCTGGCCCGCAGCAACGGATTGCGGGCCGCCGCCTTCTGCAGCTCCAGCACCAGGTGTTCGCCTTCCACGAGGAAGTGCCCGAGCGTCTCCCGATAGCGTTTGAGATTCAGCTTCTTGACGTCGTCGAGCTTCATGCGGCCTCGGCCCCCGCCAGCATCGAGCGGATCACCGCTTCCGCGATCCTGATGCCATCCACGCCCGCGGACAGGATGCCACCCGCATAGCCGGCGCCTTCGCCGCCAGGATAGAGCCCGCGCACGTTCAGGCTCTGCATGCTCTCCGGCTCGCGCGTGATGCGCACCGGTGAGGATGTGCGCGATTCGATCCCGGTGAGCACCGCGTCCGCGCGATCGAAGCCGCCGATCTGTTTGCCGAACTCCGGCAGCGCTTCGCGAATGGCTTCGACGGCGTAGCCGGGCAGCGCGGAAGAGAGATCGCCGAGCCGCACTCCCGGTTTGTAAGAGGGCTCGACGTCGCCGAGCGCGGAAGAGGGCGCGCCGCGAACGAAATCGCCCACCAGTTGCCCCGGCGCGCAATAACCGCCGCCGCCGAGCTCGTACGCATGCGATTCCAGCCGCTCCTGTAATTCCACTCCCGCGAGCGGTCCCCCGGGGAAGTCCGCCTCGGGGCTGATGCCGACCACGATGCCCGCATTGGCGTTGCGCTCGTTGCGCGAGTACTGGCTCATGCCATTCGTCACCACGCGGTGGGGTTCCGACGTGGCGGCAACGACCGTTCCGCCGGGGCACATGCAGAAGCTGTACACGGCGCGCCCGTTCCGCGCGTGATGGATCAATTTGTAGTCCGCTGCGCCCAGCTGCGGGTGGCCGGCATATTTCCCCAGCCGCACCCGGTCGATGAGCGATTGAGGATGCTCGATGCGGAATCCCAGCGCGAAGGGCTTGGCCTCGATGAACGCTCCACGCTGCTCGAGCATCCGGAACGTGTCGCGCGCGCTGTGCCCCGGCGCCAGCACGACGTGCCGGCTCGCGAGGATCTCGCCGTTCGCGAGCCGCACGCCTTCGATGCGGCCCTGCTCGATGAGCAGGTCGCTCACCTTGCTCTCGAATCGCACTTCGCCACCCAGGGCGATGATCTCCGCGCGCATCGCGGCCACCACGCCGGTGAGCCGGAACGTGCCGATGTGCGGTTTGCTGACGTACAGGATCTCCTCCGGCGCGCCGGCGCGCACGAACTCCTGCATCACCTTGCGGCCGTAGAACCTGGGGTCCTTGATCTGGCTGTAGAGCTTGCCGTCCGAGAACAGGCCGGCGCCGCCTTCGCCGAATTGAACGTTGGATTCGGGCGTGAGCGTGCTCTTGCGCCACAGGCCCCAGGTGTCTTTCGTGCGGTGGCGAACGTCCCGGCCGCGCTCGAGAACGATGGGCCTGAAGCCCGCCTGCGCGAGCACCAGTGCAGCGAACAGCCCACAGGGCCCGAAGCCAACGACCAGCGGTCGCTCCATCGACGCGATGGATGGGTCTGCGTGCCCCACCGGGTGGTAACCGGTATCCGGCGCCGGGCGCACGTGAGGATCTTTCGCCAGCCGCTTCAGGATCGCGGCCTCGTCGCGAGCAGTGAGATCGATGGTGTAGACGAACGTGATGACGCTGCTGCGCCGGCGCGCGTCGTGACTTCGTTTGAAGACCGTGAAGCCGAGCAGGCCGGCATCGTCGATGCGCAGCTTCTCGAGGATGGCCTTGCGCAGCGCGCTCTGCGAATGGTCCAGGGGCAATGACAGCCCGGTGATGCGGATCATGTTGGCGGACAGGTAGAATCGGCGCGAATTATGGCACGATCCAAAAGCAGCGGCGAATGGCTGCAGCGGCACGTCAACGATCCCTACGTCAGGCAGGCGCAGAAGGACGGATACCGCTCGCGCTCCGCCTACAAGCTGATCCAGCTGAACGAGAAGGATCGCCTGATCCGCCCGGGCATGCTCATCGTGGATCTCGGGTCCGCTCCAGGTGGCTGGTCGCAGGTGGCAGGTCGCCTGATCGGCGCGCGCGGCCGCGTGGTAGCGACGGATATCCTGCCCATGGATTCGCTGCCGAACGTCGAGTTCATCCAGGGCGATTTCACCGAGGAGGCCGTGCTGGAGCGCGTGCTCGAGGCGCTGGGCGGCAACCAGCCCGATCTCGTCATCTGCGACATCGCGCCCAACATCAGCGGCATCGACTCGGCGGATCAGGCCTCTTCGATATATCTCGTGGAGCTCGCGCTCGACATGGTGCGGCGGGCCCTAAAGCCCGGCGGCACGTTCGTCACCAAGGTGTTCCAGGGAGCGGGTTCGGAGGAGTACCTGCGGGAGGTGCGCAAGGCGTTCGAGAAGGTTTCCATCCGCAAGCCTGCGGCCTCGCGGCCGAAGTCCCGCGAGGTCTATTTCGTGGCGAAGGGGTTCAAGGCGGACGCGTCTTCGCGATAATCGGTCCCTCGAGGTCCGGTAGCGGGAGTGACTGTGCTTCGGTCTCGGCTGCCTGGCGTTCCGCCGGTGAAAGCCGCCGCCACGTCTCGATGGAAACCTCGGCGCCTGCCCGTCGCCACGTTCCTGCGACCTCTCCGTTCACCAGCAGCGCACCGGGCCAAACGCGAGTCGTCCACAGCGCGGCCCGCCGTTTCGCCTCGGGTATCAGCAGCTTTCGATCCATTCCCCACGACAGATAGTAGGTGTCTCCGCTGGGCAGCAGCCGCGCGGGTGCAGCAGGTGCGAGCCGGCTTCGAATCGCATCCTCGTCTTCGGCGAGGATCCACGCTGCACCAACCGGTGTGCGCACCGGAACCAGCTCCCGTTCGAGAGCCGCCCACGCCGACCGCGCCTCCGTGGATTTGATTCCCGCCCAATCTCCGAACGATGACGCCGTCGCCGGCCCGAAGATGTGCAGGTGACGCCGTGCCAGCTCGAGCCTTGCATGCAGTGGATCCAGTGCAGGCGCCGGAACGCACCAGATCACAGGTTGCTTCGCGCCGTCCCAGCGCATGAGCACCGTGCCCGTCGGCGCGGCATACCGCAGGCTGTTGTGCACGACGCGCAGCTCGCGGCCTGCCTGGCCGAACGGAATTCGCCGATTGCCGAGGATGGCCTGCAGACGGGCCGCAGTGTCCAGGCATCTCGCGCGGCGGTGCGCGTCGTCCGGCAGCCGGCCGAGCGTGAACACCGGCAGGTCCTTCGCCGCGATCACGTAGTTGTTGAACCGTGGGCCCCAGATCTGGACGAGGGAAGAGTGCTCCCAGGTCGCCGGGGCCGTGTTTTTCACCCTCGCATGAATGGAAAGCAATGCCGCGCGCGGCATGGAGTCCTGCAGGCCCGCCCAGGCTGCGAGGCGCAGGGACTTCGCGCCGGCCGGCAGGCGCTCGTCGAGAAAGCTGGCACTTCGCCTGAAGCCGAGGATCTGCGCTCGTGACAGCTCGAGACTTACTGCCATGCCGCGCGCCAGCCGCCCGGGGATCCTGACGTCAACCGCCCTGCACGAGATCGAAGCGCAGCGTGGTCACCAGCGCGCCGTTGGCGGAGATTTCCGCGTGATAGCCGGCGCCCGGCGGCAGGTTTGCGCCGTCGGCGGAGAAATACATGTAGTCCTGGCCGGGCAGCAGGCGCTTCGTCTCTTCGCCCAGCGCTTCGCCGGCCGGAGATTTCCACACGACCTTCACCTGCGTGCCCGCCGGCGCACTCCGAACCCGCATCGCCACGTTGATCGTCTCGTCGGACGAGAAAGTGGTCTTCTCGGTGCCCTGAGCGATGCCGCCGTGCGAGCCGAGCCCCGCGCCAAGCTGGAACTCGCCGATGGACGGTTTGCTCGATGCCGCCTGTGAGGAGGCCTTTCCGTCGGCCGACGCTGCGTCGGCTGCACGATCCGATGTTGCGTTGCGTCCCGGATCGGGTGAGCAGGCGATCTGCGCCAGCGCGGCTGAGCCGAGCACGAGGCATGTCACGAATCGCCGGGTGCCGGCGCGCCCGTTACGCTTCAGTTCGTTCATGGCGGGCATTATTTCACCAGACCCGCCGGATGTCGCCCGGCTCCCGTGCTCCGCAGCCGGCACCCAGCGCGGCGCCATCCGGAAATCGGATGGCGCCGATCGCCCGAAGCCGATTGACCGAGCCGCCCGACTGAAGCCGCCCGACTGAAGCCAGTCGACTGAAGCTGGTCGACTGAAGCCGGCCGGCCGAAAGGGTGCTTTGCCGAGCTGGCGCGGAATCGTCGACAGCTGGAAGCAATCCGGCGTATTGTCCGTGCGCGGACAGTCGGAGCGGTCGATTGTCACTCCGCGGACAATCGGTGCCGCGGGATTGTCCGCTTGCTGATGATTTCTGCGGCGGGGTGGGGCAGTCCCTGTGTCTTGTCCGGCATGGCCGCCACACCTCTAATACGACGACGGGGTCCGGGTCGCACCCCGCCCGCGCGCCGATTAAACTCTCGCCCATGCACGACGACATCGATCACCAGCGCCTCCAGGCGAAGATCGCCTTCCTGGAGCGCGCGAGCGCGGAGCTGAGCGACGTGGTGTATGCCCAGCAACGCGAGACGCGAGCCTGCAGGCCCGGCTCGAGGCGTCGCAGGAGCCGGCTCGAGGCGGTGAGCGAAAGTTATCGCCCCCTCTCGCTCGAGGAAGAGAAGCCGCCGCACTATTGAGGATCATCGTCGCGAGCGGCCAGCCCGGCCCGGCCTGCGCTACCATGCGGCCCCCCGGAGGAAGTACGCATGACGCAGCCAGGCTACGAGACCGTCTCCACGCATCGCGCCTTCGAGGACAGGGTGGGCTTCTACAAGCATCAGTCGGCCGTCAACACCTGCCAGATGAAGTTCGCGGTGTTCACGCCGCCGCAGGCCGAGCGCGGGAAGGTGCCGGTGCTGTACTACCTCGCGGGCCTCACCTGCACGGAAGAAACCTTCATGATCAAGGCCGGCGCGCAGCGCGTGGCCGCCGAGCTCGGCCTCATGCTGGTCGCGCCGGACACCAGCCCGCGCGGCGTGCCCCTGCCCGGTGACAGCGAGAGCTACGATTTCGGCGTCGGCGCGGGGTTCTATCTGGATGCCACCGAGGAGCCCTGGTCGCGTCACTACCGGATGTATTCCTATGTCACGCAGGAGCTGCCCGCGATCATCGAGGCGCATTTCCCGGCGGACGAGAGCCGGCAGGGCATCTTCGGCCATTCCATGGGCGGCCACGGCGCGATCACCATCGGTCTCAGGAATCCGCAGCGGTACCAGTCCATCTCCGCGTTCGCGCCCATCTCGGCGCCGAAGCAATGCCCGTGGGGGCAGAAGGCGCTGCCGCGCTATCTTGGCCCTGAAAACGGAGGGCCGGACGGCAGCCAGTGGGACGCGTACGACTCCTCGGCGCTGATGTCGAAGGTGAAGGACGCCGCGCGGCGCCCGCCGCTGCTCGTCGACCAGGGGCTGGGAGACCAGTTCCTGGAAACGCAGCTGCATCCGCATCTGCTCGAGGCGGCGGCGAAGGCCTCCGGCTATCCGCTCACCCTCCGGCGGCACCCGGGATATGACCACGGCTACTATTTCATCTCCACCTTCATGGAAGACCATCTGCGCCACCACGCCGCGCAGCTCGGTGTTTCCGGAGTGACTCGCAAATGACCACACGTCGTACGTTCCTGACTCAGTCCGCCCTCGGCGCGGTCGCTCTCGCCGAAGGCGCGCGAGCGCTGGCAGCGGTAGACGACGCTACCGCTGCTCCGAGCTCCGAATTGCTCAAGCGTGCGGAAGCCCTGCTCGAGAAGGCGCCGCTCATCGATACGCACAACGACCTGCCGTTGATGTTCCTCGAGCTGAACGGGGGTGATCTGACCCAGTTCGACCTCGCGGTGCGCCAGCCCAAGCTCTGCGCGGATATCCCGTCGCTGCGAGCCGGGCGGGTCGGGGCCCAGTACTGGTCCGTGTTCACCGAGTCGGCGACGCAGAAAACACACGTGTCTCTGCACGAAGCGCTGCGTGCGTTCGATGTGGCGCTGCGGATCATCCGCAGCCAAAGCGTGTTCGCCCAGGCCCGCACGGCGGACGACATCGAGCGCCTGCACCGCGCCGGGAAGATCGCCTGCCTGATGGGCGTCGAAGGCGGCCACATGGTCGAGAACTCCCCAGCCGCTCTGCGGGTGTTCTACGAGCTGGGCGCGCGCTACATGACCCTGACGCACTGGGACAACATCGACTGGGCGGACGCGTCCACCGACCGCCCGGAGCTGTATGGCCTGACCGATCTCGGCCGCCAGCTCGTTCGCGAGATGAATCGCCTCGGCATGTTCGTGGATCTGTCGCACGTGAGCGCGGACACGATGCGGGACGCTCTGCAGGTCACGCGAGCGCCGGTCATCTTTTCCCACTCGAGCGCGTTCGCGCTCAATCCGCACCCGCGCAACGTTCCGGATGACGTGCTGCGCATGCTCAAGGGCAACGGTGGAGTGATCCACGTGAACTTCATCCGGCCATTCGTCTCGCCGGAAGGGCAGGCGTGGGAAGATCGTCGCGCGGCAGAGCTGCGCAGGATCCACGGGCAGCTCACGGATGAGGCTGGCATCAAGAAGGCCATCGAAGCGTGGGAGAAATCCGTGAGCCCGCCGCGTGCAGGCGTCGCTGAAGTCGCGGATCACATCGACCACATCCGCAAGGTGGCCGGCATCGACGCCATCGGCATCGGAGCGGACTACTACCATGCGGACGAGAGCGACATGGCGACCGGGCTCGGCAACGTCACGCGCTACCCGTACCTGTTCGCGGAGCTGCTGCGTCGCGGCTATTCGGATGAGGATGTGCAGAAGATCGCCGGCCGGAACCATCTGCGGGCCATGCGCGCCATGGAGAAGGCGGCTGCCGAGCTGCAACGCAGGGAGGCGCCGCTGGTCACCGAGGGCGTGAAGTCCGCATGAGCACTCCTGCCTACGCCGTCAGCGCTCGCGGGATGGTGAAGCGCTTCGGCGATCTGCGCGCCGTGGATGGCATCGATCTCGACGTCCCGCGCGGCATGATCTTCGCCATCCTGGGCCCGAACGGCGCGGGCAAGACCACGCTCATGCGCATGCTCGCCACGCTTGCCGTGCCGGATGGAGGCTCCGCAAGCGTGATGGGCCACGATCTGCTCGAGGCGCCGCAGCAAGTGCGCGCGTCCATTGCGATGACCGGCCAGTTCGCGTCGCTGGACGAAGACCTGACCGGCCGCGAGAACCTGGTGCTGCTCGCGCGGCTGTGGGGCTTTCGCGGCCGTGCGGCGAAGGCGCGTGCCGATGAGTTGCTGTCCGCGTTCGATCTTTCCGAAGCCGCGACGAAGCAGGTGAAGGACTATTCGGGCGGCATGCGCCGCAGGCTGGACATCGCCGCTTCGCTCATCGTGACGCCGGGCGTGCTGTTCCTGGACGAGCCCACCACCGGGCTCGATCCCATCGCGCGGCAGGGCGTGTGGCGCATGATCCGCTCGCTCGCGGATTCGGGCGTCACCATTCTCCTGACCACGCAGTACCTGGAGGAGGCGGACCAGCTGGCCGCCCGCATCGCGGTCATCGACCACGGCAAGAAGATTGCCGAGGGCACCAGCCGTGAGCTGAAGGCGGCCACGGGCTCCGGGTTCCTGCACGTGGCGCTCACCGATCCGTCGCGGCTCGACGAGGCGGTGCGGCTGCTCGAAAGCAGGTTGGGCGCGAGCGTGCAGCGCAGCGCGGAGGGCACCGAACTGTCCATAGTCGCCGGCACGCCGCGGGATGCCAACGATGCGCTCGGCGCGCTCATGACGGCCGGCATCGAGCTCGCCCATTTCTCGATGGGCAGCCCGAGCCTGGAAGAAGTCTTCTTCGCACTGACCCGCAGGAGCGGCAAGTGACTCCGATGCTCACCCCGGCGGCGCGCCCCGGAGCTCCCTCCGCGCTCTCCAACGCGCTGGTCTTCGGCTGGCGCGCGGTGCTCAAATTCAAGCACGTGCCCGAGCAGCTGTTCGATCTGGTGATGACGCCGATCATGTTCACGCTGCTGTTCACGTTCGTGTTCGGCGGCGCGCTGGCCGGCTCCACCGGCGACTATCTGCAGTTCTTCCTGCCCGGCATCCTGGTGCAGACCGTGATGTTCAACGCGGTGTACTCCGGCATGGGCCTGTGCACCGATCTCGGCAAGGGCCTGTTCGACCGTTTCCGCTCGCTGCCCATCTGGTCGCTCGCGCCGTTCGCCGGGCTGATGGTCGGCGACATCCTGCGCCACCTCATCGCGGCCTCCATCATCCTCGCCATCGGGCTGATCCTCGGCTACCGCCCCGAAGCCGGTGTCCCCGGCGTGCTCGCGGCCTTCGCGCTGCTGGTCGCCGTCGGTTTCGGCACGGGCTGGATCTTCATCGTGCTGGGCCTGCTCATGCGCACGCCGACCACGGTGATGACGCTCGGCTTCACGTTCATGTTCCCGCTCGTCTTCGCGTCCAACATCATGGTGGAGCCGGCGACGATGCCGGGCTGGCTGCGCGCCTTCGTGGAGGTGAACCCGGTGACGCGCATGACCACGGCCATGCGCGGATTGATGAGCGGCGAGGCGACATCCGGGCAGATTGCGCTCGCGCTCGCCGCACCGGTGGTGCTCACTGCAGTGCTGGCGCCCGTGACGCTCTGGCTCTATCGCAGGCGCTGAGCCGACTCTGCGCCGCGGCGCCCGCGCTTCATCAACCTGCGCACGTAGCGCACCGCCAGCCAGCAAAATATCAGCGTGGCACCGAGGGCTACGAAAGGCGCAGCGATGGCTAGAACCGGCAGCAGCAGCGCCCCACCGAGCTCCCCAGTCGCGATGACTGGATTGCCGATACCGCCGGTGACGGCCGTCGACTTTGCTCGCAACAAGGCGGTGACCGCCTGTGTCGCTCCCGCGGCACCCCCGCCCGCGATGATGGCCGTCGTCCACTTCACCAGTGGAGGCAGATCCGTCATCACGGCGGCGGAGACCACCGCCCCGGCAATGATCGCGCTCGGCGTAGTGATCGCATCCAGCAGATTGTCGACCGCGGGGATGTAATAGCCCAGTATCTCGGCACCGGCGGCAACCGCAAGCATCATCATGGCTGGCAGGGAGGCAAGCCAGGCGAAGCTTTCGCCGAGAGGGAGATGGCCGGTGTGCGCAGCCACACTCACGGCCAGCAAAGGAAGGAAGACGCGGAAGCCCACCGCCGCAGCGAGCGCTATGCCCAGCGCGATGGAAAGGGCGATGTCGAGGGGTGACATGGGATGAAGGATAGGTCGCGCGCGCCATTCAGGTGGCGGCAGGCGCACCCGAATGAAAACGGAATACGGGGTCGGCCCTGCTCGCCAGCTCCGCCTCGCACTCCGCCAGGGCACGCAGGCGCGCGCGCCACGTCGGCTCATCCGTCTCGCGTCCGGCGAAATGCAGGTAGAGCTCGAAATGCCGGGCTTCCGAAGCCTGCAGCCGTGAATAGAAATCTCCCAGTGGTGCCGGAAGGCGAGGCCCGAGTAACGCGAACCGCTCGCAGGAGCGCGCCTCGATCAGTGCGCCCGACAACATGAGGTCGAGCTTGCGGGCCGGCTCCGTGGTGCGCAGTGCAGCGCGCAAGCCTGCGGCATAACGTCCGGGCTGCTGGCGCACGAACGGCACGCCGAGCGATTCCATCATCCCCTGCACCTGCTCGAAATGCCGGAGCTCTTCGCGCGCCAGGCGGGAGAGGGCGGAGGTGAGCTCGCGGTCCTCGGGATACGCGAAGATCAACGCGAGCGCGGAAGAGGCTGCCTTCTTTTCGCAGTTGGCATGATCGACCAGCAGCTCGCGCCAGCGCTCGATCGCTGCATCCACCCATGAGGCGGGCGTGGGAGCGAGAAGGACCGGAGGAATGGTGGGCGTGGCGTCGGTGCTCACGAGGCGGGCCGGGATGGGCTATTCCTTTTTCCCGCCCGCGCCCATCCTGAGCACGTTGTTCACGAACGTGCCGTCGCGTACTTCGCGGGCGTACGCCTCGGCGACGTCGACGATGGTGCGTCCGACGTAGGCGTATTGCCGGGAGAAGGGCGGCCAGTAGTCGCCCAGCCCTGCCGCGTCGTTGATGACCAGCACCTGTCCGTCGCATGCCGCGCCCGCACCGATGCCGATGGTCGGTACGGCGATGGCCCCGGTGATCCGCTCCGCCAGCGGCGCAGGGATGTGCTCGAGCACCACCATGAACGCTCCAGCGGCGGCGATGGCCACGGCTTCATCGAATATGCGCTGCGCATCCTGGTCGCTGCGACCCACCTGTTTGAAGTCCTTCGAGGTCTGCGGCGTCAGGCCCGTATGGCCGACCACGTCGATGCCGTTCGCCACGAGATGGGCGATCACATCCAGTTTCGGGCCTTCGAGCTTCACGCTGTCCGCCCCGGCCTCGAGCAGCGCTCGCGCGCTCTGCAACGCGATGTGCGGCTCGCCGTCGCTGTTGAACGGCAGATCCCCGATGATGTGCGTGCTCGGCGCGCCGCGGCGCACGGCGCCCACGTGATACTGCATGTGCTCGAGGGTGGTATGGCGCGTGCTGTCGAAACCCATCTCGACCATGCCCACGGTGTCGCCCACGAGGATGACGGGAATGCCCGCCCTTTCGAGCGAGCGCGCCACGGGCGTGGTGTAGGCCGTGAGCATCGGGATCTGCTGGACGGATTTCATCCGCCGGAGGGCCTGGGCGTCGAGCTTCATGCGCCGATTGTGCGAGAGATCGGCGCCCGGGGCCAGCATCCGCCGGCCTGTCCGACCCGGGTTGCGCCGGGGCGCATCGGGGGAAGACAATCCGCCCACCCCCATACTCTTTGGACGGAGCTTCGCCATGCCCCTCTGCAAGCACCGCATCCTGATCGGCGCCTCCCTGCTCGCGGCTTTTGCCGCCCACGCGGACGAGACCTGCAACTCGCCCTACATCAGCAACCTCATCAAGGGCCAGGAGGATTTCGTCCACGTCTGGACGCTGGGCGAGAGCGGCCTGGGAGACGGCTCCGACAAGCTGGTCACCATCGATGCGAGCCCGGCCTCCAAGGGCTACGGCAAGGTGGTCGGATCGTTGTCAGTCGGTGCGCGCGGCGAGGCGCACCACATGGGCTTCACGGACGATCGGCGGTTCCTGTGGGCCGGCGGCCTCGACGACAGCAAGATCTACGTGTTCGACGTCGGCGCGAATCCGGGCAAGCCCCGGCTCGTGCGCACCATCGCCGATCTTTCCGCGAGCTCCGGCTACGTCGGGCCGCACACTTTCTACGCGCTGCCGGGCCGCATGCTCATCGGCAACCTTTCCAACAGCGCGGACAAGGGCGGCGTCACGGGGCTCGCGCTGTACAACAACAAGGGCGGCTTCATCCAGAAGTACGACATGCCGACCGGCACGCTCGGTGGTGTGAAGGGCGATGGCTACGGCTACGACATCGCCGTGAATCCCGCGAAGAACGTCTTCCTCACCTCGAGCTTCGCCGGCCACCGCAACTACATGCGCAAGCTCGGCGAGCTCATCCAGGATCCGGAGGCGATGAAGCATTTCGGCTCGACGATGGTGGTGTGGGATCTCAAGAGCATGAAGCCCCTGCAGGTGCTGAGCGTGCCGGGCGCGCCGCTCGAGATCCGCTGGGCGCTCGCGCCGGGGCAGAATTGGGCGATCACGGCCACGGCCCTCACCTCGAAGCTCTGGCTGGTCAGGCAGGACGCGCAAGGCACCTGGGTCGCGAAGGACGTGGGGAGCATCGGCGACCCGTCGAAGACCCCGCTGCCCGTGGACATCTCCATCACCGCGGACGGCAAGGGCCTCTGGGTCAACACCTTCATGGACGGCGTCACCCACTACTTCGACCTCACCGATCCGGAGCATCCGCGGGAGACGTACCAGAAGCACACGGGGCGCCAGGTGAACATGGTGTCGCAGAGCTGGGACGGCAAGCGCGTCTACGTCACCACGAGCCTGCTCGCGAACTGGGACAAGGGCGGGGCGGACAACGAGCAGGCCTTGAAGGCCTTCGCCTGGGACGGGCGCGAGCTGACTCCGCGGTTCGAAGTCGACTTCACGAAGGAGAAGCTCGGGCGGCCGCATCACATGAAGTTCACGGCCCAACCTGCCGCGCAGGTGGCTTCGCTCGGCGCCGGGGGATGAAGTGACGCGGCGGCGCGGGCCGGCTCTGGCCGCAACGGTCCTGTCGATCGGCGCCGTCGCATCGGTCGGCGGTGTCGCGCTGGCCACCGTAGACCCGGGAAAGGCGACGGCGCCGCGCATGGAGTTCGCGCCGCCCCGGCCCGGCACCTATGTCCTGGAAAAGATCCAGCCGGTCGCCGAGGCCACCCTGCTCGATGCGGAAGGTCGGCCGACCCGGCTTTCCACGCTCACGACCTCGAAGATCACCCTGCTCACGTTCTTCTACACCTATTGCGCCGATCCGCTCGGCTGTCCGTTCGCCTACCACACGCTGAAGGACATCCGCGGGCGGTTGCTGGACGATGCGGCGCTCGCGCGCCAGGTGCGCTTCGTCGGCATCAGCTTCGATCCGACGAACGATACGCCCGCGGCCATCAAGCAGTACCGTGACGCGCTCTCGGGCGATTCTCCGTTCGAGTGGCAGGTGCTCACGGCACGTTCCGTGCGGGAGCTGCTGCCGGTGCTGGATGATTTCGGGCAGGACGTGAGCGTGGAGCGCGCCGCCGACGGCACGGCGAGCCGCACGCTGCACCACATGCTGAAGGTTTTCCTCATCGACGACGGCGGCAGCGTGCGGGAGGTCTACACCCTCGCGTACCTGCATCCCGAGATGATCGTCAACGACATCCGCACGCTCGCGCTCGAGCGCAGCGGGAAGGCCCTAGCCGCCTCCCGGCCCTAGAGCTCGCCGCATCGGCTGGCGTTACTCCGGCAGGGTCTCGCCCGAGCCGCCGAATTCCTTCGGCATGTCCTTCATCTTCGGCGCGCCGTCGTGGATGTGCAGCACCGTCTCCTGGTAGTGCACGTGCAGGGCCGGCTGGAATTTCAGCTTCGGCAGCATCGCCGCGTAGATGTCCACCAGCCCCATGGTGGGATGGTCCGTGAACAGGTGCCCACCGCACTTCGTGCACCATTTGCGGTAGCTGATCGGCGTCTTGTTGTGCGTGCCGATGCTGGAGGCGCCGTGGGTCACCTTGAGGGCCTCCGGCTTCCACAGGGTGAAGGCATTCACCGGCCCGGCCGACCAGTGGCGGCAGGACTCGCAATGGCAGTAGCCCATGGCTTCCGGCGCGCCGGTGGCCTCGAACTTCACTTCGCCGCAGAAGCAGCTGCCCCGATGGGTGGTCGCGTCGCTCATTGTCAGATCTCCCAGTAGAATCGCGTGGCTGCGGGGTCGGGCTGACCCCATCCGAGGGCCGGCATGATAGGGGCGCGCCTTGCGCCCCAGAATGACCAAACGTCCGGCGCGCGTGCTCGATCGTCCGTGGAGAGACCCTATGGATGCCTTGTCGGATGTCCTGCAGGCCGTGCGCCTCACCGGAGCCATCTTCTTCGACGTGAAAGCGGCCCAGCCCTGGGTCGCCGAGACCCCGGCCGGCCGCTCCGTGGTGAGCGCGATGTTCCCCGGCTCGGAGCACCTCATCTCCTATCACGTGATCATGCAAGGGGAGTGCTGGGCCTGCGTGCCGGGCGAGGAGCCCATGAGGCTCTCTTCCGGGGACATCATCGTGCTGCCGCATGGGGACACGCACGTGCTCTCCACCACGCCGGGCATGCGCAAGACGCCGGACATGTCCCTGTACCGGGTGCCGAACGAAGGCCAGCTGCCGGTGAGCATCTCGGTGGGCAGCGGCGAAGGCGAGCCGGCGCATTTCGTGTGTGGATTCCTGGGATGCGATGCACGGCCCTACAACCCGTTGTTGAATGCATTGCCGCGCGTCATCCGCATCAGCGGCTACGCGGGCGGGGAGCTCGGCACGTTCGTGAAGTTCGCGCTGGCGGAATCCAGGGAGCGCCGGATGGGAGGTGAGTGCGTGCTCGGCCGGCTGAGCGAGCTGATGTTCGTGGACGTGGTCCGGCGGTATCTGGAAACGCTGCCGGCGGATCGCACGGACTGGCTGTCGGGCCTGCGGGATCCGTTCGTCGGCCGCGCGCTCACCGCTCTGCACCGCACCCCTGCGCGCGACTGGACGCTCGAGACGTTGTCGCGCGATGTGGGGTTATCGCGTTCGGCTCTCACGGAGCGTTTCACGGAGTTCGTCGGACAGCCTCCGATGCATTACCTCACGAACTGGCGCATGCAGCTCGCGGCGAATCACCTGCTGAGCGGCATGGACAGCGTGGCGGTGATCGCGAACCGCGTGGGGTATGAGTCCGAGGCGGCGTTCAGTCGCGCATTCAAGAAGGTGGTCGGCGCGCCGCCGAGCGAATGGCGCAAGCGCAGGGGCGAGGCCGCGTAGCCTTGCAGCCGGATCACTTCGACGAAGTCCCTGCCGGCGTCGGCACTGAATTTGCTGGAAACCTGCCATGAAGAATCTTGACGACTTTCCCATCACGCGCCGCTGGCCCGCGCGGCACCCGGACCGCCTGCAGCTCTACGGGCTGCCCACACCGAACGGCGTGAAGGTCTCGATCATGCTCGAGGAGATCGGGCTGCCGTACGAGCCCCACCTCGTGGATATCGGCAAGAACGAGAATGCGACGCCTGAATTCCGCTCGCTCAACCCGAACGGGAAGATCCCGGCGATCATCGATCCGGACGGTCCGGGCGGGCAGCCGCTCGGCCTGTTCGAGTCCGGCGCGATCCTGCTCTATCTAGCGGAGAAGACTGGCAAGCTGCTGCCTGCGGATGCGGCGCGCCGCTACGAGTGCATCCAGTGGGTGTTCTTCCAGATGGCGGCGATCGGGCCGATGTTCGGGCAGGTCGGATACTTCCACAAGTTCGCGGGGCGCGAGCTCGAGGACAAGCGGCCGCTCGAGCGCTACGTAAAGGAATCGCGACGCCTGCTCGAAGTGCTGGAGGCCCGGCTCGAAGGCCGCGACTGGCTCATGGGAGCGGAGTACACCATTGCGGATGTCGCGACGCTCGGCTGGGTACGCAACCTGGTCGGCTTCTATGGCGCGGGCGAGCTGGTGGAGTTCGAGACGCTGAAGCGCGTGCCCGCCTGGCTCGAGCGGGGTCTCGCACGTCCGGCGGTAAAGCGAGGTCTGGAAATTCCCAAGCGCGCGTAGCCGGCGTGCCGGGCTTCAACCCTTGGGCGTCGTGTCGAACAATCTGGCGTGCTCGCGTGGCGGGGCACGCCAGTACTGCGGAGGAGCTTCCGCATTGGCGCCCAGCTGCGCAGCCGCATGCCAGGGCCAGCGCGGGTCGTACAGCATGCCGCGCGCGAGCGCGACGAGGTCAGCCTTACCGCTTGCCACGATGTCCTCGGCCTGTTGCGGCTCGGTGATGAGCCCCACGGCGATGGTGTGCAAGCCCGTCGCCCGCTTCACCGCTTCCGCGGCCGACAGCTGATATCCCGGGCCGACTTTCAGCTTCTGCAACGGCGACAGCCCTCCCGAGGAGACATCGATCCAGTCCGCGCCGCGTTCGCGAAGCTGATGGGCATAGGCGATGGTCTGCTCCACATCCCAGCCGCCATCCACCCAGTCCGTCGCCGAAACCCGCACGCC
>JBGAIL010000074.1:0-21401 GCA_044225565.1 Steroidobacteraceae bacterium | reverse complement strand
GGTATACACGGTGGCGGAAACGCCGGCCGTGCGTGCAGCGAGAGCGACTGCCTGGCCGTGATTGCCGGAGGAGGCGGCGACTACGCCGCGACGTCGCTCGTCCGCGCTCAGCAGCCGCACTTTGTTGGAGGCGCCCCGATACTTGAACGAGCCGGTGGTCTGCAGGTGCTCGCACTTGAGCAGCACCTCGCAGCCGTAGAGGCGCGACAGGCCCGCGCTGCGCACCAGCGGCGTGCGCAAGGTTTCCGGCGGGCGCTGCCCGGAGGCGGCGAGGATGGCGGTGCTGAGTTCGGCGAGCATGCGTGACCTGCTTTGAACGGCGTTTCCACGACGGGCACAGTATATGGGCAGCGGAGCCCTTTGCGCTTCAGGGCGATGCCGGGCTCAGCCAGCAGCGGATCGCCGCAAAGCCGTTCGAGATTTCGCCACCCGGATCGTGCACGTAACCGCCCACGCGCACCGACATGGCGTCGATGAAATCGTTGAACATCGGGATGATGGCGCCGCCGTCGTCGCGCACCAGCCGCGCCATCCGGCCGTAGATCCGCTTGCGGCTTGCGGAGTCCGCTTCCCCGCGAGCCTGGACGAGCATCCGGTCGAAGGCGGGACGCCGCCATCGGGTGTGGTTCCAGTCCGCATCCGACTGGTAGGCCACCGAGAAGATCTGGTCCTGCGTCGGGCGGCAACCCCAGTTGGAGACGCAGAGCGGCGCGCGTCCCCAGACGTTCGTCCAGTATCCGTCGTCGGGAGCGCGCACGATTCGAATGTCGATGCCGCAGCGCGCAGCGTGCTCGCGATAGAGCGCGGCCGCATTCACCGCTCCGGGAAACGCCGCGTCGGCGGCAGTCAGCACCAGCGGGCCGGTGTGTCCGGACTTGCGATAGTGGAACGCGGCGCGCTCCGGGTCGAAGCTGCGCTGCTCGATGGATTCGTCGAACAGCGGGTAGGAGGAATTCACCGGATGGTCGTTGCCGACCGAGCCGAAGCCGTAGAGGATGCGCTTGACCATCTCTTCGCGGTCGATCGCGTACTTGAGCGCGAGCCGCAGATCGGCGTCGTCGAAAGGCGGCTGGTCGCAGCGCATCGCGAACATGTAGTGGCCGCCGCCGCTCGTCGTCCTCACCGTCACGTCGGGCAGGCGGCGCACGAACTTCACGATCTTCGGCTCGACGAGGTTGATGATGTGCACCCGGCCGGACTGCAGCGCCGAGACGCGCGCCGTCGAGTCGTTGATCATCAGGATCTCGATGGAGTCGGCATGGCCGACGCCGTCCCGCCAGTGCTCGCGGAACTTCGTGGCGGCGAGCCGCACTCCCGGCTCGAAGGCTTCGATGCGGTACGGGCCGGTGGCGATGCCCGAGCCGGGGCGGGAGTAGCCGCCGCCGGGCTGGATGACCAGGTGGTAGTCCGACATCAGGTACGGAAAGTCGGCGTTCGGCTCCTTCAGCGTGACGAGAATGGCGCCGGGCCCGTCCGCTTCGACTCGCTCGATCGAGCGCATGATCCCCAGCGCGCCGGATCGCGAGCCGGCGCCGGAATGACGTTGAAGCGTCTTGACCACGTCGTCCGACGCCATCGTCCTTCCGTCGTGGAAGCGCACGCCGCGGCGCAGTTTGAACTGCCATTGCCGGCCCGAGTCGCGGGCGTCGAAGGATTCGGCGAGCACGGGGACGAGCGAGCCGTCGGAAGGATTCGTCTCGGTGAGCGTTTCGCCCCAGACGCGGCTGTGGTTGAAATCGATGATCAGCGCGGGGTCGAGGCTGTCCGTCGCGCTCGCGGGTGCCAGGGCGAGCACGAGAGTGCTGCCCTTGTTCGGCCCGGCCTTGCGCGCACATGCCGCAAGCAGTGCGCCTGCCGTCGCAGTGCCGACGCCCAGTGCCGCGGCGCGGCCCAGGAAGGTCCGCCGCGTCACTCGCCCGCGCGCGACCTGCAAGCCGAGATCGTCGAGCTCACGCCGTGTCGGCGTGCCGACGTCGCAGGGCTCGCATCGCGGCAGCGTCACGCCGGCTGGCGGAGGAGGTTCAGATACCATTGCACGGCCCGGTTCGCATTCTTCTCCTGGCGCGTATAGGGTCCGGGGCGATAGACGCGCGAGCGGATCCCCGCCTGGTTGTCTTCGATGATGCGCTTGTCCTGTCGCAGCGTGACGTCCCACATCCACGTCATCTTGCCGAGATCGTAGTCGCGGCCTTCCGCCGCATCACCGCGCACCAGCCAGATGGCCTCCACGTCCGTGAGCGAGACGTTCCGGGGAACGAAACGCACCAGCGTCACGAAGTCGTTGGTGGCCATGAAGATGGAGAGTGGCGAGAAGATGATGCCGGTCGTGCCGCCGTCCCAATCGCGGTAGCGGCCCATGAGCGGTGCCGCAGGCGTGCCGTCGCGCGTCTCGGAGCGGAATCCCTCCTTCATCGGAAACCGGTCGCCGCGGCTGAAATGCAGCGTGAGCGGATCGCCCGCCACCTCGCCAACCGGATGGCCGAGCGCCGTCGCCCTGGCGTTGAAGGCGTCGATGCGGGGCTGGAAGGCGAGGTGATGCTCGTTGGGATCCTGCCCGCCATCCCCGCTCAACGCGAGGATGAACTCCCGCGGGTGGATCGAGCAGTACTCCGGGTGCGCGGGCAGGCAGTGGTTGCACTCGAAGAAGTTCTCGACGACCAGCTTCCAGTTGCCTTGCGTCGGATACGTGGCGCGGTGCGCGATCCGCGCGGCGGGGAGATCCTGCACGCGCAGGAAGGGTTGCAATGCGGGAGTGAGCATGGAATCGAAATCGGGTGCGGGCCCGGGGCCGAGGAAGACGAAGATGAGCCCCTCGCTCACGTGGACGTGGCACGGGTTGAGCGCGTACCGGCTCTTGTCGAATCCTTCGCAGGTCATCGCGGCGCTCTTCAGGGAGCCATCCAGTCCATAGGTCCAGGCGTGATAGGGGCAGACGAGCTGGCTCGCATTGCCTTGCGGTTCCCGGCACACGCGCGATCCCCTGTGCCGGCAGACATTGAAGAACGCACGGATCTCCATGTCCCTGCCGCGCACGACGATGATGGACTCTCCCGCGATCTCGAAAGTGAAGAAATCCCCGGCGCGAGGGATGCGCGAGACGTGATCCACCAGATGCCAGAGCCGCCAGATCACGCGCTCGACATCGATGCGGAACAGCTCGGCGTCGCAATAGAACGGCTGCTCCAGGGAAAGCCCGTCCCGGTGCCTCGAGATCAGTTCGCGCAGCGTGCCGGCATCGAATTCCATGGCGCAAGACTACCACCGGGCCGCGCCGGACTCCGCTGCAGCCGGGCGCGAAAAAGCGCGCAAGCTTTTGTGCCGGCGTGCGCGCTTGCCGCGGTACGGCGGTCTGTTAATGTCCGCCCGTCTCAAACTCGGATCGGGACTTCGCGATGACTCGAAAGACGCCGAAGCAAACCTCCGTGGAACGCGAGATGAGCTCGCTGGGAACGGGTTGTCCGATCACCCGGCGCGACTTCGTCGGCTCGACGCTCGCCGCGGCAGGCGCTGGCGCGGTTGCTGGCTCCATCCCGATCTCGGCCACGCGCGCGCAGGGGCTCGACGACGCGGGCTGGACAGGCCCGGGAGGAATCGGGGACTACGCGCGCTCGAACGGGAACACCGCCGGCGTAGTGAATGCCGCGCACGGCATACGCGATGGATTGCACGATGGCGCGCTCCAGGGCGTTGCCGATACCGGCGAGACTTACGATCTGGTGGTGGTGGGCGGCGGCGTAGCGGGCATGGCGGCTGCCCATGCGCTGCACCGCAAGCACGGCGGCTCGCGGCGCTGCCTCGTGCTCGACAATCATCCGATGTTCGGAGGGGAATCCAAGGGCAACCTCATCGAGCTCGATGGCCACGTGATGGCGGCGCCCCAGGGCGCCAACCAGGGCGACAGGTTCACCACCGGCGAGTTCGGCGAGCTGTACCGCGAGCTCGGAATCCCTGCGGACTTCGAGTTCGCCGACGCGACGGGCACCTCGCAGCCTCTGCGGATCGCGAACGATCACTACGATCTGCTGTTCAACAAGCAGAAGCTCGCGACCACCGGCTGGTATCTCGGCCCGGAGCACGGCTGGTTCCGCGAGCCGGCATGGCAGGACGGCTACGCGTCGCTGCCCTGGCCGCAGGAGCGGCGGCGCGTGCTGGCGGAGTGGTTCGCCGACAAGCGGGATCATGCTCCGGCGGACGTGCCGGGCAGCACGCTGGATCCCTCCGACCGCGGCGATACGGACGATCCCACCGAAGACACCGCGCTCGCGCGCTGGCTCGACACCATGACGTACGAGCAGTTCATCCGGGATCGCCTGCGCCTCGATCCATCGATCATCGCCCAATACATCGACCCTTACATCGGCACGACCCTCGGCGGCTCGCTGGACACCGCTTCGGCTTACGGAGCGCGCGTGCTCGGCATGCCCGGCGTTTCCGCTGCCGCCTGGCGCTGGACGGAACCGAAGGACGTGCTGTTTGCCTTCCCGATGGGCAATGCCGTGTATCCGCGCTATCTGGTGCGCGCCCTGATTCCGGATGCGTATCCCGATGGCAGCCTGCGCACCATGGTGTACGGACAGACCCGTCATGAGGCGCTGGATCGCCCGGGCAATGCGACTCGCATCCGCCTTGCCAGCACCGCAGTGCGCGTCGAGCACGAGGCCTGCGCGGGCGCGAAGGACCGCGTGGTCGTCACGTATGTGCGGGAAGGCAGGCTCCATCGCGTCACGGCGCGAGGTGTCGTGATGGCGTGCGGGGGCTGGGTCAACCGCCGCGTCGTCAAGGATATGCCGTCGGAGCTGCTCGACGGCTACCGGACCTATACGCACACGCCGGTGCTCGTCGCGAACGTGGCAGTGCGGCACTGGCGCTTTCTCGACCGCCTGGGCATTTCCGCCGCCCGATGGTTCGAGGGCTTCGGGTTCGCGACCAACCTGCGTCGCCCGATGCGCATCGACGGCAAGGCGGAAGCGCTGTCCCCGGACAGGCCCACCATCCTCACGTTCTACGTGCCGTTCATGCAGCGCGGCCTGCCGGCGGCGGCCCAGACGGCCCTGGGCCGTCAGAAGCTCTTCGCAACGACGTTCGCCGGGTTCGAGCAGCAGATCCGCAAGCAGCTGCAGGAGATGTTCGGCCCGCATGGCTTCGACGCGAAGCGCGACATCGGCGCGATAGTCCTCAACCGCTGGGGACACGCGCTGGCAGTGCCGCAGCCCGGCTTTTTCTTCGGCACGCAGGGCAAGCCTTCGGCGCGCGACCTGGCGCGCCGGGGATACGGGCGCATCGCATTCGGCTGCGCGGAGCTGCAGGGGCACACCTCGTGGATCGCCGCGTACAACGAGGGTAGCCGCGCTGCGCTGCAGCTCGTCTGATCGGAAGGAGCGCCACCGGATGGCTGGCTGCCGGCACGGCGTCAGAGGCGCACTTTGCGCCATGCGCCGCTGCGCCAGCGCAGCAACAGCGCGACGCCCAGGGCCATCATGTAGAGCACCAGCGCAATCCAGCCGCCCACCGAGCCCCGGCCGAGCGCGGGAAGGAAGTCGAACCAGCCTTGCCCCGGCGCAAAAGTCAGTGCGTGCGCGAGCGGCACGAACATCAGCCACGAAAGGGCCAGCGTCAGCATTGCCGGTATCGCGGCATCACCGGCACCCCTCAGTGCCATGCCGCTCGCGAGGTTGAGCCCGTCGAAGAACTGATAGGCGGCCGCGAGCCAGAGCATCTGCGCGCCGAGCGCCAGCACGGCAACGGAATCGGCATCCCGCGGTGCAGCGAAGATCGGCAGGATCCACGGTCCCGCGAGGGCGAGCGCCAGGCCGATGCCACCCATGTATGCCGCCGCGAGGGCGATGACTCGGTTGCCGAGCGTCATCGCCCAGTCACGATCGCCGGCGCCGATGGACTGGCCGACGAGCGTGGTCCCGGCGAGCGCGATGCCGTAACCCGGCAGGTATGCAATGGAGGCGAGACCCATGACCAGCTGCGTCATCGCGCCATCCACCGCGCCCAGGCGAACCTGCATCAGCTGGAACATGGCGAAGGCCACGGTGTCCGTGGCGGGCAGCAACCCCATCGGGAAGCCGAGCCGCACCTGCCGCCAGCACTCCCGCAGCCGGGGTCTCCAGGTGAGGTGGGACGCGAACCGCGTTCGCATTCGCGGAGCGAGGAAGACGGCCAGCGCGATGCCGAGCCCGATTCCCTGCGCGCAGGTCGTCGCCCAGGCCGAGCCGGAGATGCCCCAGCCGAGCTCGAAGACGAACAATCGATTGAGGGCCGCGTTGGCGACGGCGATGCAGAGGCTCACGAGCACCGTGGCGCGCGTGTTGCCGATGCCGTTGAAGAATCCGAAGAGGGCATCAGCTGCGGCGCCGAGCGAAGCGCCGCCGACGCGCGGCGCCCAGAATTCCGCGGCGAGCCGGCTCACTTCGGGCTCGAGGCCGAAGGGACGCAGCAGGGGCTCGCCGGCCGAGCCGACGAGGACGAAGAAAGGCGCCATGCCGAGCGTGACCCAGAGGGCGGTCCATGCCGCCCGCGATGCCCGGGCGCGCCGCCGTGATCCGCAAGCCTGGGCCACCAGGGGTTGCACGGCCAGACCGGCTCCGCTCAGCACCATGGCGACGACCAGCACCGGCCAGTGCACCGCGGCCACGGCAGCGAGCGCGGTGGTGGAGATGCGGCTGATGAACCACATGTCGGTCAGGTTCAGGACGATCTGCACGGCCGCGTTGGCCATGAGCGGCAGGGCGAGCGACATCACGGCGTGCATGTCGACGTGTGCGCGGCCCGCCGCATCGATGCGGCGCGCGGGGAGGAAGGTCATGGCCGCGGGACTGTAGTCAGCGGCTGGCCTGGTATCCATAGCAGGCCACCATAATCCATTTCCGCCCGCGTCGCGGTGGTCCGGCTTTGCGGGTTGTGCCGCGGACCGCGTCAATCCTCGTGGGACTCGTGCGAGGAGCTTTCATGGCAGGACAACCCGACTACATCCTGGGGCATCTGGCGGACATCGACGTGCGGCTGCTGCGCATCTTCGCGACCATCGTCGAGCGCGGCGGCGTTACGGCGGCGGAGCCCATCCTGAACATGGCGAACTCCACGCTCACCACGCATCTGGCGACGCTCGAAGGATTGCTGCAGGTGCGGCTCTGCCGGCGCGGCCGCGCGGGATTCGCGCTCACCCCGCAGGGCCGCCAGGTCTACGAAGCGGCGCGCCGCATGTTCCAGTCCCTCGACGAGTTCCGCGCGGCGGTGAGTCAGGCGCGCGCGTCCCCGCCCGAGAAGATCAGCATGCTCGTGCCGGACAGCCTGATGTGCGCCGTGTCGGCGCAGCTCGGTCCGGTATTCCGGCGCTTCGTCGAGGCGCTGCCGGGCGTGTCGATCGACATCGATCTCGCTTCGCCGTCCCAGATCGAGGCGAGCGTGCTCGAGGGCAAGGTGGACATCGGCATCAATGCATCGCCGCGCCGCGCGCACAGCTTGCGCTTCTACGACCTGCTGGACGAGGTCGTCGGCCTGTACTGCGGCGCCGGGCATCCGCTCTTCGACCGCTCCCCGCAGGATCTCACCGCCGAGGAGGTGCTGTCGCACGAGGTGATCCGGGCGCACGGCTACCACTACCCGCGCAAGATCGTCAGGGCGTTGCGCGGCACCGCCACGACGTCCTGCATTCCGCTGGACGCCAGGTTGTTGCTGGTCCTCACCGGCCGCTACCTCGGGTTCCTCACCGAGGACATCGCGCGGCCCTGCGTGCAGCGCGGCGAGCTGCGGGAAGTGCTGCCGAACGAGTTCCGGTACACGGCGGGCATCGCGTTGATGGCGAAAGCCGATGCAGAGGAGCCCGCAGTGCTCAAGTTCCTGGAGATCCTGGATGAGGTGCTGCGGGGGACACGCGAGCGGGCGCAACGGGCCTGAGCGCTAAAGCCTCTCGTCCAGCCAGCCCTTGCGCATCTCGGGCACCGAGGCGAGCAGGCGGCCGGTGTAGTCGTCGAAAGGCGGCGTGAGCACGGCATCGCGCGTTCCGCAGCGAACCACGCGACCGTGATGCATCACCACGACGTAGTCGGCGATGCTGCGCACGATGCCGATGTCGTGGGTGATGAAGACGTAGGCCACGCCCATCCGGTCCTGGATGTTGGCCAGCAAGCCGAGGATCGCGGCGGTCATCAGGGGATCGAGCGCGGAGGTGATCTCGTCGCACACGATGATCTCCGGCTCCGCCGCGAGTGCGCGGGCGATGCAGACGCGCTGTTTCTGGCCGCCGGACAGCTCCGCGGGAAGGCGATGCAGGTGTGGCTCTTCCAGGCCTGCGCACCTCAGGAGCTCACGCACCCGCGCCAGCCTGGCGGTGCGCTGCATTCCGAAGTAGAGCTGTAAAGGCCGGCCGATGATCTCGAACACGGTGTGGCGCGGATTGAGCGAGACATCCGCCATCTGGTGGATCATCTGCACCCGTTGCAGCAGCTTTCGCGGGCGGTCTTTCAACCGTGCGGGCAACGCCTGGCCGCGGAAGCGGATGTGGCCGCGAAGGGGCGGCAGCAAGCCGGTGATCACGCGCGCCAGCGTGGACTTGCCGGATCCGGATTCACCCACGACGGCCAGGGTGTGGCCACGATGGACGCTCAATGAGACGTCCTCGAGAATGGGTGCGCCACTGGAGTAGGCGGCCGTGACACTTTCGATGGCGAGCAGAGGGCCGGGCGCAGCGGCGTTCGTCGGCCCCGGGTCAGGCGAAGGCGCGGTCGAGGACTTTGGCAAGGGCGTCGATACGGGCAGGTGCGCGCGGAGCGAGCGCACTTCGACGAGCTGGCGCGTGTATTCCTCGCGCGGCCGCTCGATGATCTGGACGACGTCTCCGTATTCCACCGCGCGCCCATGACGCATCACCAGAATGTGATCCGCGAGTTGCGCCACGACCGCCAGATCGTGCGTGATGTAGATGGCCGCGGCGCCGGCATCGCGGATGGCACGGCGGATCATGGCGAGGACCCCGATCTGGGTCGTGACATCGAGCGCAGTGGTCGGCTCGTCGAACACGATCAGATCGGGGCTGCAGCACAGCGCCATCGCGGTCATCGCGCGCTGCAGCTGGCCACCCGAGGCCTGGTGCGGGAAGCGCCGGGCGAAACGGGCAGGATCGGGCAACCCGAGCTTTTCCAGCAGCGACACGGCACGTGCCACCGCTTCGGTGCGGGACATCACGCCCTGCATCACGGCGGACTCGATGATCTGGTCGCCGATCCGGTGAGCAGGGTTGAAGGCCTCGGCGGCGCTCTGGGCAACGTAAGCGATCCGCACGCCGCGAAGTGCGCGGATTCTTGCGGGCCCGGCGGAAACGAGGTTCTCGCCTTCGAGCAGCACTTCCCCGGCGGTCACGCGGCAGGCTCCGCGGCCGTGTGCGAGTGCAGCCAGCCCCACCGACGATTTTCCCGCGCCGGATTCCCCGATCAGCCCCAGCACCTTGCCTCGCTCGAGCGTGAAGGAGACGTTCTCCACGATCGGCTCGACATTGCGCTGCCGCCCGGCGTCGGCGCCCCCCGCGTGGATGCACAAGCCGCGGATCTCGAGCAGCGCTCGTGAATCGGCGCTCACGCCCTTCGGGCTCCGGAGCTTCGCGTCGTGCTGCCGATCACCGCATCGACCACCAGGTTGACGCTCACCGTCAGCAGCGCGATCGCGCCGGCGGGGATGAATGCGGCCGGCACGCCATAGACGATGCCGTCCTTGTTCTCCCTCGCCATGCTGCCCCAGTCCGCATCCGGAGGCTGCAGCCCCAGGCCGAGAAAGCTCAGGCTGCCGAGGAACAGCACGGCGAACGAGAAGCGCAGCCCGAGTTCCGCGACGAGAGGCGCGACGGCATTGGGCAGGATCTCCCGCATGACCAGCCACAGCGTGCCCTCGCCGCGCAGCTTCGCCGCTTCGACGAAATCGAGAGCGGCGATGTCCAGGGCCAGGGCGCGGGCGATGCGGAAGACGCTGGGCGCGCACAGCAACGACGTCACCAGCACCAGGCTCGTCGTGCCGATGGGCAGCACGGCCAGCAGCACGAGCGCGAAGATGAGCGTGGGAATCGTCATGAGCAGGTCGTTCAACCGGCTGAGGATCTCATCCGTGATCCCGCCCAGCGTCGCGGCGATGAATCCCAGCAGCACGCCGGCGCCGAACGCGAGCAGCGTCGCGAAGCCCGAGACGAAGAACGTGGTCCGGGCGCCATGCAGCATCCGCGAGAGCATGTCTCTCCCCAGCTGATCCGTGCCGAGCCAGAATCGTGAGGAGGCGGGTTCCCAGATCTCGCCGACGACCGCGGTGGGCGAATGAGGCGCGACCCACGGGCCGAATGCCGCGCCCAGCGCCAGCACCAGCGCGATACCGAGGCCGATGCGCGCGCTCCAGGGAAGATGCCGCCACCAGATCATCCGGCCAGCTTCATCCTGGATGCCTCAGTCGCGGATTGGTCAACACGGCGACGACGTCGGCGCAGGTGTTGAGCACGACATACGTGGCCGCGAAGATCAGGCCCGCGGCCTGGACGACCGGAACGTCGCGCTTGGCGACGTGATCGACCATCAGCTGCCCCATGCCCGGGTACACGAACACCACCTCCACCACTACGACGCCCACCACCAGCGCCGCGAGGTTCAGGAGGATCACCGTGACGATCGGGGATGCCGCGTTCGGAAACGCGTGGCGGAAGACGATGCGCACCCTCCCGGCGCCTTTGAGCTTCGCCATCTCGATGTATGGCATGGACATCACGTTCAGGATCGCGGCGCGCGTCATGCGCATCATCTGCGCCAGGGAGACCACGATGAGCGTCGCAGCAGGCAGCGCGATGCCCGAGAGCCGCTCGGCCAGAGGCATGCCGGGATAGACGATCGAATTGGCCGGCATCACAGGCCACAGCACCGCGAAGCAGAGCATTACGACATAGCCGACGAAGAACTCCGGCAGCGAGACGATTGCGATGGTGGCCGTCGAGATCGTGCGGTCGACCCACCGCTCCGCGAACATTGCGGACAGCATGCCGAGGAGCAGCGCCAGCGGTACGGAGAGCAGGGCGGCGCTTCCCGCCAGGAACAGGGTGTTCGCCAGCCGCCCGGCCAGCATCTCTGCGATGTCGCGCCCGCTCGTGAGCGAGACACCCCAGTCACCGTGCAGGAGCCGCCAGGCCCATTCGAGATAGCGGGCGTAGGCGGGTCGATCCAGCCCGAGCTCGTGACGGAGATTGGCGACGGCTTGTGGCGTGGCCGACTGGCCGAGGATCACCTGGGCGACATCGCCGGGCAGCATCTCGGTGCCAGCGAAGATGGCGACGGAGACGGCGAGCAGCAGCACGACGCCGAGCGCCACTCGCTTCAGGATCGATTCGAGCTGGAGACGCGACGCCATCGGCTGCAACTAGCGAAAAATCACGAAAGCGCCTTACGTGGGTTGGCTCCCTTTGATTGACGCACCTCGCGGTAACATCCGCAGCAGCTCCCCGCGCTCCGCTGCGCTTCTCACGATGCAAGCACTCGCGACCTGGCTCATCTCGAACGTCCGCTGGCTCAAGAGCCAGCTGATGCGCGGCGGACGCAGCTGCGAGGATGCGGAGGATCTGATACAGGAAGCCTACCTGCGGGTGCACGAGTACTGCGAGCACGGCGGCGAAGCTCGCGAGCCGGAGAAAGTGCTGGTGCGCACGGTGATGCGCCTGGCCATGAACCAGCGGCGCGACCGGGTGCGGCATGCGTATGTGGACTGCCCCATCGAGGAGCTGGCGCTGGTGGATCCCGCGCCGCCCGCGGAAGAGCGGCTCGCCATCCAGCGCACCCTCCACCTGATCGCACAGGCCATCGAGGCACTTCCGCCACGTACCCGCGAAGCCTTCCTGCTGCGACGCATGGATGGATTGAGTTACGCGGACATCGCTTCGAAGCTGGGCGTCAGCGTCAGCGCCATCGAGAAGCACGTGGGGCGCGCCATGTCGGCGATGATGGAAGCGGCGGCTCAAAGAGGGACGGCGCCGTGAGCCCGAAAGCTTTTGCGGAGCTCGATCGCCCGGCGGTGGCTCGCAGGGAAGCTGCAGCGTGGATTGCCCGGATGCATGCTCCGGATCGCTCGCGACGCGTGGACGCCGCCTTCCGGCGGTGGCTTGCCCGAAGCCCTTTGAACGAGCAGGCCTTCGAGCTCGCCAACGAGGTGTGGGATGGCGCCGGTCAGCTTTTGCACCGGCGGGCGGTGGAACGCCGCGTCGGCTGGCCCCTGGCAGCGTCGCTCGCGGCGCTCGCCGTCATGCTTTCTGTCCTGGGCATCACGCTTTGGGGCTCGCAGCGCGAGTCCGCCTTGCACACGTCCCTGGGAGAGCAACGGACGCTCACGTTGCCGGACGGCACGCGCGTCTCGCTCAATACCGAAAGCCGCATCGTGGTCGAGTACGACGCGCGGCAACGCCTGGTCAGGCTGGAGGCCGGAGAGGCGCTGTTCGAAGTCGCGCCCCGCCCGGATCGTCCATTCAGGGTGCTCGCGGCAGATCGGGAAGTCCGGGCACTGGGCACGTCGTTCATGGTGCGCCTCGAGTCGCGGCAGGTGGCGGTCACACTGGTCGAGGGCAAGGTGAGCGTTGCGAGCGAGGAAGCGCCGCTCGCCGGCCCGCAGCTGCTCGTTCCGGGCGAGCGGGTCACCTATTCGGGCACGGCCGCACCGAAGCGCGATCGGCCGAGCCTCGAGCGGCTCATGTCCTGGCGGCAGGGGCGGGTGATGATGGATCACACCCCTCTCGCAGATGCCGTGGCCGAAATGAACCGATACAGCGCCACCCAGCTCGTCGTCGTCGACTCCGTGGCGCGCACGCTGCAGGTGAGCGGAGTGTTCCGAGTCGGCGATCCTTTGCTGTTCGCACAGGCGATCGCGGCCACTTACGGCCTTCACGTCAGCCAGCACGCGGATCGCATCGAGCTCGAAGGAGTTCCGGCCGCACGCTGAGCGCAGCGTGTGGGTTTGCGGCACCGCGGTGTCTTAGTGGGCAGGGGGCTCCATGCACATCAAGAAACGCTGCCTGTCGGTTTCCGTTTCCACGGCCGTTGCCGCCATCCTGGCGTGTCATGCGCCCGGTGCCGCCGCCACCGAGGTGCCGCGGTTCGTCATTCCTGCGCAGCCGCTCGGTGACGCGCTCCGTGCCGTGGGGACCCAGTCGAACCTGAACATCGTGTTCGATGCGAGGCTGGTCGATGGAAAGCTCGCGCCCTCCATCGATGCCCGGCTGAGCCCGGAGCAGGTGGTGACCCGGCTGCTCGATGGCACCGGCATCCGCCACCGCTTCCTGGACGAGAGCACACTGATCCTGACCGCCGGCCCGGGCGCCGGGGACACGGCTTCGATGCGTGAGGCCTCGAGCGCGCCACTCATTCGCCTCGCACAGGCCGACCCGTCGCAGCAGGCCGATGCGCTCCAGGCGCAGGCGGGCGCCCCCCAGGCGGCGAATGCCGCAAAGCCGCAGGATGCGCTGGAAGAAGTCGTCGTCCGCGGGCTGGTGTTCAAGTACGACGAGGTGGAGACCGCGAACAAGATGGGGCTCTCGGTGAAGGAGACTCCCCAGAGCGTCCGCATCGTCACGCAGGACATGCTCGAGTTCTCCCACGTCACCAAGTTCGAGGACGCGTACAAGCTCGATGCAGGCGCGCACACTTCGCACTCACAGGACCAGTTCGTCCGCGGCTACCTGCGCGGTTTCCAGCTCGATGCGCCGAAGGTGGACGGCTTCCGCATGTCCAACTACCCGACGCTCGATCTCGCGCCGTTCGAGCGCTTCGAGATCATCAAGGGCGCCACCTCCACGGTGTACGGCCAGTCGCCGGTCGCCGGCACGGTGAACGCCGTCTCGAAGAAGCCGTTGCGCGACGACGGCGGCAAGGTCTCGCTCGAAGGCGGCAACTACGGCCACTACCGCGCAGAGGCGGATTTCCACGGCTCGCTGTCGGACAAGCTGAGCTATCGCCTGATCGGCGCGTATCTCGACGAGGACTCGTTCCTCGACCTCGCCTACAACCGCCGCACGGTCGTCGCCCCGTCGCTCAAGCTCGATTTCACCGACGATACCTCGCTCACGCTGATGCTGCAGTACCAGGACGCGGAATTCCTGAGCAGCTACGGCTTCGGCCCGCAATTCATCGGCGGAGATTTCGAGGATCCGCGCAATTACGTGATCCCGCGAGTGCCGCGGTCCCGCATCGCGGTGAAGCCCGACGGCCGCTCCGACCGGGAGTTCCTGCTCACCCGGGCCTATCTCGAGCACCACTTCGAGAGCGGCTGGACGTTGCGCGCGAACCTGCAGAACACGCGCGTGGACGTGCTGAACAAAGGCTCATATGCCTTCTCCTCGGACGAGCTCGGCAACGCGATCGTCTACATGTACCTGCGGGACGCGGAGGACCAGTTCTTCTCCGGGGAGGTGAACCTCTTCGGCAACGTGGAGGCCTTCGGCCGCGAGCACACGCTGTTCCTCGGCTTCGACCACTCGCGCGACAGCGGCGTGCAGCTGAGCGGATTCGGCAATGCCGTGGATCCCGCGTTCCCCGGCTTCAACCTGTTCGATCCGGACTACTCGGTGTTCCTGCCGTTCCCCGATTCGGCGGCAGGTTATCCGGGCATCGCGAACATCCGCGATCTCACCGAAGAATACGGCATCACGGGACAGGCATTGCTGCGCGTCACCGACGATCTCGGCTTCATGCTCGGCACGCGCTATTCGCACGTGGAGATCGGAAGCCTGTACACCCAGGACGTCGCTCCGCTGCCGCACACCATCGGATCCGAAAACCGCTACACCAACACGGCGTGGACTTTCCAGGGCGGCATCACCTATGCGCTGACGCCATCCACCAACGTGTACGGCAACTATGGCGAGACGTTCACGCCACGCGGCGATCTGCTGGCCGACGGCTCGACGGCCGGGCCGGAAGAGGGCGTCGCCTACGAGATCGGCGTCAAAGGCGAGCTGTTCGACCAGGGCCGGCTCATGTGGTCGCTCGCCGCCTTCGACATCGAGCGGACCAACATCGCGCAGCCCATCCCCAACACGGTGTTCGTCGCCCTGCTCGGCAAGCAGCGCTCGCGCGGGCTCGAGCTCGACTTCCAGGGCGAGGTCGTTCCGGGATGGGACGTCTATGGCTCCGCGGCCTATCTCGAGAACGAGTTCGTGGACGGCGAGTTCAAGGGGTTCGCCTCCTATCTCGCGCCGAAGTTCGGCGTCTCGCTCTACAGCAGCTACGAGTTCCAGGAAGGCCGCTGGCGCGGGCTCGGGCTGGGAGGCGGCGTGGTCTACAAGAAGCGCGGCCACTTCCCGACGTTCGACGGCTATCCGGTGGAGTCGCAGCCGGGCGCGCTCGTGTACTTCGACCACCTGTTCGAGGACCCGCTGGAGGTCGACCTGCGCGCCTTCTACCGCCACGAGCGCTGGACGCTCGAGATCTCGGGCACCAACGTGTTCGGCGACAAGTACTACTCGCCGGTGGAGAACACGCTCTCCTATGGCCTCGGCGTGAACCCGGGGCGGCAGGTCATCGGCAAGTTGAGCTACGAGTTCTGAGGCGCGCGGCGTGACCGAATGGATCCGGCGGCACAGCCGCAACGCCCGGGTCTGCCACTGGGTGAACGCGGCCTCCTTCTTCGTGCTCTTCGTGAGCGGCTTCGCCATCCTGCTCGACTATCCGGAGCTCTACTGGGGCAGGACCGGGTACAAGGGCCTCGAGCCCGCCTTCCGCTTCGCGGACTGGGGCATCACGATGGAAGGCAGCCGCATCTGGGGCCGCAACCAGCACTTCCTCTTCTCGTGGATCTTCGCGCTCAACGGAATCGCCTATCTGGCGTGGAGCCTCCTGCGCGGGGATTTCTTCCGCAAGCTGCTGCCGAGTCGCGAGCAGCTGCGGCTCTCGCACGTCCTGGCCGATCTCCGTGATCATCTGCGGCTCCGCGTGCCGCGAGGGGATGCCGCGCGGCAGTACAACCTGCTGCAGAAGCTCAGCTATCTAACGGTGATCCTGATCTTCAGCCCGTTGATGGTGCTGACGGGTCTCGCGCAGTCGCCGGGCTTCACCACGGTGTTCCCGGACCTGCTGCACTTCTTCGGAGGAAAGCAGTCCGCTCGCACGATCCACACGGTGTGCAGCGTCGTCATGCTGCTCTTCGTGCTCGTGCACGTGTTCCAGGTCTTTCTCGCGGGCGTGGTGAACGAGATCCGTTCCATGATCACCGGCCGGTTCGCCATCCGCACGGAGTCGACGAAATGAGCCGGCTGATCACGCGCCGCGGTCTGATCACCGGGGTGTCCGCGCTCGGAGGCCTGCTCGTCGCGGGCTGTGATGCTACGAAGTACGTGCCGCCGAACGTCAGGAAGAGCTTCGTCGGCCTCGCGGACGTGCTCACGATGAGCACTCACCGCGTTCTTCAGTCCTCGCAGCAGCTGGTGCCGGAGTACGCGTTCCGCGACATCTCGAGGCCGTTCCCGGTGCAGGGCACGGACAACCCCGAGGACGAGACGTATCAGCGCCTGCTCCACGGGGGCTTCAAGGACTGGCGCCTTCCCGTGAGAGGCCTGGTGGAGCGGCCGCTGATGCTCTCGCTCGAGGACATCAAGCGCCTGCCTTCGCGCACGCAGATCACCTCGCACAGCTGCGAGCAGGGCTGGAACGCCATCGCGCAGTGGACCGGCGCGCCCCTCGCGGAGGTGCTGCGGCCCGCACTCGTCAGGCCCGAAGCCAGGTACGTTCTGCTGCAGACCGTCGATGGGTGGTACGAGGCGCTCGACATGTTCGACGTCGCCCATCCACAGACCATCCTCGCGTACGGCATGAACGGCAAGCCGCTGCCGCTCGCCCATGGCGCACCGTTGCGCCTGCGGCTGGAGCGGCACGTCGGCTACAAATCGCTCAAGTTCCTCAAATCCATCTACGTGGCGGCCTCGGTGGACGACTACCAGGCCGATCCGCACGACTGGTACTACCGCGACGACTGGCACGCCGAGTTCCATCGCAGCGGCGAAGGTCCAAAGCGGTGCCGCGGCGGCGTGAGCGCGGACCTGGAATTCCACTGGTACGGCGGCGCGTAGGCGCCGCCTCGAGACGAGGAGTGATCATGATTCTCAATCGAAAGATGTGGCTGGGGCTCGCGCTCGCCGCGGCGGGCGGCATGGCGGTTGCCGGGGGCGAAGGCGGAGAAGGCGGCGAGGGAGGAGAGGGTGGCGAGGGCGGCGAGAAGGGTGTCGCCGCGGCATCCGGCGACTATCCCGGAGGAGATTTCGCCGGGGCGCTCAAGAAGGTGCTCGCCGGTGAAGGCGGTGAGGGCGGCGTCGGATTCGTGAAGTCCGGCCACGTGATCAGCACGCCGGCGCTGAGCGAGTCCCAGGTCTCCCAGGTCTTCTCCGGCAACACGCTGCACAGTCACAGGCACTTCGCGTACTACTTCGACGGGTCCGGCACGACTCGGGGCTGGGAAGTGCAATGGGCGCAGGTCGATGCCGCGAAGTGCGCCGGCCTCGCGGACAAGCCTGGGAAGAATGACGGGCTCGGCGACAAGTCGCTGCATCTGTTCGACGGCGAGTGCTGGCGCAAGGACATTCCGCAGACCACGGGAAAGTGGCAGGTGAAGAACGGCATGCTGTGCACGGAGCCTGCGTTGCAGGCCGTGACGGGCAAGGGCGGCTGCGGCAGCGTCTACATGGTGTTCGACCGTATCGCCGTGTACGGCACGGACGGCAGGATGGTGGGCAAGGGCGGATCGCTGTCGCCCGGCAGCCGGCTCGAAGAGTAGCTCATGCCGACGAGAGCCTCCGTCCTGTGGGGTGGGGTCGCGGCCTGCGCGGCGGGTGTGGTGAGCGCCACGTCGGACGGGACCGCGTCCACTTTTCCCATCCGCCCCGAGCGCGTCATCGAGTTCTCCACCACCGAAGGCACGCGGATGAACCCGGACGTGTCGCCGGACGGGCGGCGCATCGTCTTCGAGCTGCTCGGCGATCTCTACGCGCTGGACATCGGTGGCGGCGAGGCGAAGCCGCTCACCCGCGGCCCGGCGGTGGACTACCGGCCCCGGTTCTCCCCGGACGGCCGCCGCATCGCGTTCGTCAGTGATCGCAACGGAACCGACAACCTTTGGGTGATGAACGCCGACGGCTCGGACGCCTACATGGTGAGCCAGCAGGATCCGCGCAAGCGCCTCAAGGAAGAGAGATTCTTCATCACGCCCGCGTGGACGCCGGATGGGCAGTTCATCGCGGCGGCGATGGCTTCGGAGCTCACGTTCTACGGTTCGGACGACATCCGCATGTATCCCATCGACCGGTCGAAGCTCGGCCAGTCGCAGAGCGTCACCAAAGTGCCCGTGCCGGACCTGGACACGCGCGAGATGTACAGCGCGGGGCGGCCGGCATTCGAGCGCGAAGGGATCGACCCGGAATTCTCGGTGGACGGCCGGTACGTCTACTACTCTGCGCGCACTGAAGAGGGTCGTTTCGACAACGAGATGCTGATGCCGCGGTATCAGATCGGGCGTTTCGATCGTGAGACCGAAGGGCTGCAGGTGATCACCGCGATGCCGATGGGAGCCTTCTCCCCGCGGCTGTCCGCCGATGGGCAGTGGATGGTCTATGCGGTGCGGTACGACGCGGATACCGGTTTGCGCGTGCGGGATCTGCGCGATGGCAGCGACCGCTGGCTGCTGTTTCCCGTGGATCGCGATGCGATGGAGAACTGGTGGACCGAGGGCGTCGTCAACGCGTACTCCTTTCTGCCGGACGGGCGCTCGATCGTGACCTCGTATGGCGGAAAGCTCTGGCGCGTTTCCGTGCCCGAAGGGAAGGTGTCGCCCATTCCTTTCACCGCGCAGGTGCGTGCCGAGCTCTCGCCGCTCTGGCGGCCGAAGCAGAAGCTGCCTGCCGAAGCTGAAGTGACGGTGCATCACATCACGGAGCCGGCGCTGTCGCCGGATGGGCGCAAGCTGGTATTCCGCGCCGTGGGCCGGCTCTGGGTGAAGGCGTGGCCGGATGGCGTGCCGCGACGTGTGACGCGCGATGAGGATGGGCTGGACGACGAGACGCGGCCCGTGTGGACGGCGGATGGTCGCAAGCTGCTCTTTGCGGGCTTCTCGATGAAGCGCTGGGAGGGAAGCATCAACGAGATTGATGTGTCCTCGCCGGGGAGGCTCGCGCCGCAGGCGGCAGGCAAGGCGTTCAAGACACTTACGGCCGCGCACACGTACTTCATCAGCCTCGGCCTCACGCCGGACGGCAAGACCATCGTCGCGCAACGCGCTCCCGTGACGCGCGATGCGCTGTACATGGGATTCGGGCACAAGTTCGCGGAGCTCGTGAAGTTGCCGCGCACCGGCGGCGCGCCAGTGCCGTTCGCCCCTGCGCCAGCCGGTAACGGGCCGCAGGAGCTTCAATTCATCGCCGGCGATTCCAGTCGCGTGTTCTATTTCGATGCGGACAGCACGCTGGTATCCATGGGCCTCGATGGCAAGGACCGGCGTGAGCACCTGCGACTCGAGGGGCTGGGGCTGCATTCGGTCGGCGGCGCATCGCGCATGTCCGTGTCGCGCGGGCTGCTGCGCCCCGATGGCAAGGCGATCGTGGTATTGCACGACGGCACGAGCCTCGGCCGCATCGACTGGGTCGACCTCGGCTCGCTGGACCTGCTCGCACGGCCGGCTGACGGCGAGGTCGCAGTCGCGGGCCCCAAGGGCAGCATCAAGGGCGCGAGCGTGCAGCGTCTCACCGGCGCCATGAGCGGTACGAGCCCGTTCTGGGCGCCGGATCATCAGTCGGTCTACTTCGCCGTCGCGGACCAGATCTTCCACGCCCCGCTCGACGGCACCGCACCTCCTCGCGAGCCGGTATCGCGCTTCGGACTCACGTTCCCGCGTCCGAAGCCTGCTGGTGCCATCGCACTGCGCGGCGCGCGCATCATCCCCGTCCGTGGGGCGGACATTGCGAAGGGAGACATCCTCATCGAGAACGGCCGCATCAGCGCGCTCGGCGCCACCGGCACGGTTGCGGTTCCCGCCGGCGCATTCACCATCGACGTCACCGGCAGGACCATCATTCCGGGCCTCGTCTCTTCACACTCTCACCAGGACGCGGACACCGGCGCGCTGGGCCCGCTGCCCGCCGTCGCCTGGCCGGTGCATGCCAAGCTCGCCTACGGCGTCACGACGATGCTCGACCCCGCGCCACCCATGACGCTGTACTCACTCCAGGAGCTGGTGCAGGCCGGCCGCTTCGCGGGCCCGCGAATCTTGCAGAACGGCCCGATCACCGCCTGGAACGAAGAGCTGGATTCGCCCGCGGGCGCCGCCGAGCTCGTGCGCCGCAACTCTGCGTACGGCGACTGCTGCGTCAAGGTGTACGACATCGGTGGCCGGCTGAACCGGCAATGGATGTGGACCGCCGCCGCGAGCGCCGGGATGATCCCCATCCCCGAGACCGAAGGCTCGTTCAACATCTCCCTGAGCTACGTGCTCGATGGCGTCGCGCATCTCGCGCACGGCCTGCAGATGCCTGCCTACGACGACGTGCGGCAGCTCCTGGGCCGCTCGGGCTCCTCGATCGGCTATCAGTTCAATACGCTCGTGGGCAACGGCGGGCCCTCCACGCTGTTCTATTTCTTCAACCACGCGCTCGACGAGAGCGACGCGCGCATCAGGCAGTGGATTCCGTACGAGTACTTCCAGTCCAACAACCGCCGGCGCGTGAACGTGGCAGATGTGGAATACGTGTTCCGGATGTATGGCGAGAGTCTCGCGCCCATGATGGATGCCGGCCTGGCGGTGCACATGGGAGAGCACGGCGTGGCGCACGGCATAGCCAACCACTGGACGGTGTGGGCCCTGGCGAACGGCGCGGGCAACCGGCGCGCGCTCGAGGCGGCGACGATCCACGGAGCATATGCGATGGGACTGGAGCACGAGATCGGCAGCCTGGAGCCGGGCAAGCTCGCGGACCTGCTGGTGCTCGATGCGGATCCGACCGAGAATATCCGCGCCACGGAGAAACTGAAATACGTCATGCGCGGCGGCGAGCTTTTCGATCCCATGACGCTGGATCGCTTGTGGCCAGCGCCCGCGGCGGGCCCGGAGCACTGGTGGGCGCAGGATGTCCCGAAGATGAGACAGGGCGGAAAGCTGTCCGGGGGAAGCAATCCATGGTGAAAGGTTCCGCTGCTCTGCTGGTCGCCGCGCTCGGCGCCGCGGCAATGCTTGCTGCGTGCGACAGGAGAGGCGGCTCGGGGAGTGGCGCGTCATCGACGGCTGGCGCGCCTGCATCCGACGGCCGCGCGGCAACCAGTGGCGCCTCGCCTAACGGCCGCGCTGCCTGGGTCGACGAAGCGCGCCTGGCTGCCGCGGATCGCGAGCCCTACAACTGGTACGCCACGGATCGCGGC
>JBGAIL010000311.1:0-2693 GCA_044225565.1 Steroidobacteraceae bacterium | reverse complement strand
GATGTCGCTCGGCGGCCGCTGAGATCAGTGCCGCACGGCGTGTAGCGCGGTGCGTGCCATTGTCAGGTCTTTCACGAACCGTTCGTACTCGGCGCGCTTGCGCACTTCTTCCGGAATGCGTAGCAGGTACGAGGGATGCACCGTCACGATGAGGCTCGCGTGCTCGCCGAGCTGCAGCGGCCTTCCACGCGTCCCTGCGATCGTCACGGCTTTCCCGAGCAAGCTCTGCGCGGCAGTGGCACCCAAAGCCACGATGAGCTTCGGGGCCACGAGCTCGATTTCCTGCGAGAGCCACCATCGGCAGGCCTTGATCTCTCCGGCATTCGGCTTCGAGTGCAGCCTCCGCTTGCCGCGCGGCTCGAACTTGAAATGCTTCACGGCATTCGTGACGTAGGCTTGCCTGCGATCGATGCCGGCTTGCGCGAGTGCCCGATTCAGCAGCGCGCCCGCGGGCCCTACGAAGGGATGTCCTTCACGATCCTCTGCATCGCCAGGGGCCTCGCCCACCAGCATCAGCGGCGCATGCCTCATCCCTTCCCCAGGCACGCCTTGCGTGGCCTGTCGCCACAGCTCGCAGCGCCTGCATTCGTTCAAGGCCTCTCGCAGGACTTTGATCGAGCGCAAGGCTTCGGGAGCGTTCTGCTCCGCTTTCAGATGCGGGACCGAATCACGAGGGTCGGTCGGGATGTGGCGCTCTCGTCGCATTCAAGACAGGAACACGCGCCGCTGCCGCGGGTTCCTCGCGTTCGTCCCGGAAGCCGCACGCCCAGTCCGGGATTCACCGCCGGGTGCGTGGCTGACGCCTCCGGCGGGAGTGAGTGGTGGAGGCGGGGGGAATCGAACCCCCGTCCGCAAGTCCTAGACTTCAGGCTCTACGTACGTAGCCCGCTTTTTGATTCTCGCCCGACGCTACCCAAGGGGCAGGGAAGACGCCGTGCCAGCTGACGGAAACTCTTAACGCGGCACCCCGTAGCACGATGCAGCGCGATCCTGTGAGCGCGTCCCCCGATTCCGTCGCACAGGCACGAGCGGGTCGGAGGTCAACCGCGATTAGGCGGCGAGTGCGTAGTTGTCGTTGGCAACTAAAGTTTGCAGAAGGATTAACGAGGGCCCTGCACCTCGGTACGCCCCTGAAGGTTCGCAACCCACGTCGAAACCGGTCGCCCCCAAAGGTCGCGCCCAGCATACCCCATGCGCGGCTCCATCCGATACCGGACACCGCATTTCAGGCGCGAGAGGGGACGAAAGGCCGGGACTGGCGTCAGCCGCGGCGGAGCAGGCGGGCCTTGTCGCGCTGCCAGTCGCGGTCTTTCTCGACGGCACGCTTGTCGTGCTGCTTCTTGCCCTTCGCGAGCCCCAGTTCGAGCTTGGCGCGGCCGTTCTTCCAGTGCAGGTCCAGCGGCACGAGCGTGTAGCCGCGCCGTTCGGTTGCGCCGATGAGTTGCTGCAACTGGCTATGGCGCAGCAGCAGCTTGCGCGTGCGCACCGGATCGGCCGTGACGTGCGTGGACGCCGTAGGCAACGGCGAAATGTGCGCGCCTGTGAGATACGCCTCGCCATCGCGGAGGTACACGTAGCCCTCGGTGAGCTGGGCCCGCCCCGCTCGCAGCGCTTTCACCTCCCAGCCCCTCAGCTCGAGGCCCGCCTCGTAGCGCTCCTCGATGAAGTAGTCGAAACGCGCCTTGCGGTTTTCGGCGATCAGGCGTTCGGGATTCTCGGATTTGGCCATGGGGCATTCTACAATCTCCGCTCATGCGAGAGATCAAGCGCTCCGCGCTCGTCGCACAGCCGCCGGGCCGCATGTTTGCGCTCATCAACGACATCGAGAGCTACCCGCAATTCGTGCCATGGGTCACGCACGCGCGGGTGGAATCGCGCTCGGCCGGGGAAATCGTGGCGACGCTCACCGTGAAGCGCGGCGCGCTGCACACGGAATTCACCACGCGCAATACGCTCGAGCCCGATACCCATATCGGTCTGGAGCTGGTGAAGGGCCCTTTCGAAGAGCTGCGCGGCGAATGGCGGCTCACCCCGATCGGTATGGAAGGGTGCAGGGTGGAGCTCAACCTGCGGTTCTCCTTCACCAACCGGCTGTCCGCCATGGTGCTCGAGCCCGTGTTCGAATCCACGGCTGGGGCTCTCGTGGATGCCTTCGTAGCGCGCGCCCGCGCAATGCCGCCGTGAGCTCTGCATCGCGCGTGCATTGCGTGGTGGCCTACGCGCTCCCCGAACGCCAGTTCTCCTGGAGCGTGGACGTTCCGTCAGGGGTCACCATTGACGACGCTCTCAGCGAAGCGCGCAGGCAGTCCGCAGGAGCGGATGTGCCATGGAACTCGGCAGATGTGGGCATCTTCGGCGAGCGCAAGCCGCGCACCGCACGAGTGGAAGAGGGGGACCGGATCGAGATCTATCGCCCGCTCGCGAACGATCCACGCGAGCGCCGCAGGCAGCGGACCCGTCACCGAGCCGGGTCGGGCTGAGCTTCCGTGGGTGTGCCGGAATCGGGTGCGCTGGAATCCGGCACGCTGGAGTCGGGCGTGGATGAGGGCTCTGAAGGTTGCGGCTCCTCCCTGGGCTCCTTCGGCACCGGCGTCGCTTGCGGCTGCGGGGCGCCAGGCTGCGTGCCACCTGGATTCTCAGGCTGCACGGCACGCGGGTCCGAAGGAGGGATGTCCACACGGCTCGGTGGCGGC
>JBGAIL010000073.1:0-21279 GCA_044225565.1 Steroidobacteraceae bacterium | reverse complement strand
CTTCTTTCGCAGCGTGCTGCCGGAATGGAATGACCTCGCCCGCAGGCGCGGGCATGCCTGCTTCCAGCGCCACCCGTTCGCGGGGATAGAAGCGCTGCACGGTCCGGAAACTGGCTTCCACCATCAGGAACTCGTCCATGTGACGCGGCGATCGCGCGAGCCACGCAGTGAACTCGGCGTGATGGCGAGCCGCCGGATTCTCCTCGAGCCGCAGCAGCCACTCGGCGGCCTCCTCCGAAATCTGCTTGCCTACGGCATCCATGGCCTACTTCTCCCAGTTCGCCGTCCGGCACAGCGCCATGGCGCGCACCAGGTACTTGCGTGCCGACTGCTCCGTGATTGCGCAGCGCGCCGCGATTTCCTCGAACGAGAGCCCTTCGACTGCCCGCAGCAGCAATACCGTGCGGTAGGTCCTGGGGAGCTGCATCACGACCCGTTGCAGCTGCTGTTCGAGCGCAAGGCGGTCGCCGAGCGCATCCTCGCCCGCCTGCTCCGCGGTGGCGTGCTCGGCAGTGTGAGCCGCGGCCTCGGAGTCGTAGATGACAGGATCCCGGCGCGAGCGCAGGCCGAACTCGCTGACCAGGTTGGTCGCGATGCGGTACAGATAGGCGCGGGGCTGGCGGACCAGCTCGTTGTGAGGGGTCTGCAGGAATCGCACGTATACGGCCTGCAGCAGGTCTTCCGCCTCCTGCCTGCGGCGCAGCCTGCGGAGCAGGAAGCGATAGAGCTCCTCGGCGTACTGCTCGAGCCGAAAGGCGGTAGGGGCGCTGCTGGAAGGTTCGACCTGCGACATTCTCTGGCGGCCTGGTTGCCTCATGTAGAGTATTCGGAAGGGGTTTTGAGGACAAAATTTGTTGTCCCCAACCTGCGGGGCGGACGCTCTCATGTTGACAGTGCCGGGCCTCGGGGCCCGAGCGGTCAACACTGGGGAGACCACGGGACCATGATGAATCCGTTCAAGATCGCCTTGCTGGGCTGTGTGCTCGTCTGCGGCGCCGGCCATCCGCCGGCGCGGGCCGCGCAGCCGGTTTCACTCGACATCGCCGCGCAGCCCATCGGGGATGCGCTGAACGAGCTCGCCCGCCAGACCGGGCTGCAGGTGGTGCTCTATTCGGAGCTGGAGACGGGCGTGCAGGCTCCCGCGGTCCGGGGCGGCATGACGGCAGACGAGGCGCTCGAGAGGCTTCTTGCCGGCACGGGCCTGAAGCATCGCTTCCTGGACGACAAGACGGTCATGGTGATCTCCGCGAGCGACCCGAAAGGCAAGCACACCGCAGGGACCTCGCTGCCCGGCTCAATGCGTCTGGCTCAGACCGACGGTACCCAGCGCACGGATTCCACGGCAGCCGGCGCGGGTGGCGGCGCATCTCCCGATTCGCAGGCGCGGGGACGCAGCGATGACGACCTCCAGGAGGTGATGGTGACCGCGCAGAAGCGCACGGAGTCGGCCGCCTCGGTGCCGATCAGCATGACCGTATTGAGCGCGGACAAGCTTGAGACCCTGCGCGTGCAGGGCCTCGACGACTTCGTGTTCAATATCCCCAACGCCACGTACACGTCCACTGGTGTGACCTCGCCTCGAGTGGTGATGCGTGGCGTGAACAACGGCGGTGGCCAGTACGCGCCCATCGCGGTCACCGTGGACGACTCGGGCTACGGTTCCGTCGATGAAAGGCCGATCCTGTCCTCACAGGTGTTCGACATCGAGCGCATCGAGGTGCTGCGAGGCCCCCAGGGGACGTTGACGGGCTCCAGCTCCCTCGGTGGCACGCTCAACATCATCACCGCGCAGCCGAAGATGGACGCCCTGGAGCTCAAGGCCACCGTCGACTACAGCCGTTTCGACAGCGCCCTGCACAAGGCGGTGATCAACATCCCGCTCAGCGACACGCTGGCGGTGCGCACCGTGGCCTACACGTTCGACAGCGACGGCGCAGTGCGCAACGTGGGTCCCGGAGGCGGCACTTCCAGCAAGAACCACTACGGCGCGCGCCTGTCTGCGCTCTGGAACGCGACCGAGCGGCTGAAGATCGCGGCGGCCTTCTCGTACGAGGAGCAGCGCTACGGCCTGGACGATGGCCTCTATCTCGACCGCCACTTCGGCGGCGAGGCCGGCAAGGCCGCCGCCATCGCGACACTGGAATCGCTCGGCGGCCAGTATCGCGACGTCGCGGTGGATTTCATCGGGGATGCCGGAACCGACGGCGGCCAGGTCAAGCTCGACGATCCCGACCGGACCGACCTCACGCACATCATGGGGTCGCTCCGCGCGACATACGATCTCGGCACCTCCGCGGTCGACCTCATCTACGGGCATTTCCAGTACGACGAGCTCGGCTCCCAGGACCTCGACCGGTCCGAGTTCGCCGTGCAGCGCACCCACTACTTCGTGCACAACTACGCGAATTCGGTCGAGCTGCGGTTGTCCTCGAAGCGGGAGAGCCCCTTCAACTGGGTGCTGGGTGCCGTCCACATCAAGGACCGCGTGCCGCAGGGAGGGCGCTACTCCGAAGGCGACGGCGCCCTCGCGGGCTCCTATCCGTTCTTCATCAACTTCCTCACCGACCGCTCGATCGAGACGTCGGCGGTCTTCGCGAACCTGTTCTGGGACATCACCGATCGCTGGCATCTCTCGGCCGGTGCCCGCTACACGGATTTGAAGAACGCCTACGGGGATGCGGTTTCGCTCGTGGACGGGCAGTACTTCGAGGTGGTCAACCTGGTCCGCAGCAAGCTGAACGAGTTCGATCCGCGCATCGCATTGAGCTGGGACCTGAATGCCGACACGATGCTGTATGGCCAGTTCTCCACGGGCTTCCGCCCGGGCTACGGCAACAATCCGCTCGCGGTCGGGCCTCATCCGACGGAGCAGGGCGTCATCGACGTGCCTGCGACGGTAGATAACGAATATCTCAAGAACTACGAGGTCGGCTTGAAAGGCAGGCTCGGCCGGCGGCTGAGCTACTCGCTGGCCGCGTTCTACATGGATTACCAGGATCTGCAGATCCGGGGGCCTGCCATCCTGGACCCGGACTATCCCTACGACTTCGACGTGAACGGCGGCAAGGGCAGTGCCCGCGGCATCGAGCTCGAGACCACGGCGCGGCTCTCCGAGCACTGGACGCTGGACGGCGGAGTCGGGTACGTGGACACGCAGATCGACGGATTCGGCAGCGTGGAGCGCACCAAGATTCCCGGCATCCGGCCGTGGACGTTGAACGCGACCGCGACCTACGAGCGCGCGATCAACGACGAGTACCGCGGACAGCTGCGGATAGGCTACAAATGGCAGGACAGTGCTTTCGGATCGACCAGCCACGAGCCGGTGTGGGAGATGCCCGAGTTCTCCGTGGTGGATGTGTCTCTCGGCATTGCCACGGACCGCTGGAGCCTCACGGCGTACGCGGAGAACGTCACCGACGAGGTCTACTGGGTCGGCATCACGGGCGGCTCGGACATCCGCGGAACACGCGCGATATTCATCCCTCGCACGTTCGGCCTGCGCTTCGGATATTCCTTCAAGTCAACGCGTTGAGAGCGACGGGAAGAGCGGGCTGGCTTTCATTCGCGGCGCTCCCGCTGTGTCTCGCAACGATGTTGGCGTGCGCCCAGGGACGGGCATGGCCGGAGGCGACCCCATGGGAGGTGACGCAGGCCCGTGGTGCGACCCACGAGATCGACTTCGTCGCCACGGAAGCCAGCTGGACCTCCCTGGATCCCTCGCCCGACGGGCGATGGATCGTTCTCGATCTGCTCGGGCATCTGTACAGGATGCCCGCATCCGGCGGGGCCGCGAGTTGTCTGACGCAGGACAGCGGCATCGCGGTGAACTTCCATCCGAAGTACTCACCGGATGGGCGAGCGATCGCCTTCGTTTCGGAGCGCGGCGGCTACCACAACCTGTGGCTCATGCGCCCGGATGGAACGCAGCCGCGCCTGCTCGTGGCGGAAAAGGACATCGTGGTGGCTTCTCCGGTATGGAGCCCTGATGGCCGCGCCATCGTCGCGCAGCGCCAGAGCACCCGTACGGCGGGAAATTATCTCCAGGCCGCTCTCGGCCTTTGGCGCTACTCCGCGGACGGCGGCGCTCCCGCGCCCCTGACGGACGAGGCCACGGCGCCGGGCGCTTCCTCCGCATCATTCAGTCCGGACGGGAGGTTCCTCTACTACCAGTTCTTCGCGGGCGCGGACGCCGACACCATCGATCTCACCCGCGGCGACTATCGCATCGCCCGGATGGACCTGGCGAGCCGCGCGGTCCAGGTGCTGACCTCTGGGCTGGCGCCGGTAGTGTCTCCCGATGGGCGCTGGCTCGCGTTCGCGCGCCGCACGGCGGGTGAGGTCATGAATCGCGGCGGCATCCTCTACGGGCCGCGCAACGGCTTGTGGTTGCGCGATCTGCGAAGCGGGGCGGAACGGCTGCTGATGCAGGACATCGATCCGGACATCGCCGATGGCGGGAACATCAACGGCGTCGTTCCCGCATTGCTGCCTCGATACGCCTGGGAGCCGCAAAGCCGGCACATTCTCATTGCCCAGGGTGGCGGCATCCGCAGGGTGGCTGCGGATGCGGGCACGGTGCAGAGCCTCGGTTTTTCGGCGCGCGTCCATCGCGTCATCTCCCAGCGCGTGCAGGTCGCGCGCCGCATCTCCGACTCGCCTGCGTCGGTGAAGAGCTTCAGGTGGGCGAGTGCCTCACCGGATGGTCGCAGGCTCGTATTCCAGGCATTGGGCCGGCACTGGATCAGGAAGGTCTCGGAGCGCTCGGCGCATCGCCTCACCACGGGAATGCCCCTGGTCACCGAATTCATGCCGACTTGGTCGGCGGACGGACGATGGCTCGCTTTCGTCACGCGGGAACGGCCGCAGAGCGGGCATCTGTGGAAGGTGTCGTCGATTTCCGGTGAGCTCAGCCAGCTGACGACGCTTCCTTCGGGCTATCTGAACCCACTCTGGAGTGCCGATGGCAGTGCCGTGTTCGCGGTGGACGTGTGCAGGATCGTCGAGCGATGCGGTGCCGGCGCGCGGGCCGGCGACTACGAGCTGTGGCGGATACCGGCTGCCGGCGGCGAGCGCATTCACGTCGCCACGCTCGCGGAATCCAGTTTCGCACCGCCCGTGCCGGTGCACGGTCCCGAAGGAAGGCTTTTCTTTACTGAGCACTTGCGCCGGAAGTTCGAGCCGCAGACGCGACTGGTGTCCGTGCGGCCGGATGGTTCGGAGCGGCGTGTGCATATGACTCTGCCGTACTCCGAAGTGGTCGCACCCTCGCCGGAGGGCCGCTGGGTGGCCATCGAAAAACGCTCCGATGTCTTCGTTGCGCCTTTCGGGTCGGGTGCCTCCGCACAATCGTTGTCACGAGACGATCTGTACGGCAGAACGCCCATGCGCGTGGAGCGTCTCAGCGCGCAGGGAGCGCGCGATCCCCGCTGGCTGAACGAGAGCCAGCTGCAGCTCACGGGTGCGCAGACCTACGTGGTTCGCGATATGGCATCGGGCCGCACGCGACAACGGCGGCTGCATCTGGAAATGCAGCGGCCTGATGACGGCACCAGCGTGGCCTTGCGCGATGCCCGCATCATCACGCTCGATCGCGGCAGCGTGATCGAGAATGGAACGATCGTCGTGCGGGGCCGCCGGATCGCGTGCGTGGGGCAGTGCGATCTTCGCGGTGTTTCCAGAGCCATCGACGCGCAGGGCGCCACCATCATTCCAGGCCTCGTCGACATGCACTCGGCCATCCGTCCGCCGGCCGACGTGCTGACGCCGCCCCGCAGCGAGGAGCTGGAGGAGGAGCTCTCCTACGGCATCACGACGACGTTCGCGCCTTCCGACGCGAGCAGTTACATCTACCCGCTGGCCGAGCTCGTGGAGGCGGGAGTGCTTCGCGGCCCGCGACTCTTCTCCGCCGCCGACTATTTCCGCAACGACGACAATGCGCGGACGGACTACGTGGAGGTTCGCAACCTGGAGGATGCGCGCCACGAGGCCGGCAAGAACCAGCATGCGGGGGCGGTGGCGCTCAAGAATCTGCAACTCGCCTCCGCTTCCGAGCGCCAACAGCTCGCCGAGGCGGCTCGCAGCGCGGGCCTGGCCATCACCGGGCACCTGGAGACGGGTTTCTTCGAATACGGGTTGAGTCTGGCGATGGAAGGCTACACGGGCGCGCAGCACGTTCCGACGATGGTGCCGCTGTACGCCGATGCCGCACGTTTCTTCGGGCAGGCCCGGTTCATCTTCAATGCCACCCTCGGCATCGAAGGGGCCGTGGCGAACTCAGGCTACTTCGCTGACGAAGGCGAGCGGTTGCGAGTGGTGCGCGCGACCACGGACTATCCATTCCCTTTCCAGACGAAGTTCGCTGCGGACGTGACGCGCGAAGGCGGCCTGGCGACGATGGCCAGCCACGGTCCGGGGTTTGCGGCGCACCAGGAAATCTGGATGCTGTCCCGCGGGCTCGGCCCCTTGCGGGCGCTCGAGGCTTCGAGCCTCAATGGCGCGAGATTCCTGGGCCTGGAGCGGGATATCGGCTCGATCGCTCCGGGCAGGATCGCGGATCTGGTCTTGCTCGATGCCGATCCGCTCGACGACATCCACAACACGCGCGCGATCCGCAGCGTGATGAAGGATGGCGTCCTGCATGGCCGCGACGCCGCCGCACCGTAGTGACGCTTCGCGGTCGACGATGACGTTCCTCACGCTCGCCGTGGCGCTGGGCTCGTTCTCACCCGGAGCGGCGACTGCCGCTGTCCCAGCTCGTTTCGGCCTGCAGGACATTCAACGCCTCCAGCAGGTGGGTGATCCACAGCTCTCACCGGATGGCCGATGGGTCAGCTACACCGTGACGGGCTGCGACCCGGGCACGGATCGAAAGGTGACCCAGCTGTGGAGAGTGCGTTGGGATGGCCGGGACAACGCACGAATTACTCACGGACCGCATTCCGCGACGAAGCCCCGCTGGAGCCCGGATGGCCGCGAGCTGACGTTCCTTGCACCCGGGGAGGGGGAGGAAACAGGTACCCAGGTATGGGCTTTGGGCGTGGCGGATGGTCATCCCAGGCTCCTTACGCGAGTTCGTGGAGACGTGCAGCAGTACGCCTGGTCCCCCGACGGCAAACGTCTCGCGCTGGTGATTGCTCCCGTCGAGGAATCCAACGATGCCGGTGCGCCGGGTCCGATGGTGTTCGACCGCTATCACTTCAAGGAATACGACGGATACGTGCAGCATGCGCGGGTTTCGCGCATCCATCTCTTCGACCTCGAGACACGGGAGCTTTCGCCGCTCACCGATTCCTCCGAATTCGAGGAATCGGATCCCGGCTGGTCCCCCGACGGCCGGCGAATCGCTTTCGTGAGCAACCGGGATGCGGAGTGGGAGCGCACCGACAATCTGGATGTCTGGGTGGCCGAGGCCTACGCCTCTTCGCGTCCGCGCCGACTCACCACGTTCGAAGGAGCGGACAACGGGCCGCTGGCATGGAGCCCGGACGGCCGGCTGATCGCTTACACACAAGGCGCTCCGCCACGCTATGCGCAGTACGCGGTGCAGGAGCTCGCAGTGGTTTCCGTGGACGACGGCTCCGTGGTCTATCCCGCGCCTACGCTCGATCGTGACGTGATTCAGCCGCGCTTCGCGAGGGATGGCCGCTCCGTCGAGTTCCTGGTAATCGATTCGCGCAACGTGTATCCGGCGCGGGTGCCGATGGTCGGCGGCTCCGTGCGTCGTTCGATGCCCGGCAAGATCGTCGTGGAGGATTTATCGCGCGTGCGCGGTCGCGCCGTAGTCTCGATTGCCACCGATGCGGCGCCCGCAGAGTTGTACGCGTGGGAGTCCGGCAGCACGCGAGCGCTCACGAATCACAACGCGCGTGTGCTCTCGGGATTGCAGCTGTCTTCCGTCGAAGACATCGAATTTCCGGGAGCGGATGGCATTCTCGTGCAAGGCTTGCTCTTCAAGCCTCCCGATTACCGCGTGGGCATGCGCTACCCGACCGTGCTGTGGATCCATGGTGGGCCTTACAGCCAGGACGAGCACGCCTTCGCGCGGACGCAGCAACTTCTCGCCGCGCACGGATACGTCGTTCTTTCCGTGAACTATCGCGGCAGCTCCGGGCGCGGTCGCGACTATGCGCGGGCCATCGCCGCGGACTGGGGCCACACGGACGTGGCAGATCTGATCGCTGGCATCGACTTCCTCGTCGCCGCGCACATCGCCGACCCGGACCGGCTCGGCGTGGGGGGCTGGAGCCAGGGCGCCATCCTGACCAACTATCTCATCGCCAAGGACCAGCGCTTCAAGGCCGCGGTCGCCGGCGCGGGCAGTGGCAATGCCATCTCGATGTACGGCACCGATCGCTTCGTGCACACCTACGACAACGAATGGGGCGCGCCCTGGACCGATCCACGGCGCTGGATGAAGTTGTCCTATCCGCTTTTTCATGCGGATCGCATCCGCACCCCGACGCTGTTCGCGGGCGGCCAGGACGATTTCAATGTCCCGATCGCAGGCTCGGAGCAGATGTACCAGGCCCTCAAGAGCCTGCGCGTGCCGGCCCGGCTGGTGATCTATCCGGGTGAGCGTCACGGTCTCTCGAGAGTCAGCTTCTCCCAGGATCTGCTCGCGCGCACGCTCGAGTGGTTCGAGCAGTATCTGAGATAGGCCGCTATCTCGCTCGCCGCTCTGGACGATTCCGACGCTGCGGGGCTTGCAGCATGCAGCGCCCGCCGCACATCATCGACGGGTCCGCAACGTGCGCGACTCGCCATCCCAGACCGGATCCTCCATGCCCATCGACACCGATTCCTTCGATCTCCTGCTCGCCACCGTGCAGCGCTTCGTCCGTGAGCGGCTCGTGCCGGCCGAAGATCACGTCGAGCACCACGACGAGGTGCCCGCCGGCCTCATCGAAGAGATGAAAGAGATGGGCCTGTTCGGCCTGTCGATCCCGGAGGCCTACGGCGGGCTCGGCCTGTCGATGGAGCAGGAATGCCGCGTCGCCCACGAGATCGGGCAGGCCTCGCTCGCCTTCCGCTCCGTGTTCGGCACCAATGTCGGCATCGGCTCGCAGGGCATCCTGATGGACGGCACGGAGCAGCAGAAGACGGAGATCCTGCCACGCGTGGCCAGCGGAGAGCTCGTCATGTCGTTCGCGCTGACCGAGCCCGGCGCCGGGTCGGACTCCGCCGCGATCGCGACGCGCGCCGAGCGCGACGGGGATTCCTACGTCATCAACGGCGTCAAGCGCTTCATCACCAATGCTCCGCGCGCTGGCGCCTTCACCCTGATGGCGCGCACGGATGGGCCCGGTGCCGCAGGAATCTCCGCGTTCATCGTGCCCGCCGGCCTTCCAGGCCTCGTGCTGGGCAAGGTGGACAAGAAGATGGGCCAGCGGGGCACCCAGACCTGCGACGTAGTCCTGCAGGACGTGCGCGTGCCCGCGGCCAACATCATCGGTGGCGTGCCGGGCCGCGGCTTCAAGACCGCCATGAAAGTCCTCGATCGCGGCCGCTTGCACATCTCGGCAGTGGCTTGCGGCATGGCGCGCCGCATCCTGGAGGAGGCCGTCTCCTACGCGCGCGAGCGCGAGCAGTTCGGCAAGCGCATCGGGGACTTCCAGCTCGTGCAGGCGATGCTCGCCGACAGCTACTCGGAGCTCTATGCCGGCTGGTCGATGGTGCTCGACTGCGCTTCGCGCTACGACCGCAAGGCCGCCGGCGAGGCCGATCCGGAAGTCGGCGCCCGCGCATCCTGCGCCAAGCTCTTCTGCACTGAAATGGTGGGCCGCGTCGCGGATCGCGGCGTGCAGATCCACGGCGGAGCGGGTTACATGAACGAGTTCAAGGTCGAGCGCTTCTATCGTGACGTGCGCCTGCTGCGCCTGTACGAAGGCACCACGCAGATCCAGCAGCTGATCATCGGCCGCGCACTGGTCGGAAGCGGCGGTGACGGCCTGCTGTCACGGTAGCGTGCTCGCCAGGCTGGCTCGGGGATAGACTTTCCCGCCCAGTACCACGGAGTGGATCTTCCTCGTGTTGCGGATGTCCGCGAGCGGATCGGCATCGAGCACGACGAGATCGGCAACCTTGCCCACCTCGATCGAGCCGAGCTCCGCTTCCATGCCCAGCTTGTATGCGCCGTTCAGCGAAGCCGCGCGCAGCGCTTCCACGGGTCCCATGGCGGCGGACAGCAGCTGGATCTCGAGGTGCGTCGCGATTCCGGGGATCTCACCGTGGGAGCCCACGGAGACCCTTCCGCCATAGGCCGCGATGTCCTTGGCTGCTTCCGCCTGGACCTCGCTGTTCACCAATCCCTCCCGCAGCACCGATGCGGGAGTGCGGGACATCGCGATGTGGCGCTGCACGATCTCGGGCGATGCGTACGTGGCGTAGTCCAGGTCCGCATACACCTGAGGGTCGGAGCGGAAGTAGTTGACCGACTCCACGGCGATCAGGGTCGGCGTGTAGACGATCCCGGCCCGGCCCATGAACTGCGCGACGTCGCGATAGACCGGCAGCCCCGAGAGCGCGTGCTCGAACAGGGTCTGTCCGTCCAGGACCCACGAGACCTCCTGCTGGACCGACAGCCCTTCGCTCGTCACGTTGACCGTGCCGTTGGCGCGGATCGCGGAGCGCAGGAGCTGTCCCTGTGCGCGATTCCACGCCGAGTAATATTTGAATATGGGTGAGCCCAGGCGAGCGCGCCATGCCACTTCGTATTCCGCGTCGGCGGCGGTGAGCAGCGGCCACTCATAGTGGAAGAAAGCGATGGGCCCGCCCGCGGGGATGGTTGCATCGATGGCGTCGCCGGAGCCGAACGACCTGGGCCCGACGAGGCGGCCGGCTTCGGTGAGATCCCAGAGCGGGAAGATGATGCGGTTGCGCGTGAAGGGGTCGTACCGCGTGGTCACGCCATATGCGAGGCTCACGCGCGACTTCCACTCGCCGGGGTAGGTGAAGTCGTTCGGCATGCGAGTGGTGTGATCGTGCGTGTCGATGAATCCGGGAACGATGAACTTGCCGGCGACATCGATGACTTCCGTCCCGGCGCCGGCGTTGCACTCTCCGACGCAGGTGATCCTGTGGTCCACCACCGCGATGTCGCCGCGTCTCGAGGCCTTTCCGCCGTCCAGCGGGATCAGCGTCGCGTTTCGCAGCAGGACTGCGCGCGGCTTCGGCCTCTGCACCGAGGCGGACACGGGCCGACTGCTGCGGGTGTCCCGCTCGACGTCGACGGAAATCTGCGTGCTGCCTTGCGAATACTCGAGCGTTCGCGCGTCGCGCCAGTGGGAGAACCAGGCGCCGCTGTGATCGAGCCGCTTGCAGATATCGAAGGCGGCCGCCGTCGAGATGTCGAAGCGACGCTCGTCGAGCCTCGACGCTTCGCACGCGTAGGCCCGGTTGCTCAGGATGATCGAGATCCACTTGCCGTCCGGCGACAACTGAGCTTCGGGCCAGTACCAGGGAACCGGTGCGATGCTCACCTCGCTGCGTGCCGCGAGCGTGACGGGGTCGACCGATTCGAGGCTCAGCGATTCGTTGATACCGGGCGCGCCGCCCGCACCGGCCGCCGCGCGAACGTGCTTCACGTAGCGTACGCGGCCATCCTGGCCGAACGACAGCGGTTGCGGCCGGTCCGTCTCGCCCACCTTGCGCATCGCTTCGCCGGGCTTGCCGACGACGACGTCCCAGACGGCATCGTCGAAAGGCGAGTCGTAAATCTGCAGCGACAGCCGCAAAGGCGATGAGCTCTGCAGGTACGCCAGCGTATCCGCATCCTTTCCCCACACGGGATAGAGATATCTTCCCGCGACTCGAGTGACGCGTTGCAGCTCGCCGGTGCGCACGGCATATCACCACACGTGGCCACCCGACTTCGGGCCCCAGGCCGCGAAGGCGATCGCATCACCCGACGGCGACCACGCCGGCGTGTAGAGCAGCGCATCGTCCTCGACAGCCGAGGTGTCGACCTGCCGGGAGCTCGATTCGTTGCCGGAGGCAATCCACAGTCTGCCGGCGGCGATGAACGCGAGGGACTTGCCATCCGGCGACGTGCTCGTCCATTGCAGCAGCGTCGGCGAGAAGGAATCGTTCGTATCGAGCGAGCGCTTGGGCCAGATCTGTTGCGACAGCGCGCGATGCACTCGCGCCTGGAACGGAACGGTGCCCTGCTTGCCGCTCGAGACGTCGGCCGAGTGGATGTGCCCCGAGGCCATGTAGTACACCCGCTTGCCGTCCGCCGACCAGCTGAGGCTCGAGGGATTCATCTCGAGCCATTCCTGCAGCGCGAAGGTCATCGCGGAGGCGATGGGCGCGGCCAGGCGCCGCTCTTCGCCGCTCGCGAGATTCCGGATCACGAGCGCGGTGGCTGGACGGAAGTCGTGGCCGCGATAGCTCAACGTCTCGCGGGCGGAGGTCAACGCAAACGCCAGGTAGCGGCCGTCCGGAGAAGGGCGCGGCTCGGTCTCCTCCTCGGTGCGCAGCACTTCCGTTTCGCAATCCGGCGTGACGGGCGCCATCGATGCCCGCACCTCGATCACCTTTCCGGTGGAGAGCTCGAGACGCTGGAGGCGATACCGGCTTCGCTTCAGCGGATTGCACACCGAGGCGAGCGACCGGTGGAAATAGAGGTAACGGCCGTCGGGACTGAAGGCGGGCGCGCCAAACACTTCGACGGGCGGCCCGGCATCGTTCGAGGGGCGGACGAGCAGGCGAGGCGTGCCGCCCTCCGCCGGCACGGACCAGATCTCCGTCCGCGGGATGTAGACCCCGAAGCCCGGCACGGCGCTTCTGCGCACTACGGCGATCGAGCGGCCGTCCGGCGCCCAGGCCGGCTCCATGTAGCGGGCTTCGGGATCCTTCGTCAGCGCGACGGGCGCCGAGCCGTCCGCGTTCATCACCCAGAGGTTGGGCTGCCCCGACCGGTCGGAAGCGAAGGCGATACGGCGGCCGTCGGGCGAGACGGCCGGCGTTACGTTCAGTGCGACGCCGCTGCCCTGCGTCAGCGCCTGCGCCGGACCCCCTTTGGCGTCCACGCGATAGAGATGCCCGAGAAGATCGAACACCAGCCAGCCGCCCTTCGCAGAGACGTCCAGCGAGACGTTCGTGCCTTCGTCGACGACGAAATCGACAGAGCGCGTATCCGTTCCCCGCGGCTGCATGAAGCTCCGGGAGGCGTCGCCGCCCTGATCGCCGAAGACTTCCGGGCCGTGCCGCGACTCCTGGGCCTGCGACAGCGGGGCCGCGCCCGCGGCAAGGATGGCGATCAACAATGGCCGCAGCGGCATCGGGTCTGCTCCTCGCTCGAAGTGCTGGATGGAGTAGACGAGGCATGCCGGGCAATCCCTCAGTATCCGTTGCGCGCGACGCCCCGCGCGCCAGAATCCCGTTGCGACGGGCTCGGCAACTGTGACATCGTCGGCGCATGGAGCCCGTCGCACTCCTCGTCTCCAAGCTGCGCAGATTCCTGCGCAGCCGCGGGAGCACGCGGGACGATGCGGACGACCTCATCCAGGAAGCCTTCCTGCGGCTCGAGCTCTATTGCCGCAACCACAAGGTGTGCCAGCCCGAGGCCTTCCTGGTGCGCACCGTCATCAATCTCTCCGTCGACGAGCGCAGGAGCGCGCGCTCCCGCTACGTGATGGCCGGGCGCGCAGAGGATCTCTCGCTGATCGACCCGCATCCAGAGCCTGATGAGGTGTTGGCCACTCAGCAACGTCTACAGCGCATGAAGCGGGGATTGCAGGTGCTGAGCCCGCGCACGCGCGAGGTGTTCCTGCTCAACCGGCTCGAGGGCTACAGCTATCCGCAGATCGCCTCGCAGCTCGCCATCAGCGAGAGCGCGGTCGAGAAGCACATCGCGAAGGCGTCGCAGTTTCTGTGGGAATGGATGAACCGGGAGGAATGGCAATGAGTGCGAAGGACGCACGGGGCGTGGCGAAGCCCTCGCGCAAGATGGTCGCCGAGGCCGCTGCGTGGATCACTCGCCTGCACGGCTCCAGTCGCTCGGCGGAAGTCGAAGCCGGCTTCCGTGAATGGCTCGCGGCCGATGCAGGCCATGCCGCGGCATTCGAAGGCATGACCGAGATCTGGGACACGATGCCGGCCGTGCCGGCGGGGCAGCTGCCGCGGGTGGTCGTATTGCCGAGATCCCCGGTGTCCCGTCCGTGGGTGCGCGCTGCTGCGGCAATTGCTCTCTGCGCCGTCATCGCCTGCGCTTTCGTCTACCTGCCGCGGGGTCTCTCATACGCCACGGAGACCGGAGAGCAGCGCATCGTGAACCTGGATGACGGCTCGCGCGTCTCGCTCAATTCCGGTACGCGCATGGCGATCCGTTTCGCGGACCACGAGCGTCGCATCGTGCTGGAGGAGGGCGAGGCGTACTTCGAGGTCGCCCAGGACTCGCGGCGCCCGTTCGTCGTGGTGGCCGGCACTCATCGCGTGACGGCGCTCGGCACCTCGTTCGTGGTGCGGTACGAAGGCGATCGCACCGCCGTGGTGCTCGTCGACGGCAAGGTTTCGGTGACGACGCCGCAGGCCGCCGGGTCTTCCGTCGAGCCCGTGGTGCTCGCCGCCGGCGAGCGCCTGACGTTCGCCAACGGCGGCACGCCCAGGCTCGACCGGCCGCGCGTGGACACCGTGGCGGCCTGGCGCCGCGGCGAGCTCATCTTCGACAGCACATTGCTGGTGGATGCCGTGGCGGAGATGAACCGCTACGACAGGACGCCGCTGGTCATCGACGACCCGGCGGTCGCGAGGCTGCCCGTGAGCGGCATCTATCGCACCGGTGACAGCCCGGGTTTCGCGCGGATGGTGGCGCAGATGTACGGCATCAGGCTGGTGCAGGAGGAAGGTCGCATCCATCTGCGTCGTTGAGCGGTGATCGGAGACTGGGGGATCGATCCTCTGTCTCGTCTACTCAACGGAGCCGCCGAGCCGGCTCCGCCGCCAGCGGGATGCGCCGGCCGGCGCCAGACGGGAGAGCGGAAGGGGCGAACATGTTTGCGCGCTGGCGTGGCCGTTCACGAGACCTTGCGCTCGGCGCGTTGCTCGCATTGCTCGCCACTGTCGCGCGATCGCAGGCCACTCTCTACCCCTTCGACCTTCCGGCGCAGCCGCTCGCGGAGTCGCTCCGTGCGGTGGGGCACCTGACCAGCACCAACGTCATGTTCGAGCCGCGGCTGGTGAAGGATCTGCACGCTCCGGCGCTGCGCGCGCAGGCCACTGCGGCGGAAGTCCTCCGCAAGCTGCTCGAGGGGACGCAGCTGAGCGCCGTCCAGACGGCGCCGGACTCTTTTCTGATCCAGGCGAGCGCGCCGGACGAGGCCGCCGGGGCTTCGGGCCAGGCGACCGGGATTCGCACCGGCTCGAGCCAGGATGCCGACGGCGCCATCCGCATGGCGTCCGACGATCAGGATGCGCCGGGCGGGCGGCCGCCGGTCGCCGGAAGCGACGACGGGCAGCACATGCCCGCGACCATCCAGGAGCTGATCGTGACGGCGGAACGCCTTGGCCGATCGGTGCGGGACACCTCGACCAGCGTGGTGGTGCTCGACGCCGACGCGCTCGCCCAGCGGGCCACCGATGGCATCAAGGACCTGATCGGCGGCATTCCCAACATCGCCACGACGGGCAGGAGCTCGTTGGCTCCTTCCGTGCGCGGGGTCGACGGCACGGGCCCGGCGTACGGAGCGGATGCGTTCTTCGCAGGCACGAGGCCGCGGCTCAACATCCAGGTGGATGGCCGGCCCGCGAGCTACAACGAGGTGGTCTTCGGCGACTTCGGCGTGTGGGATCTGCAGCAGGTGGAAGTGCTGCGAGGCCCGCAAAGCACTCTCCAGGGCCGCAACTCCATTGCCGGCACCATCGCCGTGAAGACCGCGGACCCCGCTTACGACCTGCAGGGCAGGGCGCGCGTCTTTGCCGGCAACTACGACACCCGGCAGTACTCGGCCGCGCTGTCCGCCCCGATCGTGGACGGGCAGCTCGCGTTCCGCCTTTCAGCGGATCACCGGACCCACGAGAGCTTCGTCGACTTCACGCCGTTCCCCGGCTCGAAGGACCCGGGCCGGTTCGAGAGCAACGTCTATCGGGCGAAGCTGCTGATCGAGCCGGGCGCGATGGAAGGCTTTTCCGCGCTCCTCACGGTGAATCACACGGACTCCACCGGCACGCAGAGCGAGGCCGTGACGCAGCCTTACGGCGAGCACGGCAACCGCTTCGATCTGACTTCCGCAGTGTTCGAGCCGAGCTCGACGAGCGGCATCCTCGACCTGCACTGGAAGGCGAGCGATGCGGTCCGCGTGCAGACGCTGGTCTCGTATTCCGACCTGGACATCGAGCGGCGGGCGCGCCCGGGCAACGGCAACGCGACCATCGACGGCCACGAGCTCGTGGCGGAGCCTTCAGTCACCTTCCATTCGCCCGATCAGCGCATCAAGGCGCTCTTCGGCGCGTATCTCTTCCGGGCCTCGCAGGACGAGCTCATCGACCTCTTCGGTGGCGGGGGCTTCGACGACCGCACCCGCACGAACGCGGTCTTCGGCGAGGCGACCTATGCCTTCTCGGAGCGATTCGACGTCACGGTGGGCGCCCGCTACGAAGAGGAGCGCCGGCAGCGCGAGGGCAGCATCTTCCTTTTCACGATCGACCTCGACGAGAAATACGAGACCTTCCTCCCGAAGCTCGTCCTCTCGTGGCATCCGTCGGCGGCGACCACGGTGGGCGCGCTCGTCACCCGCGGTTACAACGGCGGCAGCGCGGGCTTCACATACTTCCAGCCGTTCAGGCCGTACACGTTCGATCCAGAGTACGTGTGGAACTACGAAGGCTTCGCGCGAGCCCTCCTGGCGGGCGGCAGGCTGACGCTGTCGGGCAACCTGTTCTACAGCGACTACGAGGACATGCAGCTGCCGTTCTACCTGAGCTCCGTCTCCACCATCGTCGCCAACGCGGACAAGGTGACGACCCGCGGCGCCGAAGTGATGGCGGCGTGGCAGCCGAGCCGGGCTTTGCGGATCCATTGCGGCCTCGGCACCATCAAGTCCGACATCCGCAGGTTTCCGGGCTCCGGCGTGCAGGGCAACGAGCTGCCGCGCTCGCCGAAGTTCAGCGGGAGCGTAGGCGTCTACTACGCGCACCCCCGCGGATTCGACTTCAGCTTCGATGCGCGCCACAGCGGCCGCTACTACTCTTCCATCGTGAACGACCCGCTCGCGAAAGTGGGCTCCTACTGGATCGCCAGCACGCAGCTCGGCTATTCGTTCCGCAACGTCAAGGTCTTCGGCTACGTCCGCAACCTCTTCGATTCGCAGGATCCCTTGATCATCACTCCGGGGGACACGTTCGGCGCCGGATATGCGCAGATCGTTCCACCCAGGACCTATGGCGCAGGCGTGCAGGTGAATCTATGAGGCGAGAGTCTTCGATGACGAGCCGGCGGCGCTTTCTCGGCACGGCGTCCGCGGCGATGGCGTGCGCCGTCACTGCCGCGCGGCTCGCGTCCGCCGGGGGGAAGCCGAAAGCATCGTCCCGGCGACGCTCGCCATGGATCGACGCGCTCGGCTTTCCGATCGAGGCCGACGCGAGTCCGTTCGCTCCGCTCGGCGAGCGCACGCTCGATGCGCTGCGGGCCTCGGGACTGAGCGCCGTCAACGTCACCGTCGGCGGCGCCGGCGACTACGCCAAGGATTTCGATACGTCGGTGCGCACCATCGCGCACTTCAATCAGGAGATCGCCGCGCATCCCGACCGGCTCATGCAGGTGCGGACAGCGGCGGACATCGCGCAGGCGCAGCTCAACGGCCGCATGGGCCTCATCTACGGCTTTCAGGACGGCACGCCGATCGGGGAAGACCTGGGGCGCATCGATCTGTTCGCCGACCTCGGCGTCCGCGTCTTCCAGCTCACGTACAACCGGCGCAACCTCATCGCGGACGGTTGCCTTGAGCCCGGCAACGCAGGCCTCAGCGCCTTCGGCAACGAGGTCGTGGCGCGGCTCAACGAGCGAAGGCTGCTCGTCGATCTTTCGCACGGCGGCGAGCGCATGACGCGGGAAGCCATCGAGGCTTCCAGGGCGCCAGTGGCCATCACGCACACCGGGTGCGCCGCCCTCGCGCCGCTGCCTCGCAACAAGACGGACGCGGAGCTGCGGATGCTGGCCGACAAGGGTGGTGTCGTGGGTATCTACCTCATCCCCATGTTCCTGCGCGCGCAGGGGCACCCCGGCGCGGAGGATCTGGTGCTCCATATCGAGCATGCGATCGACGTCTGCGGAGAGGATCACGTCGGCATCGGGAGTGACGGCTTCATTCCTCCCGTCAAGTTCGACGATGCGTATCGCGAGCGCGCCGACAAGCGGATGGCCGAGCGGCGCGCACGAGGCATCGCAGCACCGGGTGAGAGGCCCGGCGTGTACACTTTCCTGCCGGACCTCAACAAGGCGGACCGTTTCGCGCAGCTCGCGCAACGGCTCGCGAGCCGGGGTCATTCCGAATCACGTATCGACAAGATCCTGGGCGGCAATTTCGCGCGGTTGTTCGCAGCCGTCTGGGCAAGTTAGGCGGGCCATACGATGAGACCACTCGAGATCACCATTCTGCTGGCACTGCTCGTCCTGGTGCTCGGCGTCCTCATTCCGAGGCTGGGCCGGGCACCGGCACTCCGCTTCGTGTGCTGGGCGGGTGCGCTGCTGACGGTGCTGCATCTCGCGCTGGAAGGCTATCGCTGGCAGATGGTGCCGGCGTATGTCCTGACGGCAATCTTCCTGGCCCTGTCGCTTCGCCGCCGGCAGGTGCCGCATGCGCCAGCAACATCCGCTTCGCGATGGCGCTGGGTGCGCCGCATCTGCGCCGGCGCAGGCTTGCTGCTCGTGCTCGGATTCGCAGCTGCGCTGCCTGCGTTGTTCCCGGTATTCAAGCTTCCGGCCCCGACGGGCTCGCTCGCCGTGGGCACGACGAACATCTCGCTGCTGGACCGCTCGCGCGCCGAGCCCTTCACGCCGGATGAGGCCGATCGACGCGATCTCGCGATCCAGATCTGGTATCCCGCCACCCCCGTGCCCGGTGCGAAGCCCGAATCCCTGCGGGGCGCGTATTCGCCGCGGGCGACGTTCCTGACCCGGCTGCTCGGCTTGTCGAAGCTGACGTTCCTCTTCGACCACCTGGCCCTCGTCGAGGCGCACTCCTATCGCGACGCCCCGCTCAGCGATGCGCAGGCTGCATTTCCGGTGCTCATCTTCTCGCACGGCTACTGGGGCTCCCCGGACCAGAACACGGCACAGGTGGAGGAGCTCGCGAGCCACGGCTACGTCGTGCTCAGCATCGGCCATCCCTACGAGTCGATGGAGCTTCGCTATGCGGACGGCCGCATCGTCAAGCCGACGGAGGAGTTCCTGCAGCGCATCGAGGGCTACTCCCGCAAGCCCGATTTCGGCGCCGCGCTGTGGAAGCTGGTGGCGAGCAAGGATCCCGACGAGCGGGCGAGCCTGCTGCAGGCGCACGGCACTGCCGACGGGCATTTCCCGCAGAGCCTCAAAGTGTGGACGGCAGACACCCGCTTCGTGATCGACGAGCTGGAGAAAGCGGCGGACGTTTCCGCACTGCGCCGCTTCGCAGGCCATCTCGACCTCACGCGCATCGGCGTCTTCGGGATGTCCTTCGGCGGTGCGACGGCTGCGGACGTGTGCTTCCTCGATTCCCGCTGCCGCGCCGGCGTGAACATGGACGGCGTGCAGTTCGGAGCCACGACGACGCTCGATTCCGCCATGAAGGTGCCGTTCATGTACATGACGAGCGAGCCTTTCAAGTTGCTCGCGGACCCGGTGTTCCGCCGCTCGCAGGCACCGGCGTGGCTTCTGAGCACCGCCGGCAGCGCGCACGTCAGTTACACGGACCTGGTGCTGTTCTCACCGTTGCTGCACATGGGCGGCATCACGGGCCGCATCGACGGCGGGCGCATGGAGCAGATCATGAACGCCTACCTCCTGGCGTTCTTCGATCAGACGCTGCGCGGCAAGCCCTCGGCGCTGCTGCAGGGACCGTCCCCGGCCTATCCCGAAGTGACGCTGCAGGTGCGATAGAAGCATGAAGGCAATCATGATGGTTGGAGTCGTGAATAGCGTCCTGGGCAGGGTCTTGCGCCGCTGCGCATCCGTGATCTCGCTTGCGCTCATCCCGCTCGTTGCCGATGCCGCCGTGCAAGTGGTCCACAACGTGCACGGCTACACGCCGACGAATGAGGGCCTGCGCGCATTCAGCGGCCTCGTGATCGTCGACGGCAAGATCGAACGGGTCCTGACTTCCGAGTCCGAGGTTCCCCGGAACGGGGAAGCAATCGACGGCGGTGGACGGACGCTGTTGCCGGGGCTCATCGATGCGCACGGACACGTGCTCTGGCTGGGAGAGGAGCGCCTGCAGGCGGATCTCCGCGGCAGCACTTCGCTCCAGGAAACACTCGATCGTACGCGCAGCTTCGCCGCTGCTCACGCCGACAGCTCCTGGGTGATGGGTCGCGGCTGGGACCAGGAGTTGTGGGCGGACAAGCGCTTCCCGACGGCACGCGACCTGGATCGAGTGATCGGCGACCGCCCCGCCATGCTCACGCGCATCGATCTCCACGTCGTCTGGGTGAACAGCGCGGCGCTCAAACTCGCCGGAATCTCCTCGGCGACCGTCGATCCGCCGGGTGGGCAGATCGTCCGCGATGCCACCGGCCAGCCGACCGGCGTCTTCGTCGATGCGGCCATGGCGCTCATCAAGAAGCATCTTCCCGAGCGCACGGACGAAGGCATCAAGCATGCTTTGCGCACGTCGATGCGCGAGCTCGTCTCGCTCGGTCTGACGGGAACTCACGACGCAGGCATCGACAGCCGGCAGTACCGGCTGTATCAGGAGCTCGGTGCCAGGGGAGAGCTGCCGCTGCGAATCTACGCCATGCTCGCGGCCCGGGAGGCCAGGCCGGGGGACATCGAAGCGGGCCCGCGCTCGCCGCAGTTCGACGATCGGTTGCAGATGCCGGCCGTCAAGGTCTGGGTCGATGGCGCGCTCGGCAGCCGCGGCGCGGCGCTGTTGCAAGACTACAGTGACGAGCCGCACAGCCGCGGGTTGATGCTCTATACGCCCGCGCAGCTGCAGGCGCTGGCAAAGCTGACCTCGGCCAACGGCTGGCAGCTGAACGTCCATGCGATCGGAGATGCCGGTAACCGCTTCGCCCTGGACACGTTCGAGAAGATGCTGACCCGGGAGCAACGCCGGAGCCTGCGGCCGCGCATCGAGCACGCGTCGG
>JBGAIL010000072.1:0-21900 GCA_044225565.1 Steroidobacteraceae bacterium | reverse complement strand
GGTGGGGCGGGCAGGATGGCCGCTCTGAGTTCGGGCCGGTTTTCTCCTGGTCTCGACAGAATCGTCAACATCCGGACGAATCGGTCTCGATCGTCCGCGTGCGGACAGTCGCGCGGCAATTGTCCGGATGTTGACGAATCGCCGCACCCGCACCCGCACCCGCACCCGCACCCCGCGCTCGTGCCCGCGCCGCTCCTGCGCCTCGCTCCATCCTCATCGCCTGCTCCGTCCGGGAGGCGGGTCCTTGCCGTGTCCTGCACCATCCGATAAGCTTCCCTTTATATAAGGGTTTCGTTATATAACGGATCAGGCAAATGACCCCCGCGTCCCTCGATTTTTCGCGTGCCGTAGACCTGCTGCGCGCCCTGGCGGAGCCTACGCGCTGCCGGCTGCTCGCGCTGCTCGGCCACGGCGAGCTGACGGTGGGGGAGATAGCGGACACGCTGGGGCAGAGCCAACCGCGCATCTCGCGGCACTTGAAGATCCTGAGTGACGTGGGCGCGCTCGAGCGTTTCCGGGAAGAGCAGCGCATCTACTATCGCCTCACGGGCGGGACGCAGGCTGCGAATCTCGTGACGCAGGCGCTGCGCCCCGTCCCCGAGGCAGACCCCGTGCTGCGCAAGGATCGCGGCCGGCTCGCCCAGGTGCTCGAGAAAAGGGCGCGTAGCGCCGCCGCGGCATGGGAGGACGTGCGTCGCTCGGCCGAATCCACCTACAAGGACGAGCGCCTGGTGAAGGCCGTGCTCAGGGAAATCGGCGAAGATTCACTCGGTGAATTGCTGGACGTCGGCACCGGCAGTGGCAGCATGCTGCGGGTGTTGGGCGGGCGGGCCCGCCACGCCGTCGGTCTGGATGCTTCCGCCCAGGCTCTGCGCGTGGCGCGGGCCAAGGTGCACGGTGCCGGCCTCAACCATTGCGTCTTCCGGCGGGGCGACATGTACGCGCTGCCTTTCGAGGCTGCCAGCTTCGATGCAGTGGCCTTCGACCACGTGCTCTCGGTGGCGGAGCGGCCTGGGGTCGCGCTGCGCGAGGCGGCGCGGGTGCTGCGTCCCGGCGGCCGCATCATCGTCGTGGAGAACGACGCAAACCTTCGTTCGGCCGAGGCCGCGAAGCCGCAGGCGATATTGCGGGGGTGGCTGGAGCACGCCGGTATGGAATGTCGCAAGCTGAAACGCGTGGACGTCAGCCGCAATCGGCTGCTGCTCGCGCTGGGGCAACGGTGAAAAGCATGGCCAACGAGTCACGATCGGAGAGCGGCGCAGGCCCGAGCACGTGCCCGAGCACGGGCACGGGCGCGGGCACGGGGGCGGGCGGGAACGCCAGTAGCGCGGGTGCGGGCGCGGGCCCCGTCTGGGCCGCGGCGCGCAGCGCGACGCCCATCGTCTCGTTCGAATTCTTTCCGCCTGCGGATGCGCAGATGGAGACCACGCTGTGGAGCTCCGTGCAGCGCCTCGCGCCGCTCAAGCCGCGCTTCGTGTCGGTGACCTACGGTGCGGACGGCTCCACACGCGAGCGCACTCACAACGTCATCACGCGCATCAAGAAAGAGACGCCGCTGACGGGTGCGCCGCACCTCACGTGCGTCGGCGCGCCGCGCGGCGAGATCCTGGATATCGCACGCCAGTACTGGGATCAGGGCATCCGGCACCTGGTCGCGTTGCGCGGGGATCCGCCGAAGGGACAGGCGCGGTACGCGCCGCACCCCGAGGGCTTCGCGTATGCGTCGGATCTGGTGGCGGGGCTGAAGAGCGTGGGGGATTTCGACATCTCGGTGGCCGCGTATCCCGAGGTGCATCCGGAAGCGCCATCGGCGGATTTCGACCTGGACAACCTCAAGCGCAAGATCGACGCCGGCGCCACCCGGGCGATCACGCAGTTCTTCTATGACACGAGACGGTTCCTGAGCTTTCGGGATCGTTGCGAGCAGGCGGGCATCCGCGCGCAGATCGTGCCGGGCATCCTGCCGATCACGCGCTTTCCGCAGGTGCTGCGGTTCGCGGCGCAGTGCGGCGCCACCGTGCCGGAGTGGCTGAACGAGCGCTTCGCCGGGCTGGACGAAGATCCGGATACGCGCCGGCTCATCGCGGCGAGCGTCGCCATCGAGCAGGTGCAGGCGCTCGCGCGCCACGGGGTGCAGGAATTCCACTTCTACACGCTGAACCGGGCCGAGCTCACCTATGCCATTTGCCATGCGCTGGGGGTGCGGCCGTGAGCGGCGCGCACCGTCGGGCTGCGGAAGCCACTTGTGCGCACGGGCGGGGCTGCGATCACGGCAGCGAGTCGCGGCCGCACGCGCTGAAGCCGGACTCTGGGCCGAAGACGGCCAGTGACGTGCGTGCTGGCGCGTCGCCCTTCGCCGTCTCGCCCGTGGACGAAACCGCGCGCCGCACGCGCATCGAGCGGCTGAAGAAGCTGCTGGACGAGCGCATCGTGCTGCTGGATGGCGCCATGGGCACCATGATCCAGCGCCACAAGCTCGACGAGGCGGGTTATCGTGGCGAGCGCTTCCGCTCATACGGGCGGGACGTGCGCGGCAACAACGATCTGCTGACGCTGACCCAGCCGGAGGTCATCGCCGGCATCCATCGCGCCTATTTCGAGGCAGGCGCGGACATCGTCGAGACGAACACCTTCAACGCCACGACCATCTCCCAGGCCGACTACGGCATGGAAGCGCTGGTGCCCGAGCTGAACTACGGCGCGGCGCAACTGGCGCGCGTCGCGGACGCCTTCGCGCAGGGCAGCGGCCGGCCGGCATTCGTCGCGGGCGCACTCGGCCCCACGAGCCGCATGGCTTCCATGTCGCCGGACGTGAACGATCCCGGCTTCCGGGCAGTGAAGTTCGACGAGCTGGTGGCCACGTACTCGGAAGCTGCGCGCGGCCTCGTGCTCGGCGGCGCGGATCTGCTGCTCATCGAAACCGTGTTCGACACGCTGAACGCCAAAGCGGCCATCTACGCCGTGGAAACGGTGTTCGACGAGCTGAACCTGCGCCTGCCGCTCATCGTCTCCGGCACCATCACGGACGCTTCGGGGCGCACGCTCTCGGGCCAGACCACCGAGGCGTTCTGGAATTCCATCCGTCACGCGAAGCCGCTGGCGGTGGGACTCAACTGCGCGCTCGGCGCGCAGCAGTTGCGGCCTTACGTGCAGGAACTGGCGCGCGTGGCCGATACCAACGTGTGCGCGTATCCCAATGCGGGTCTGCCGAATGCGTTCGGCGAGTACGACGAGACGCCGCAGGAAACCGCTGCGATCCTCGCGGAATTCGCTGCATCGGGGCTGCTCAACATCGTGGGCGGGTGCTGCGGCACCACGCCGGACCACATCAGGCTCATCCGCGAAGCGGTGCGCGCGAGCAAGCGGCGCGAGCGGGCCGTCGTGCCGGCGCAGTGCCGGCTTTCCGGTCTCGAGCCGTTCAACATCGGTGACGACACGCTCTTCGTGAACGTGGGCGAGCGCACCAACGTCACGGGCTCGGCGAAGTTCCGCAAGCTCATCGAGGCCGGCGACTACAACGCCGCGCTGGACGTGGCCCGGCAGCAGGTGGCGAGCGGCGCGCAGGCCATCGACGTGAACATGGACGAGGGCATGCTCGATTCGGAAGCGGCCATGGTCCGCTTCCTCAACCTCATCGCGGCAGAGCCGGACATCGCGCGCGTGCCGGTGATGATCGACTCCTCCAAGTGGGTGGTGATCGAGGCCGGGCTCAAGTGCGTGCAGGGCAAGTGCATCGTCAACTCCATCAGCATGAAGGAGGGCGAGGCCGCGTTCATCGAGCAGGCGCGCAAGGTGCGGCGCTTCGGCGCCGCCGTGGTGGTGATGGCGTTCGACGAGAAAGGGCAGGCGGACACCATCGAGCGCAAGGCGTCCATCTGCGCGCGCTCGTACCGCATCCTCACCGAGCAGGTGGGCTTCCCGGCCGAGGACATCATCTTCGACCCGAACATCTTCGCGATCGCGACGGGCATCGAGGAGCACAACAATTACGGCGTGGACTTCATCGAGGCCACCCGCGAGATCAAGCGCACGCTGCCGCATGCGCTGGTGAGCGGCGGCGTGAGCAACGTGTCGTTCTCGTTCCGCGGCAACGATCCGGTGCGCGAGGCGATCCACTCCGTGTTCCTGTATCACGCCATCGCGGCGGGAATGGACATGGGCATCGTGAATGCCGGGCAGCTGGCCATCTACGAGCAGATCGACCCCGAGCTGCGCGAGCGTGTGGAAGACGTGGTGCTCAACCGCCGGCCGGATGGCACGGAGCGTCTGCTCGAGATCGCGGCGCGCTTCAAAGGCGAGGGTGGCGCGAAGCGGCAGGCGGACCTCGAGTGGCGCAAGCTGCCCGTGTCGAAGCGGCTCGAGCACGCGCTGGTGCAGGGCATCGACGATTTCGTCATCGACGATGCGGAAGAGGCGCGCCTGAGCTTCGACCGGCCGCTGCAGGTCATCGAAGGGCCGCTGATGGACGGTATGAACGTCGTCGGCGACCTGTTCGGCTCCGGCAAGATGTTCCTGCCGCAGGTGGTGAAGAGCGCGCGCGTGATGAAGCGCGCCGTCGCGCACCTGATCCCGTTCATCGAGCAGGAGAAGGACGGCGTCTCGCGCTCCAACGGCCGCATCGTCATCGCCACGGTGAAGGGCGACGTGCACGACATCGGCAAGAACATCGTGGGCGTCGTGCTCCAGTGCAACAACTTCGAGGTGGTGGACCTCGGGGTGATGGTGTCCTGCGAGCGCATCCTGGAGGCGGCGCGGCGCGAGTCCGCGGATTTCATCGGGCTCTCGGGGCTCATCACGCCTTCGCTCGACGAGATGGTGTACGTGGCGCGCGAGATGCAGCGGCAGGACTTCACGGTGCCGCTGCTCATCGGCGGCGCGACGACCTCTCCGGCGCATACTTCGGTGAAGATCGCACCGCACTACAAGTCGCCCGTGGTGTACGTGAAGGACGCGTCCCGCTCGGTGGGCGTGTGCCAGGCGCTGGTGTCCGAGTCGCAGCGCGACGGCTTCATCGCGAAAGTCCGGGAGGATCACCAGCGCCGTCGCGAGCAGCATGCGGGCAAGAAGGTGAAGGCGCCCGAGCTGAGCATCGAGCAGGCGCGCGCCAACCGCCGGCCCATCGATTGGGCGGCTCATGCGCCGCCGGCGCCCGCGCAGCCGGGCATTCAGGTGTTCGAGCGCTATCCGCTCGAGTCCCTGCTCGACTACGTCGACTGGATGCCGTTCTTCAACGCGTGGGAGTTCGCCGGAAAGTTCCCGGACATCCTCACCGACAAGGTGGTGGGCGCAGCGGCGAGCAGCCTGTATGCGGACGCGCAGAAGATGCTGAAGCAGATCGTCGCGGAGCGGTGGCTGGAGGCACGTGCGGTGGTGGGCCTGTTTCCGGCCAATGCGGTGGCGGACGACGTCGAGGTGTATACGGACGAGTCCCGCACGAAGGTGGCGACTACGTTGAGCTTCCTGCGGCAGCAGAAGGGCAAGCCGGCGGGGCTGCCGCACGAATGCCTGGCGGACTACGTGGCACCCAGGGCCAGCGGGGCGCGCGACTACATCGGTGCGTTCGCGGTGACGGCGGGTATCGGCATCGAGAAGCACGTGGAGCGTTTCGAGAAGGCGCACGACGACTACTCCAGCATCATTCTCAAGGCGCTCGCGGATCGCCTCGCAGAAGCCTGCGCGGAGCATTTTCACGACCGGGTGCGGCGCGAGTTCTGGGGGTATGCGCCCGAGAAGCTCTCCAACGAGCAGCTGATCCGTGAGGAGTACAAGGGCATCCGCCCCGCGCCGGGGTATCCGGCCTGCCCGGATCACACCGAGAAGGCGAAACTGTGGGCGCTGCTCGACGCGGAGCGGCGCACCGGCATCCAGCTCACCGAGTCGTTCGCCATGTACCCCACTGCCGCCGTGAGCGGCTGGTACTTCTCGCATCCCGACTCGCGCTATTTCGCCGTCGGCAAGATCGATCGCGACCAGGTGCAGGACTACGCGCGTCGCAAGGGTGAGAGCGTGGAGGAGGTCGAGCGCTGGCTCTCTCCCAACCTCGGCTACGACCGTTAGTCCCAGGCAATGCCACGGGTGCGGTGTCGGGCACCGGAGGGGCGTCAGGTTGATGTCAGGGCGGGGAGATATCCTGCGCGCCATCTCCGATGGCAACCTCGCGTGAAACCATGATCAAGCTCGATGCCCGGCGCTCGCTCGCTCTCGCCTTCGTCCTGCTCGGCTGCCTCACCTCCCGCGCGTTCGCGCAGGGTGGTCCGCCCATGATCACGGACGACCCCGGCACGCCGGGCGACGGCAACTGGGAAGTGAACTTCGCGCTCACGTCGGAGCACAACCACGATGCCACCGAGAGCGAGCTGCCGCTGATCGACATCAATTACGGCGTGGGTGACCGCATCCAGCTGAAGTACGAAGTGCCCTACGTGGTCTCGCACGAGCGCGGCGAAGGCACGCATTCGCAGCTGGGCTCGTCCCTCGCGGGCGTGAAATGGCGCTTCTTCGACGCCGGCGAGCACGGCTGGCAGGTGTCCACCTATCCGCAGGTGCAGTTCCGGAAGAAGTACGAAGGCTTCCTGGCGCCGGTCGAGGTGATGAAGGAATACGAGAACTTCTCGGTGAACTTCGAGGTGGGGCGGTTTTTCGACCACACCGGCGAGGAGGACACCTGGGAAGGCGGCGCGGTGGTCGGCCACGAGATCAGCGAGCGCGTTGAGGTGATGGGCGAGCTGCACAGCGAGGCTGCGCCGCATCTGCGGGACAGCGAGCTCATCCTCAACACCGGGACGCGCATCACCTTCTCCGAGCACTCGGTGCTGCTGCTCGCCCTGGGCCGCGAGCTGCACAACAACCTGGGCGGGCGCGAAGGCTACCAGGTGTACGCGGGCTGGCAGATGTTGCGATAGCGTCCGATGCTCGAGCTGGCAGCGTGTCCGCTCAGGCGGCGCGGACGCTGCCCTTGGCGATGGCGCCTGCGAAGTTCGGGTTCTCGGGATTGACGTCCAGCTTTTGCGTACTGGGGATGATGACCAGGTCCATGTCTTCCATGGGGATGGCGCCCAGCAGCACTCGTTCGCCCATGACCAGCGCGCCGGTGAACCCCGTCCGGTTCTTGAATTTCACCTCGATGGGGCCTACGTAAGGAATGGATCGGCGCGTGCCATCGGCCAGCGTCACTTCCTTGTATTCCGCTGTCTCGAGCTGTAGCTGGAAGCGCACGTGTTCGGGAATGCACAGAAAGAGCGCACCCGAGTCTGCCAGCGCCAGAGTCTCGACGACTTCCAGCTCCGGGTTGCGCGGGTTCCGCAGAATCAGCTTGCCGTTGACGAGTCCCATGGCCATGTCCTCACGATAGCATCGAATGACGCGAACGGTACAGGGCGAAGCGTCGCGGCAGTAAGTCGCGAATCGATTGCAAACACGCAGATTTGCGTTCGTGCGATCAGGAGTCCGGCGCGAGTTGTTTGAGATACGCACGGCCACCTAGCGCGCGCATTTGCGCGAGGATTGTGGCGCATCGGGCGCGCACGTATGGCGACGGTCTTTCGGCGTGCATCCGCAGCGGGTTGGGCAGCACGGCGGCGAGCGTGGCCGCCTGCGCGGCGCTCAACCGTGAGGCAGGCACACGATAAAACGTACGCGCCGCTGCCTCTACGCCGTAAACGCCGCGCCCGAACTGCGCGATGTTGAGATACACCTCGAGAATCCGTTGCTTCGGCCACGTGAGCTCGATGAGCATCGTGAGCCACGCCTCGATGCCCTTGCGCAGGTAGCTGCGTCCGCTCCAGAGGAACAGGTTCTTCGCCACCTGCTGGCTGATGGTGCTCGCGCCGCGCACGCGCTTGCCACGCTGGTTATCTTCCGCCGCTTCACGGATGGACTTCACGTCGAAGCCGCGGTGCACGGGGAACAGCTGATCTTCGGAGGCGATCACCGCCAGCGCGGCATTGGGGGAGATCTTCGCGTAGTCCACCCACTGGTAGCGGGTGCGGTAACCCTTGTCGGCGGCAGACCACGCCGTGGTGAGCATGAACGCGCTGGTGGGCGGGTTTACCCAGCGCAGCAACAGCACCGCCCCCGCCGTGAGCAGCACCCATGCCAGCGCAAGCAGCACCGCCCATCGAAACAGCCGCCCCGCGAAGCTTCTGCGCGGCGACGGCCCTCCACCCATCAGGGCTCACATCCGGCGGGCGGAAACGATCATCACTTCCTCGAGCGGGGCATCGTCGTAGCCCTTGCGACGGCCGGTCTTCACGGCGGCGATCTTGTCCACCACGTCCATGCCTTCGGTGACGCGGCCGAACACCGCGTAGCCGTAGTTGCCGGCGCCGCGGTGGTCGAGGAAGTCGTTGTCCTTGAGGTTCACGAAGAACTGCGAGGTGGCGCTGTTGATGTCGTTGGTGCGCGCCATGGAGAGCGTGCCGCGCTCGTTCTTGAGACCGTTGGTGGCCTCGTTCTTGATGGAAGGGCGGGTCTTCTTCGAGCCGAAGTCGGTGTCCAGCCCGCCGCCCTGGATCACGAAGCCCGGCACGATGCGGTGGAAGATGGCGCCGTCATAGAAGCCGTCGTCCACGTACTTCAGGAAGTTCTCGGCGCTGATCGGCGCCTCTTTCTCGAACAGCTCGATGGTGATGTCGCCGTGCGTCGTCTCGAAACGAACCATGAATGTCTCCGCTTTTGGATTCCGTGAGGCTCAGATCCAGTGGGCTTCGGTTGCGCGCTCATGCCCCGCCAGATCGCGGTGCGAGCGTACGTGACGGAAGCCGCGCGCGACAAGCTCGCGTGCGACTTCCGCCGCCTGGGTGGCGCCGTGCTCGAGCAGTAGCCAGCCGCCGCTTTCGAGGTGCTCGGGCGCCTGCCGGAGGATCTCGCACAGGCTGCTCAGCCCATCGCCTCCCGGAGTGAGCGCGCCGCGAGGCTCGCGGAGCAATGCAGGGTCTGCGAGCGCGGCATCGTTCTCGGCGATGTAAGGCGGATTGCTCACGATCAGCTCGAAGCGCCGCCCCGCCAGCGGCTCGAGCCAGTGACCGGCCAGGAACTCCACCTCGTTCAATCCGTGCGCTTCCGCATTCCGCCGCGCGACGCCCAGCGCCGCTGGTGAGGCATCCGTGGCCGTTACCCGCCATTGCGGCCGCTCGCTGGCGAGGGCCAGCGCGACAGCGCCCGACCCCGTGCCCAGGTCCACTACCCGTGCGGCGGGGTGCTCGAACCGCAGCGCCAGCTCGACGAGCAGCTCGGTCTCGGGCCTTGGCACCAGCACCGCAGGGGTCACGTCCAGTTTCAGCGTCCAGAAGTGCTTGTGGCCCACGATGTAGGCGAGCGGCTCGCCGGCCGCCCGACGCTCGATGAGCGCCTCGAAATCCCGCGGCTCACCGGTCTCGCGGGCCTGGTCGACTGAACCGGCCTGGACGACCCGATCGGCATGCGCGACCAGCCACGCCCGGCTCCTGCCGAGCGCATGCGCCAGCAGCAGCTCGGCATCCAGCCGCGCCGAATCGCTGGTCGCCGCCAGCCGCCGCGTGGCGTGCTCGAGCCGCATGCCGATGGTGTGATTGCCTGCCACTACTTATCATTCCCCGGATGTCCACGCCGCTCTACCCGCCGTCCAGCCCGCAGTCGATCGGGCAGGTGCTCGATGCCACCTTCCGCATCTTCCAGGCTTCGCTGGTCAAGTGCCTGCCGTACGGCGTGCTGTCCATGATCGCCGGCCAGCTGCCGAACATCTACTTCCTCGCGACAGGCCGGCCGCTGCACCAGTTCGGCAACGGCGATCCGGTGTGGTGGGGACTCTACGTGCTAGGCACGCTGCTCGGCCTGCTCATCTGGAGCGCCATGCTGCTGCGGCAGCTGCGCATCGCCTCGCACGAGCCCACTGACACACGGGGCGAGCTCGTCGAGGCCGTGCGCCGGCTGCCCGCCGTAGTCGGGCTCTTCGTGGTGCTGTGCGTGCTGGTGGGCGCGGGGTTCATCGCGCTGATCGTGCCCGGGCTCTATCTGCTCGTCGGACTGGTGCTCGCCTGGCTCGTCCTCATGATCGAGCGGCTCGGCCCGCTGAATTCCGTGCGTCGTAGTCTGCACCTGGTGAAGGGAAGCTGGTGGCGCACGGGCGTCGTGCTCACCATCGCGACCATGGCGGCGCTGGTGTTCTATCTCGTCGCGTTCCCCATCCTCGCCATCGTGCTGTCGATCGCGGGCGCGGACGATTTTGCGATGCTCACGGCGGCATCCGTCATCGTGCTCGTCGCGCTGGGCGCCGTGGGCGCACCGTTCTACGGCGCCGTACTCCTGGCGCTCCACGGCGACCTGCGGCTGCGTCGCGAGGGAACGGACCTCGCGAGCCGCCTGAGCGTCACGCCCACCTGAGCGATGCGAATCGCGCTCGCGGCAGCAGGGATTCTTTGCGCGAGCGCCGTGGCGGGTGCGCAAACCGGCCATGAGCCGGGTCGGGCGGCGCTCGCCGCCATCGACGCCTGCATTCCGAAGCTCGATCCGGCCCTGGACGTGGGATTCGAGCGTGTCTCGGCGCGCTGCCCCGCGTTGTCACCCGCCCTGGAGCGCAGCGGCTGGGCCGCCTGGCTGCCGGCGGGGTGGAAAGAGGCGCGTAACGACCTTTCCGCCGGCAGTCTTGCCGAATTGCGCACGCTCGTCGCCCGCGAGCTCGCAGCGCCCGCGCCGGATGGGCCACGGCCCAGCGTCGCACGGCTCAATGAGGTGCTGATCGGGCTCGGCCCGCGCGCGCAGCAGAGCGCCAGCCTGTGGGCGCGCTTCCGTGCATGGCTGAGAGCGGTGGTGGAGCGCAACCACAAAGTGGACGACGCCAGCTGGCTGGACCGCATGATCCAGCGCAGCGGCCGCTCGCAGGTCGTCATCGACCTCGTGACGTACGGAAGCCTGGTTCTCGTGCTGACGCTGGCGGGCGTGATCCTGGTGAACGAGCTGCGCGCGGCCGGCTTTATCCGTTCGCGGTCACGCGAGCATGCCGCGCGGCAGGCGGCCGAAGCCGCCGCTCCGACGCGTTTGAGCTGGGCGGACGTGGATGGTGCGGCATTCACAGACAAGCCCCGCCTGCTGCTGGAGCTGGTGGTGTCCCGATTGACGGATGCGCGCAAGCTTCCGCCGGCGGGCGCGATGACCGTGCAGGAGCTCACGAGCGCGGTGAAGCTCGAGGAGCCGGCGGACCGCGAGCGCCTGAGCGAGATCGCCCGCGCTGCCGAGCGGGCCCGGTTTTCCGACGCCAGCCTCGCACCGCGCACGGTGGATTCCGCCCTGGAGCAGGGCCGCGCTCTGCTCGAACGGCTGGGTAAACCCGCATGAAAGAGCGCGCCTTCACGCTCCTTTGCGCACTCGGCGCGCTCCTGCTGTTCGTCGGCATGTTCCTGCGCCGCGAGGGCGGCATCGATGCCCGCAACGAGATTCCACGCCCGACCACCGTCGAACGGCGCGGCAACGGCTACAACGCCGCGATGAGCTGGCTCGAAGACGAGAAGCTGCGGGTGATCTCCCTGCGCGACCGCTTCGACAAGCTTGCGCAGGTGGAAGGCCTGCCGGCCGCTGGAAACCTCCTCATCGTCACGCTGCCGGCGGCGGCTTCTTTCGACACCGAGGAGTTCGTGCCGCTCGACCGCTGGGTGCGCGCGGGCAATACGCTGCTGGTCATCGCCGCGCTCGCGGATACGCCGGACTGGGCCTTCCGCACGGCGGGCGTGGCGCTGGGCGACCTCAACCTGCTCACTGGTCTCGAATTCGAGACGACTCGGGGCCGGCAGGAACGGTTGCGCAGGCGTCAGGGCGGGGGCACCGCCGGCGCCCTGGACGAGGGCCCGCCGCCGGAGCAACTGCGCCCGCTTCCCGAGCCGAGGCGCAGCGTGCTCGTTCCGAACCGCCCGCATGCCTACTTCACGGACGTGCACGAAGTCGTCGCGCTCTCGGATTACGCTTCCCAGCCCTGGGCCGTGAAGGTGCCCTATCAGGGATTCGTGCTCGCCCTCGGCACCCAGCGCGAGACGGGCGAGGGCGCGTTGTGGACGCGCCCGCTCGGGGCGGGGCGCATCGTCGTCAGCGGCTTCGGCTCCGTGTTCACCAATCGCGCGCTGGGCCTGGGCGACAACGCCCAGCTGCTCGCGAACATCATCTCGGCCAACGTGCGGCCCGGCGGCGCAGTGTTGTTCGACGATGCGCATCAAGGGCTGGGCGCCGGCTACGACCCGCAGAAGTTCTATCGGGATGGCCGGCTGTATCTCACCGTTGGGATCCTGACGTTGCTGTGGCTGATATGGGTGGTGGGTTCCACCCGGTTGCGCGTTCGGGTTCCGCACAAGGCCGCGCCGCGTGAGGCTGAGCTCGTGCGGGCAGCCGGCGGGTTCTTTGCGCGCGTGCTGCCGCCACATGCGGCGGCGCGGAGCCTGTTCGACCATTTCTTCAAGCGCGTGAACGAGCGCATGCAGCGCCGTGATGCCGAACCGCCCTGGGAGATGCTCGAGCGGCACCCGCGCGTGGCGCGGGCCGACCTCGAGCAGCTGAAAGCCTGGCATGCCGAAGCGACGGCGGCGCGCCGCGTGCCGCTCGGACGCTTGTACAATCTCATCCTCCGCATCGACGAGAGCATCGCATGAGCTCCTCCATCCAGAATCTCGAATCGCAGCTCGCGCGCGAGCTCGGGCGCACCGTGGTCGGGGCGGAAGCTCCGATCCGCGCGCTGACCATCGCGCTGGTGGCGCGCGGGCATGTGTTGCTGCAGGGCGTGCCGGGCCTCGGCAAGACCCTGCTCGCGAAGACTCTGGCGCAGGCGCTGGGCGGGGAGTTCAAGCGCATCCAGGCGACGCCGGACCTCATGCCGAGCGACATCATCGGCGTGCACGTGTTCGACGAGGCGCGGCACGACTTCGTGTTCCGCCCGGGCCCGCTGTTCGCGGACGTGGTGCTGGTGGACGAGATCAACCGCACGGGGCCCAAGACGCAATCGGCGCTGCTCGAGGCGATGGAGGAGCGGCAGGTGAGCGTCGACCGCTCGGTGTTCGCGCTTCCATCCGGGTTCCTGGTGCTCGCGACGCAGAACCCGCGGGAGTTCGAGGGCACGTACCCGTTGCCGGAGTCGCAGCTGGACCGGTTCATGCTGCGCATCGACATCGGGTATCCGGAGCGCGCGGTGGAGACGGAAATCCTGAACCGCTACGGCGGGCAGCTCGGGGGTGCGCGGGCGCCGGGTGCGGTTGCGGGTGCGCCCGGAGCGGTGGCGCAGGGCCGCAACGACGCGGCAGCAGTCGTCTCGCCCGCCATGCTCGACGAGGCGCGCGCCGAGGCGGAGCGCATCCATGTTTCGGAAGCGCTCACCGGCTACGTGCTGGATCTGGCGCGCGCTTCCCGCGAGCATCCGCGTGTGGCGCTAGGCCTCTCCACTCGCGGTGCGCTGGCCTTGCTCAAGGCATCCCGCGTGGCAGCCGGTTTGCGAGGGTCGGATTTCGTCACGCCCGACGACGTGAAGGCGGTCGCGGTCCAGGTGATGGCGCATCGCATCGCCCTCGCTCCCGAAGCGGCGCTCGAGGGGAGTACCGATTTCGAGACGATCCGCGCCATGCTGGGCGACACGCCGGTGCCCAGATGATGCGCCGGCGCATCCGCAGCTGCGTCGTGGGCTCTCCGGGGTAGCGGAGGCGCCGTGCATCTCGCGGACCGCGGCTATGCGTTGATCGTGCTCACGGCGCTGCTCGCCATCGCCGGCCTATGGTCCGCAGAACCGGCGCTGGACGGCGCCTGGTACTGGGGCGCGCTGGTGCTGCTCGTCGGCCTGACCCTCGAGGGATTCCTGCTCTCGCGCACGCGAATCGAGACGGAGGTCGAAACGGCTCCACGGGCCTTGCTCGGCCGCGAGCAGCCGGCCGCCTTCGCGTTCCACAACGCATCTTCGCGCGGTGTCGAGATCGAATATGCGCCGCTGCTGCCTGCCGGCTTCGAGCCTTATGTGGATCCTCGTCGCGTCATGGCCCCGGGGGAGGGCGTCGGACGCGATCCGTTGCCGCTCTTTCCATCCCGGCTCGGCTCTCATGCCTGGCCGACGATTCCCGCGCGGCTGCGCGGCCGCTTCGGTCTTGCGTGGTGGTCGCGCAAGCTGCCCGTGTCCAAAGTGGTCTCGGTCGCGCCGGACACTTTGCGTGTGCTGCGGCGCAAGCCTACCGGCGCGCCGACAGGAATGCGGCCGCGGCGCGTGGTCGGCGCAGGCTCGGAGCTGCACCAGCTGCGAAGCTACGTGCCCGGCGATCCGCTGGCGCGCATAGACTGGAAGGCGACTGCCCGTGCGCGCAGGCTGATCACCCGCGAGTTCAGCGAAGACCAGCATCTCGACATCCTCGTCGCCATCGATGCGGGGCGCTTCAGCCGCGTGCGCGCGGGTCGCCTGGATCGCTTCGGCGTCTATTCGAACATCGCGGCCCGGCTCGCCGAGGTGGTCACGCCGAACGACGATCGCGTGGGCCTGGTGGTCTTTTCCGACCGCATGCTGGCCGTTTGCACTCCGGAGCGCGGGCTCGCCGCGGTGACGCAGATCCGGCGCACGCTGGAGCGTTTGAAAGTGGACGCCGCGGAGTCGGATTCCGTGTCGGCCGCCGTACGCATTCGTGGCTTGCTCAAGCATCGCACGCTCATCGTGCTGCTCACGGATCTGGACGATGCCACGGTGTCCGAGCAGGTGGCTCGCGCCGTGCGCCTTCTTTCTCCGCCACATCTCGTGGTGGTCGCGGGAGTCCGCAGCACCGAGATCGCCGATCTCACGCGGCGCAAGGCCCGCAACTGGCGCGACCCGTGGATCGCCCTGGCCGCCGAGCAGTATGAGGCGCGTGCCGGTGCCCAGCGCGCGCGCCTCCGCAAGCTCGGCGCCCCGGTCATCGCGACGAAGGAAGAATTGCTCGAAGACGCGGTGTTTGCCGAGTACGAGCGCCTGCGGCTCTCCCGCCGCATCTGACCTCGCCACGTCGATCGTCAACATCTGGACGATCGCGCGAAGACTGTCCGCGCGCGGACAATCGATACGCGATCGTCCGCCTGTTGACGGATTTTCCGAAAGGCGCCGTCTTCGCGCCCCTTCGGCACGGCGCCCTTCGGCACGGATTGCGACGTAAGCGCGCCCATCGCGTGGTGACTCATCGCGCAGATCATCCACTGCTCCGCCACTGCTATGATGCGAAGCTTCGTCATCCTGCTCGACTGCTTGCTCGCGTCTGGAGCCTCTCGTGAACGACAGCACCCGCATCCTGTGGCCGCTCACCGAAAGCGCTTTGCCTGCATGGCTCGAAAGCCAGACGTCGCAGGTGGCCGCGTGGGTGAGAAGTCACGGATTCAAGGCGGAGGCCTATCGCGTGCTCACGCTGCCGGACGCGGAAGGGCGCGTGGCGGGTGCGATCCTGGGGCTGGGCGCGCTGGCAAGAGCGGACGATCTTCAGCTCTGGCATGCAGCATCACTTCCGCGCAACCTGCCGCCCGGCCGTTACTCGCTCGGCGTGCCATTGAATGCGAAGGCGGCCACCCAGTTCCTGCTCGGCTGGCTCATCGGCGCGTATCGGATGACGCGGTATCGCTCGGCGACGCAAGCGGAGCCTGCGACGCTCGTGCCGCCAGAGAATGCCGATGCTGCTTATGCGCACGCCGCGGCTGAAGCAGTTTCGTACGCGCGCGATCTCATCAATACGCCGGCGAACGACCTGGGCCCCGAGGAGCTGGCGAAGGCCGCGAGCGAGCTCGCGAAGCGATTCGGGGGCGAGTGCCAGGTGATCACCGGAGAAGCGCTGCGGGCGAAGGAGTATCCGCTGGTCTACGCCGTCGGCGCGGCGAGTCCCCGCGAACCGCGGCTCATAGATTTTCGCTGGGGCGCGCCCGATGCGCCGCGCGTCACGCTGGTCGGCAAAGGCGTGTGCTTCGACAGCGGGGGCCTGGACATCAAGCCCGCATCCGGCATGGCGCTCATGAAGAAGGACATGGGCGGCGCGGCCTGCGTGCTTGCGCTGGCGCAGCTGCTGATGAGCCAGTCCGCGCCGATCCGGCTGCGCGTGCTGATCCCGGCGGTCGAGAACAGCGTGAGCGGCAATGCGCTCCGGCCGGGCGACGTGGTGCGCTCGCGCAAGGGTCTCACGGTGGAAGTGAACAACACCGACGCCGAAGGGCGCCTGGTGCTCGCGGACGCGCTCACGGAAGCGGATCGCGAAAAGCCGGCGCTGCTCGTCGACATCGCCACGCTCACAGGCGCCGCGCGAGTGGCCCTCGGTCCCGAACTGCCCGCCGCGTATTCGCCGGATGAGACGCTGCTCGGTGAATTGCGCGCCATCGGGACGCAGGAGGCGGATCCGGTGTGGCCGATGCCGATGTGGGCGCCTTATGCCGACGAGCTCTCGAGCCCCATCGCCGATCTCAGCAACGTGTCCGCCTCGTCCTTCGCCGGGTCCGTTCTCGCGGCACTGTTCCTGAAGCGCTTCGTGACCGAGACGCCCGCATGGCTGCATCTCGACGTCTACGCGTGGAACCCGAAGGACCGGCCGGGCCGTCCCGCTGGCGCCGAAGCCCAGTGCGTTCGCGCGTTGTACGGGCTGATCCGCGCGAAGTTCGGCTGAGAGCCGCCTTCAGGTGGGCACCACCACCCTCGCATTGCGGCTCCTCCCGAACAGCCACCCCCGCAACAGCGCGATCATGAAGATGAAATAGCCCACGCCCACCACCAGCCGCGTCCACAACGGGAACGACGGGTCCGGCGAGACGTAGCCTTCGATGAACCCGCACCCGACGAGCAGCACGATGCACGCCGCGAGCAGCTTGCTCGCCCGCACCGCGGCGCGCTGAAACGCTTCGCTGCGCCGCGGCCGGTCCGGCCGGATCAGCGCTTCGCCGATGGCGGCGCCTGCCGCGCCGGACAGGCACATCACCGACAGCTCCACGCAGCCGTGCGCCACGATGAACTTGAAGAGCTCGTCGTCCAGCCCGTGCTGCGCGGTGAACGCGAAGATGGCCCCGAGCGTGAACCCGTTGAGCCCGATGAGGTAGAACGTGCCGAGCCCGAACAGGAAGCCCGCGCAGAAGGCGACCAGGCTCACCGTGATGTTGTTCGTCAGGATCTTCAGCGAGAGGATCGATGAGGGCACCACGTTCAGGAGCCCTTCCGTCCACAGCTCGCCACGCTCCACGGTGGAGATGAGTGCCGGCGAGGCGACGAGCGAGATGAGATCCGGGAAGCTGTGCACCAGCCAGCCTCCGGCCAGCACCGACAGCAGGAACAGCAGGGTCACCCACAGGATGTGGCCGCGCAGCTCCGTGACCGCCTGCGGGATCTGGTCGCGGAAGAATCCCCATGCCGCGAATCCCGGGTGCGTGGCAGAGCGATACAGCGTGGCGTGCGCCTGCGCGTAGGCGGATTCCAGGAAGTCCCGGGTGCGGCTGCGCGGCAGCAGGCGTCGCGCCCGTGCGAGGTCGTGAGCCAGCAGGCGATAGTCCTCGACCATCGCCGCCGCATCCGAGACGTCCTCGATCTTGCCACTGGCCAGCCGCTTCGCGCGCTCCGCGGCGGACTGCCAGGCACCAGCGCGTTGCAGCAACGTGGCCTGCAGCGCTCGATCCCGCAGCGAATCATTCACGGCCGCATACCGCCCGCAAGCTGTTCGAGCTGCCCGCGCAACGCCGCATCTTCCTCCGCGGCAGACGGACCGAGCACCTTGCGCGCAAGGCCCGTGCGCGACCGCGTGTCCAGCGCGTCCCAGCGTGCGAGCAGATCGTTGACGATCTCGGCGGTGGCAGCATCCAGCCCCGCATTGCGCACGTGCTCCAGCAGCACGGTGCTCGCACGGTCGTAGACGAGCAGGGTGCCGGCCGCCAGGTCGCCGAGGCGCACGTGGTTGCGGGTGATCATCGTCATCACCAGCCCCAGCCCATAGCACACCGGGAACTGGTCCACCAGGCGGAACACGTTGCGGATGAGGTAAGCACCGAACAGGGGAGCGCCGCCACTGCGCGTCACCAGCCGCACGCCGGCCATGCGCTTGCCCGGCGTGCGGCCGCGCATCGCGATTTCGAGCGCCGGGTGGTACAGCAGGTAGATGGCGCTCGATGGGAACGCGATGAATGCGACCCAGGTTCCGTCCGTCTCGAGCGGCGGCATGACGTTCGTGAAGTCCTGGTTGTAGACCATCATGCCGACGCAGAACCACGCGATGGCGAGGATCGTGCGGATGTGCCAGTCGATGATGAAAGCGAACGAGCGCGCGCCCGGCCCCGCCACCGCCAGCTCCACCTCCACGCCGGTGACGCTGTCGACGACCAGGGCTGTGGCGGGCGTCCTCATTCCTCGGCGGCCAGCTGTTCCGCGCGGTATTCCTGCTGCAGGGCGTCGAGCAGTTCGTCCATGTCGCCGTCCATCACGCTCGCGAGCTTGTAGAGGGTGAGATTGATGCGATGGTCCGTGACGCGCCCCTGCGGGAAGTTGTACGTGCGGATGCGCTCCGAGCGGTCCCCGCTGCCCACCTGCAGTTTGCGCGACTGCGCCTGCGCGCTCTGCTGTTTCTCCTGCTCCGCGGCGAGCAGCCGCGCCTTGAGCAACGCCATGGCGCGGGAGCGATTCTTGTGCTGCGAGCGCTCGTCCTGGCATTCCACCACGATGCCGGTGGGTAGGTGGGTGATGCGCACGGCAGAGTCCGTCTTGTTCACGTGTTGGCCGCCCGCGCCGGAGGAGCGGTAGGTGTCGATGCGCAGCTCCGCGGGGTTGATGGCGACTTCCTCCACCTCCTCGAGCTCGGGCAGGATGGCCACGGTGCATGCGGAGGTATGTATGCGCCCCTGCGCCTCGGTGGCGGGCACGCGCTGTACGCGATGCGTGCCGGCCTCGAACTTGAGCCGCGAGAACACGCCGCGCCCGCTGATGCGGCCGATGATCTCCTTGTGGCCGCCGTGCTCACCCGGGTTGTCGCTCATCACCTCCACGCTCCAGCCCTTCGTCTCGGCGTAGCGGGCATACATGCGATACAGGTCACCGGCGAACAGGGCCGCCTCGTCCCCGCCGGTGCCGGCACGCACCTCGAGGAAGATGTTGCGGTCGTCCCGGGGATCCTTGGGGATCAGGAGCAGCGCGAGCTCGGTTTCCTCGGCGGCGAGCACGGGGACGAGCCGCGCCACTTCCTCCTCGCCCAGCGAGCGCATCTGCGCGTCGGCATCCGTGAGCATCTCCTCGGCGGCGGTGCGCTCGCGCTCGAGCTCCCGGAATCCTGCGAAGCGCTCGGCCAGCGGCTGCAGCCGCGCGTATTCCATGGACAGCTCGCGGAACTGGGGCGAGCCGCCGTCGAGGTCGGGCGCAGCGAGCATACGGCCCACTTCCTCGAAGCGGTCGCTCATCTTCTCGAGGCGCTGGCGGATGGAGGTTTTCATGGAAGCGCGGCATTGTCCGGGCCACTGGCGCTGCTGACAAGGCGCGCGAGCGCCGCGTCGCGAGACACTTTATAGTGAGGCGCCCCCATTCTTCCCAAGGCCGATATGTCGAACGCGCTGCCCGTGCTCTCGCTGCTTGTCGCCGCCACCACCGTGAGTGCCGCCGCGCCGATCGCGCCGGAGCCGCAACCTCCCCGAGACCCTGGTGCCCTCACGATACTCGCGGAGATCGCGCTGGAGCGGGGGGACTGCAAGGGCGCCTCCGAGTACTACCTGGAGGCGGTGCAGCAGGCGGATGCGAGCCTGGCGCAGCGCGCTACTTCGGTGGCGCTGGCCTGCGAGCATCTGCCCGCGGCCTGGCAGGCGGCGCAGCGTCTGCGCACCCTGTCGCCGCAGGATGCGGACGCAGCTGCGGTGTATGCAGCGGTGGCACTGAAGCTCTATCGTATCTCCGATGCGCAGGCAGCGATCCGCGTCGTCCTGCAGGGCGCGGACAGGGAGCCGCGTCTCGCCGAGCTCACTTCGCTGCTGCTGGATGGCGCCGAGGCGCCGGCGGTGCTCGGCGCCATCTCGGGCGCCGTCGATGAGGCTACCGCATCGCCGGCGGTGCTCACGCTGCTCTCGGAGCTGGCGCTCAACGGCTACGACTTTGGGCGCTCGGAGCGCTACGCGCAGAAGGCGCTCGAGAAGGACCCGAAGATCTTCGAGGCGCAAAGCCTGCTCAGTCAGGTGTATGCGAAGCAGGGTGATGCCGCCAAGGCGCTCGCGGCGGCGAAGGCGGCTTCGGAGCTGGACGCCAAGCGCGGCACGTTCGAGACCGCGCAGGCGCTGATCACTCTCGACCGTGCGGCGGAAGCGCGGGAGGAGCTCGAGCGCATCCGTGCGAGCAACGAAGGGTTCTCGGCGGAGGTCGATCGCCGGCTCGCGCTGCTGGCACTGCAGGGCAACGATTTCGAAGAAGCGCGCAAGCGCTTCCTGGCACTGGCGACCGCTCCGAACGGCGCGGATACCGCCATGTTCTATCTCGCGGAGCTCGATGCGCTGCAGGGGGATCAGGAGAAGGCGCTGGCCGGCTATCGGCGGCTGCTGGGCACTTCCGTCGGCCCCACTGCGCGCACCCGCGCGGCAGAATTGCTCCTCGAGCGGGGCAGTCGTGGGGAAGCGCTGAAACTCCTGGATGACTACGCGGCCGATCATCCCGAGAGTGCCTTCGAGCTCACCATGACGAAGGCGCATCTGCTGGCAGATCACGGCGAGCCGGACAGCGGGCTTGCTCTGGTCGCGGCCGCGCTGGGGGAGCATCCGAAGCACCCCACGCTCGAGTACGACAGGGCGGTGCTGCTGGAGAGCGCGGGCAAGGTTCGCGAGTCCGTGCACGCGCTGGAGCAGCTGCTCGAGGAGCGGCCGGAGGATCCTACGGTGCTCAACGCGCTCGGCTACACGCTCGCGGATCACGGTATGCGGCTTCCCTACGCGGAAAGCTTGATTCGCCGCGCGCTCGCGGTGACGCCGGACAATCCGGCGGTGGTGGATAGCCTTGGATGGGTGCGCTTCAAGCGCGGCGACTCGCGCGGCGCAGCCAAGTTACTCGCGCGCGCGTACGCGCTGAGCCGGGATTCCGAGATCGCCGCGCACTGGGGCGAGGCGCTGTGGAAGTCCGGTGACAAGGCCCAGGCCCGGCAGGTGTGGTCCAGCGCGCTCGCCCTCGACCCGGACTCCAAGGCCCTGCAGACCGTCATCGGCCGCTTCATCCCCGTGAAGAAACCCTGAGTTTTGCCACTGATGCGCGTCCGGCATCTCTTTTTCCTGGTGGCCACCGTGCTGCTGGCGGGGTGCCAGGTGCGGCCGGTGAAGGCGCCGCTGGCGCAGGACTGGGAAGCGAGGCGGGCGCAGTTGCAGCAGCGCGAGCATTTCGACTTGCACGGACGCGTTGCGGTGGCGGCGGGCTCCGAAGGATTCAACGCGAAGCTGCGATGGGTGCAGCAGGGCACGCGCTCCCAGCTCTCTCTGGATGGACCGCTGGGCGTCGGCGGTGCGCAGGTGAGCCTGGAAGGCGAAACGCTCGACGTGCGCAACTCGCGAGGCCAGGTGCTGAGCGCGGACGCCGCGCGCGCGGAGCTGGAGACCCGTCTCGGATTCGATCCGCCGTTGCGGAGCCTGCGGTACTGGATACTCGGCGCGCCGGACCCCGCATCGCCCGCGAGCGAGACGCTGGATGATCAGCAGCGGCTCGCCGCGCTCGGGCAGGAAGGCTGGCAGATCGCCTACTCGAGCTATCGCGCGAGCGGTGAGGAGTGGCTGCCCGAGCGGCTCACGCTGCAGCGCGAAGGCGTGCGGGTGCGCGTGATCATCGACGGCTGGAATCCGTGAGCGCGCCGCCGGGAGTGGAGACCGCATGGCCGGCGCCGGCGAAGCTGAATCTCTTCCTGCACGTCATGGGCCGGCGGGCGGACGGCTACCACGAGCTGCAGACGGCCTTTCAGCTCGTGGACCTGTGCGACACCATCTACATCACCC
>JBGAIL010000071.1:0-23147 GCA_044225565.1 Steroidobacteraceae bacterium | reverse complement strand
CTCCACCGAGGCGAATGGCGAGATCCACCTCGCCGAAATCGGCGAGCTGCTCGGTGGCGTTCACGCGCACGTCGATGTGACCGTGCCGCGCTCGGAAATCCCCCAGCCTGGGCACCAGCCAGGTGCTCGCGAAGGTGGGGCAGACGTTCACGCTGAGCACGGAGGAGTCGCGGCCTTGCGAGCGCAGCAGGTAGGCGGCCTCGGCGAACTGGCCGAACGCGGCCTGCAGCAGCGGAAGCACGGTGCGCCCCTCCGCGCTGAGCGCGTAGCCGCTCTTGTGCCGCTGCAGCAGCGTCACGCCGAGCTCGGCTTCCAATGAGCGGATCTGATGGCTGACCGCGGCCGGCGTCACGTTGAGCTCGAGGGCCGCCCGGCTGAGATTCAAGTGTCGCGCAGCGACCTCGAAGGTGCGCAGCGCATTCAGGGAAGGCAACGACCGCGCCGATGCTCGACTCACGCTGGACCTCTTTAGATTTACTTGAAAGCCTTGCATAAAATCGCGTTTGGCACAATCGGAGCCGCTCCGTAGGGTTGCAGACGGCTCGCACGAAAGCGGGCCGGGAGGGGGCATGACGATGAGTCGCGATGGCTGCGGTCCGCCGGATGTCAGCCGGGAGTGAGCAATGGAACCGGCTGCTGCGCGAGGAGGCGGATCGCCGGGCGTTCCTGCGCAAGGCGGCGTTCGCCGGGACGGGAGCGCTCCTGTCTTCCACTTGGGTGGGCCACGCCAAGGAGCGCGGTGACGAGATTCCCGAGCTGCAACTGGCGGTCGACTGGGAAGGCGGAGGGCCGCCTCTCGATCTGACGCGGGGCCCGGCGACGGCGTATCAGTTCTATTCGCTGTCCGTCGCGCTCGAGGGCCTGCTCCATCTGGATGAGCACGCCAGGCTGCAGCCGCGGCTGGCCGAATCCTGGTCGAATCCCGATCCGCGCACTTACGTCTTCAAGCTGCGGCGCGGCGTCACGTTCTGGGACGGCTCGCCGCTCACTGCGCAGGACGTCGTCTACGCCTTCACACGGCACGCCGACCGGCAATGGGCTTCCAACTTCGCCTGGTTCTTCCCGCAGCAGTACGAGTCGATCGAGATTCCAGCCGCCGACGAGGTCGTGTTCCGGCTGAAGGAGCCCAACGTCTACTTCGCCGCCGCGGCGGGCATGACGGCTTCCTACGTCGTCAAGGCGTCCTTCGCCGAGGCGCATCGCAGGGACCTGGGCACGGCGTCGGTGCTCACCATGGGGACCGGGCCTTACAGGATCACGCGCTACGCGGCGAACGACCGGATCGAGCTCGTGCGCAACGAGAGGTACTGGGGCGAGAAGCCTTTGCTCCGGCGCATCGTCCTGCGAGCCGTCGAGGACGGCAATTCCCAGCTGCTGGCGCTCAGGGCCGGAGAGATCGACGGCTCGATGTCCGTGCCCAAGGCGGCGGTGCCGCGCTGGAAGCGCACGCCGGGCATCGGGGTCGTCACTTTTCCTTCGGCGCGGTGCTGGTGGAGCGCTTTCGATCGCGAGGTGAAGCCCCTCGACGACATCCACGTGCGCCGGGCGCTGGCGCACGCCCTGGACCGCGAAGGGTTGGAAATGCTGTTTCGCGGCCGTGCGTCTCGCGCAGGCCTGCGCGCCGCCAGAGCCTGGAGCCAGCTCCTGCCGCACTGAAATCGAAGCGCTGTACGCGGAGCTTCCTCCACGAAATCCTTACGATCTCGACAGAGCTCGTTGAAGAGCTCGCGCGGTCGTCGGTTCCCGGAGGGTTCGAGCTCACCGTGCCCGTCGAGGCGCTGCCGGACTCGGAGAAGATCATGGGTGGCAGGCGGGCGGATCAGCGTGCGGCTGCATCTGGAGTCGGTGTCCCGGGACGAATACGCTGAGATTCTTCCGGCGCACCCGTCAGGTCGGCATCTTCATCACCGAGTGGGCACCAGGTTCCGGATCCCCTGTGGAACGCCGTCTCCACGGTGCGCAGCGAGCAGGCCGTCGCCGGGGCCTGGAACCTCTCCAACCTGAAGAGCCCCGTCATCGACTCGCTCCTCGCCGTTGCCAGTACTCCCGATCCGGCGCTGCGCGGCCCGCTGGCGCGCGAGCTGACGCGGCGGCTCGCCGAGGATTGCGGGTTCTACCCTCTCTTCTGGCCGGACGAGTCGATCGCCTTCGACCGCCGGAAGGTCGAGGTGGACGATTTCAAATGGTGGGCCGTCTTCAGTCCCATCTGGACGAGCTTCCTGCGGCCTCCGGCCTGAAGAAGGACCCATGAATCTCGCCGAGCACCCGTCCCGCTGGCCGCGTCTGCCGAAATCCGTGCTCGTCGCCTTCGGCCGCCGCCTCGCCGGGGCCATCGCCATTTTGCTGGCCGCCTCGCTGCTGGCCTTCAGCCTGATCCATCTCGCGCCGGGCAGCGTCGAGGATGCGCTGCTCGGCTACGGAAAGACGACGCCCGAGGCGATCGCGGCCGTCCGTCAGGAATACGGGCTCGACCGGCCGCTGCCGCAGCAGTACTTCTCGTGGCTCGCAGGCGTGGCGCATTTCGACTTCAAGGTATCGCCGCGCACGCGCGAGCCGGTGGTGCGGACGATAGCGGAGCGATGGAAGGTCTCCGCCTTCCTCGGTCTCTACGCTTTCATCATCACGCTGTGCGTCGCCATTCCGCTCGGCATCCTGGCCGCGCTGCACGGCACCAGCGCCGTCGACCGGGCGATCTCGGCTGGCAGTCTCTTCGCGCTGTGCTCTCCGCCGTTTGCGGTCGGCGTGCTGCTGCTATACCTCTTTGCAGTGGCGCTGGAGATCTTCCCCGTTGCCGGAGCAGGCAAGGGTTTCGTGGATCGCCTGGAGCATCTCACCTTGCCGGCACTGGCGCTCGCCACGGGCGCCGTCGCCTATCTCCTGCGGGTGACGCGCGCCGCCGTGATCACCGAGCTCAACAAGGATTACGTGATCTTCGCTCGTGCCAGGGGGCTCTCGGAGTCGCGGACGATCTTCGTCCACGTGTTGCGCAACGCCGCCGTCCCCATCGTGACGATGGGCGGCTTCGTGTTCGCTTCCCTCATCACGGGCGGCATCCTGATCGAGATCGTTTTCAGCCTGCCGGGCCTCGGGCAGCTGATGCTCGAATCACTGTCCTCGAAGGACATCCCCACGATCCAGGCGCTCACGATCCTGCTGGCAGCGCTCATCGTCGGCATCAACATCCTCGTCGACGTCGTCTATTTCTTTCTCAACCCGCGCATCCGGCTCGGGCAGGAGGGTGGCACGTGACGCTCGCAGCGACGTCCCGCGCAACGGCCAGCGGGCGCGGCCGGCGCCTGCCTTTCTCAGTGGTCGCGAGCGCAGCGGTGATCGTCATGATGGCCTTCTTCGCCCTGTTCGGCACAACCGTCGCGCCTGACGATCCGCAGCGGCTCGATCTCATGTCGGCCGCGGAGCCGCCCAGCGCCGCGCATCTGCTCGGCACCGATCAGCTCGGCCGCGACGTGCTTTCGAGAGCCATCGCCGGTGCCCGCACTCCGCTCGTCGGCGCGCTTGCCATCGCGCTGGGAGTCGCGGTGCTCGGGTCGCTGCTCGGCATCCCCGCAGGCTACTTCGGCGGACTCCTGGACACCCTCATGATGCGCTGGGTCGATCTGATGATCTCGTTCCCCAGCCTGCTTGCGGCGATCGTCCTGGCGAGCCTGCTGGGCACTTCGCCAGCGCTCTCGGTGTGCATCCTGATCCTGTTCGCCACGCCTTACGAGGTGCGGATGATGCGCGGGCTGGCGCTGGAGCAACGCAACCTTCCCTACGTGGAGGCGGCGCGCACCGCCGGCCTGCCGGCGCCGCGCATCATGGCCCGGCACGTCTGGCCGAACACGATCGCCATCCTGGTGACGGACGCCTTCCTCAATTTCGCGCTGGGCCTCGTCGGCCTGACCACGCTGTCCTTCCTCGGTCTCGGCCTGCCGCTGGGAACGCCCGACTGGGGGCGCATGATCTTCGAGTCCCGCGAGATCATCTACGACAATCCGCTGGCCGCGGTCGCTCCGGCGCTGCTCGTCTCTCTGACCGCAGCGAGCGCCGCCATCCTGGGCGACGCCTGTTTCGAGCGCTTCTCCTCGAAAGGGCGCGCGGGATGAGCGGCTGGCCGAGTCCCCGGAGAGATCCGCCGGCCATTGCGGAGGCCGCCGCCAGGCCGCTGCTCTCGGTCCGCAACCTCGCGATCTGGAATCGCCTCGGCACGCTCGCCCAGCCCATCGTGTCGGCGTTCGATCTCGATCTCGCAGCGGGCGAGGTGGTTGGCATCGTCGGAGAATCGGGCAGCGGCAAGTCGATGATGGCGCGCGCCCTCATCGGCCTGCCGCCGCGCGGAATGGAGATCTCGGGCAGCATCGTCTTCGATGGCCGCGAGCTGCTGGAGCTGAGCGCCCGCGAGCGGGCCCGCCTGCGGGGCAACGATATCGCGATGGTGCTGCAGGATCCGTTCACCATGCTGGATCCGCTCATGCGCTGCGGCGGGCAGGTGGAGGAGACACTGCGGATCGGCGCTCGATGGATGCGGGCTTCACGGACGGAGTGTCGACTGGAGGTGCTGCGGCGTCTCGCGGAAGTCGGCATCGGGGACCCCACCGTGGCAGATCGTTACCCATTCCAGCTTTCGGGCGGCATGCGCCAGCGAGTCGCGATTGCCTGCGTGCTGGCCAGGGATCCGCGCCTGCTGATCGCGGACGAGCCGACGACCGGGCTGGACGCGAACATCCAGCGCGAGATCCTGCGGTATTGCGCTCCCTGCAGCAGTCGCGGGAGATGGCGCTCATTCTCATCACACACGACCTCGGAGTGGCCTTCTCCTTCTGCGATCGCGTCAACGTCCTGTACGCAGGCTCGTCGCTGGAAGTCGGCGAGGCGGCGGCGGTGGCTCACGCGCCTCTGCATCCCTACACATTGGCTCTGCTGCTCGCCGAGCCTCACATCGATGGCCGTTGCGAGAACCTGAACGCCATTCCCGGCGCCGTGCCGCCGGCCGGGGAAATTGGCGACCGTTGCGCCTTCGCGCCGCGCTGCGGGTTCGTCGAGCCGCAGTGCTCGCAGGCACGGCCTCCGCTCGTCAGGGTGGCCGAAGGTCGCCAGTCGGCGTGCCGGCGGGTTGGCGAGATCGCCGCGGAGCTCGAGGCGTTGAGGCATCGTCCGCCGCAGCTCCAATCCGAGGAGGCCGGCATCGGCGGAGCCGCGGAAGTGCTGCGGATCGAGGGCTTGAGCAAGGATTTCACGCAACGCAGGCTCCTGCGGGTCGGCAAGGTGAGGGCGCTGGACGGAGTCTCCCTGCGGGTGCGGCGAGGCGAGACGGCCGGCATCCTCGGCGAATCGGGATCGGGCAAGTCCACGCTGGGCCGCTGCGTGGTCGGCCTCGAAACGGCGGACGAAGGCAGGATGGTCCTCGACGGATTGCGGATCGAGCGCTTCGCTTCGCTGTCGCCGCAGGACTGCCGCCGGGTGCGCAGCCAGGTGCAGATCGTCTTCCAGGATCCCTATTCGACGCTGAATCCGGCGCTCACCGTCGGCAGCACGCTGCGCGAGATCCTGTCGCTTTACGGATCCCGTGGCAGTTGCGAGGCGGCGCTGGCCGAGCTTCTCGAACAGGTCGGGCTTTCGACACGGCATGCGGCCCGCAAGCCGGCCGCCTTGTCCGGCGGCGAGCGCCAGCGTGTCGCCATCGCACGCGCGCTCGCCGTCAGGCCGAAACTCATCGTGCTCGATGAGGCGGTGTCGGCGCTCGACGTCTCCGTGCAGGCGCAGATCCTCGAGCTGCTGCGCAGGCTGCAGCGGGAGCTCTCGCTCAGCTATCTCTTCATCACGCATGACCTGGCCGTGATGCGGCAGATCGCGCACCATGTATACGTCATGAAGTCCGGGCGCATCGTGGAGGAGGGCGCGGTGGCCGACGTGATCGGCCGTCCTTGCGAGCCCTATACGCGTCTTCTGCGGCAATCCGTCCTGCAATCGAAAATGCCGGCCGACCCGGCGGGCGGAGTGATTGGCGCAGCCACGGCCGCGGGGAGCGCGAGCGATGTCTGAAGGCCTGTCGAGAGAACACGGATTCCCGGTGGTGGACCTGGAAGGCTCCCCGCGGGAACGGGGTCTGGCGCACGGCCGCGCGCTTCGCGCCCGAATCGCGCGCAGCATCGAGCGCTGGTCGGACGAAGTTGCGGCGATCACCGGGCGTCCGCTCGCACAGGTGATCCGCGAGTTCTGCGCGACGACCTCTTTCGTTCCCGCGATCGAGCGCTGGACGCCGGACCTGCTCGAGGAGATACGCGGCATCGCCGCGGGCGCTGATATCGATTTCGAGACGATACTGGCCTGCAACTTCCTCGATGAGTGGGGCTGGTTCGCCGCAGAACGATACCGGGGGGATTCCCCGGAGACCGGATGCTCGGTGATCGGCCTGCGGTACGCGGCAGATGGTCACCCGGTAGCGGCGCAGACTCACGACCTCAGCTGCGGCTACGAAGGGGTTCAGGCGATCCTGCGCATCCGCGGCACGGATGGAATCCGGGCGCTCGCCTTCACCGCGGCGGGCATGATCGCGCTTTCCGGATGCAACGACCGGGGCGTGTCCGTCAACTGTAACGGCCTCGCCCGCTCGCTCCCGCATTCGGGAACGGGGCTGCCCGTCGCGTTCATCGTGCGTGGCGTGCTGGCGTGTTCCACCATGGCGGAAGCACGCAATTTCCTCGAACGGGTGCCGCATGCCTCCGGGCAGAACTATCTGCTCGGCGGCCCCGAAGGCGTGCTGAATCTCGAATGTTCGGCGGAACGGGTGGCGGAGGCTGGCGGCGGCGCCGTCGTGCTGCATACGAATCATCCTCTCGTTCAGCCCGACGGTTCTCCGGCCTCGCGCCAGCGCGCCGTGGCGAACTCGCGCGCCCGGCTCGAATACCTCGAATCCTGCGCACCCGGGTTGCGCTCGGTGCAGGAGGTGCAGCGAGCGCTCGAGAATCCTGCCGTCTGCAAGCGGGAAGCCGAGCACTACACAGCGGCTGCGATAACTTCCGAGCTGTCCGTGCCGCCTCGGGTATTCATCACGGCCGGCCCTCCGGACGAGCATCCGTGGCGGCAGGTTTCGTTCACGAGGAAGCCACCATGATCGCTTCGCGGCTACCGCCCCTCAACGCGCTACGGGCTTTCGAGGCCGTCGCCCGCAATCTGAGCCTGATCAAGGCGGCGCGGGAGCTCGAAGTGACGCCAGCCGCCGTGAGCCAGCACGTCAAGACGCTGGAAGCCGATCTGGGCGTGAAGCTGTTGTTGCGGCACGAAGGAGGCGTCGAGCTCACCGAGGCGGCGCGGGCCGCGCTACCGATGCTGCGCTCTGCGCTGGACAAGATCTTCGATGCCTCGCAATGCCTGCGGGGCCGGCGCCTGCTGCCCGTTCTGCGCCTGTCCGTCTGCCCGACGTTCGCGTGCCTCTGGCTCGTGCCGCGGCTGGCGAGCCTGCCGGCGCCGCTCCGTGAGGTGGAGCTGCACCTCGATACGACCGACGAGCGGCTCAACCTGCAGAGGGACGAGATCGATCTGGACATTCACCTGGGGCGCGGCGGCCGGCCCGACGTGCAGGCCTTCCCGCTCTTCGACGACCGGGTGTTCCCGGTGTGCAGCCCGAGGCGGCTCGCAGCCGGCCCGCCGCTCGCCGACGTCGACGATCTGCGGCACTACGAGTTGCTGCATGCGGGGTGGGCGCCGCTCAACGAGAACCAGGACCCGACGCAAACATGGAGTGACTGGCTGGCCGGTGCCGGAGCCGCCGCCGTCGCCTCAGATCGCGGTCCGCGCTTCTCCCGCATCTACATTGCATTGCAGGCGGCGGTCCATGGCCTGGGCGTGGCTCTGGTGAGCGAGGCGCTGGTGAGCGAGGATCTGCGGGCGGGCCGGCTCGTACGCCCGTTCGAGTTCGAGCTGTCGACGGGCTGCACTTATTACATGATTGCTCCGAGCCGCGCAGCCCCGCCCGCCGAGGCGGTGCTCTTGCGGGACTGGCTGCTCGATGAAGCGGGCGCCGGCCGCATGGGCTGACGGATCGCAGCTCAGCTTTTCTACAAGCCGGCTCAGCAAAACTCGCTGGTGGCTCGCCGGGAAGCCTGCTACTCACTGTGACTGCTGCATAGCAGGCTCGGGGGAGAGGCTTTGGATCACGCGCTCAACGACTGGTTCGTCCGCGAAGTGCTGCCGCACGAGAGCGCGCTGATCCGCTATCTGCGCCGCGCGTGGCGCAACCGCTCCGAGGTGGACGACCTGCTGCAGGAGACGTACGTCCGCGTCTACGAGGCGGCCGACAAGGCCCGCCCGCTGGCGGTGAAGCCGTTCCTTTTCACCACCGCCCGTCATCTCATGACGGATCGCGCCAGGCGCCGACGCATCGTGTCGATTGAAGCTGTCGGGGATTTCGAGACCCTGAACGTCATCGTAGACGAGGTGACGCCGGAGCGCCGCCTGAGCGCACGACAGGAGCTCAAGTGGCTGGCCCGCGCGTTCGGGCGCCTGTCCCCGCGGTGCCGCGAGGTCGTCTGGCTGTGTCGCGTCGACGAGCTTTCTTACAAGGAGGTCGCCCGGCGGTTGAGCATCAGCGATCGGACGGTGGAAACGTATCTCGTGCGTGGCCGCCAGATGCTGGCCGATGCGCTGTACGCGAGGAGCGCCGCCCGCAGCCGCTGCAACCGAGAAGTCGAAGCGGAGCTCGAGCATGGAGAGCAGTGAATCGATCAGAAGCCAGGCGGCCCGGTGGCTCGTCCGGCAGGCGCGCGAGGACTGGAGCGAAGAGGATCGGGCCGCTCTGCGACAATGGCTCGGGTCGTCGACGGCGCACGTCGTGGCGTACCTGCGGCTCGAGGCCGCCTGGAATCGCGCGGCACGGCTGAAATCACTGGGCGCCGGCCTGCCGCCGGGAACCGTGCCCTCGCCGGACCAATGGCGCTGGTCCACCGTTTTCGAGACGAGGGCGTCGAAGCAGAGCGCGCAGGCGCCCGTCGTGAAAACGGCAGGGCGACGACGGCTGTGGATGGCGGCGGCAGTGGCCGGCATTGCCGGAGCGCTCGCTCTCGGCGTCGCCTGGCATTTCGATAACGCTGCGTCCAGCTATCGCACGCCCGTCGGGGGCGTTGCCTCCATTCCGCTGGACGACGGATCCCGCATCACGTTGAACACCGACAGCGCCATCCAGGTGGCGATGACGCAGACCGAGCGGAGCGTGCAGCTCGAGCGCGGCGAAGCGTATTTCGAGGTGGCTCCGGATCCATCCCGGCCTTTCGTGGTCATGAGCGGGAGCAAGCGCGTGATCGCGATCGGCACCGCATTCTCGGTGCGGCGGCAGGCCACGCGTATCCAGGTCGTCGTCACCGAGGGGAGTGTGAAAGTCGACGATGCCGGCGGCGCCTCGAGTGGCGGCGTCACCGCGCCACTGCTCCTCACGGCGGGGAGCGTCGCCCGGTCGCAGGACGAGGGCATGCTCGTCAAGCGGGAGCCGATCCCCGAAGTCGAGCGCTCCCTCGGCTGGAGAAGCGGGTTCCTCAGTTTCGAGGATGCTGCGCTGTCGCAAGTGGTGGAGGAATTCAACAGATACAGCCCGCGGAGCATCGTCGTCGCCGATCCGCGGCTCGAGGCGATCCGGCTGACCGGAACGTTCGAGTCCGGGAAGCACGAGGCGTTCATCCGCCTCCTGGAGGACGGCTTCGGCATCCGCGCCGAGCGCGAGAAGGGCCGTATCGTCCTGTCGAAACGCTGACGCAGGCGATGTTCGCCGCCAGTGTGGCGCGCGCACGCCACGACGTCGCTGTCCGGGAAAGTGAGCATTCCTTCGTCATGGTTGCCGATGGTCACGCACCGGGGCCAAAACAGGGGAACCCAAATGTCGAGCCTATCGATCGCCCGCTCATCGCTTCTTTCAGCGCTCTGCTCGCTTGCCGTCGCGACGGCGGCCGTCGCAGAGACTCCCAGGAAGGTGAACGTGCCGGCCGGCGAACTGGCCTCGGCGCTGAAGTCGCTGTCCGAGCAGGTGGACGTCAATCTCGTCTATGCGGTGGGTGACGTCGCAGGGGTTCGCACCAGCGGAGTGAGCGGGACTTTGACGAGGGTCGAAGCCGTGCAGAAACTCCTCGAGGGGACCGATTTGAGATTGAGCACGGACGTCGCGAGCGGAGCGATGCTGATCGCGGCGCCGGCGACGGACTCGCCGCCCGTCGGCGTGAATACGTCCGCTGCGCTCGATGCCGGCCCGCTCCATGGTGGGCGCATTCGTCTGGCACAGGCCGAAGAGACCGCGAACCCGGAATCGCAGAATTCCACGCACGGCCCGGAAGCAGTGGAGACGGTCACGGTCACCGGATCGCGGCTCGGCAGCACCAACGCCATCGAGGAGGGCCCGGCCCCGGTCCACGCAATCACCTTCGACGAGATCCGGAAGATCGGCGCCACCACGGTGCACCAGGCGCTCATCGGCCAGCCGGAGTTCACGGGCTATGCCGAGAACGGCACGTATGCGGGAAACGTGGGCAACAAGGGAGTGAACCTCCGTGGCCTCGGCATGCAGTACACGCTGGTGCTGATCGACGGGCGCCGTGCCGCGGCCTGGGGCGATCTGAATCTCATCCCCTTCGCGGCGATCGACCGCATCGAGATCCTCAAGGACGGCGCTTCGGCGGCCTATGGCTCGGACGCACTCGCCGGGGTCGTGAACGTGATCCTGCGCAAGGACTACGAAGGTCTCGAGACGAATGTGAGCTACGGCAACACGACGCATTTCGCCGACGGAGCGCGCACCCACGCCTCCTTCCTCTCGGGCCTGAAGTCCGATCGCGGCAACTTCATGCTCTCGGGTGAGTACGAGAAGGAGAACCGGATCCTCAGCCTGCAGCATCCGATGGGCCGCACCGACGACCAGCGCCTGCTCGGCGGCTCGACGGACTGGCGCCAGCCGCGTCTGAATCCGGGGGTGATCACTCTGTCCAATGGCAGCCAGGTGATGCTCGACTCGTCGTTCGGCACCGGTCAGACGGGCACTTCCCCGGCCGACTACGTGCCGGCCTATACGCAGCTCATCGAGAAGAGCTGGCCGAACGACCTGCAGAACCCGAGGGAGTTCGCGACGATCCTCGCGCGCGGCAGCTACAACCTGGCGGATGAGCGGGCAGTGCTGTACGCGGACTACCTGCACAAGTCCGGCCGGCTCAGCTTCACCGAGCACAACGGGACGCTGTCCGACAGCCCGCTGGTCGTGCCCGCCTCGAACTACTGGAACCCGTTCGGCGAGGACGTCACCGTCAACTACCAGCTGGACTACGGCACCGCCGCGGGACGGCAGGAACGGCCGCTCGAGACCATGACGACCAACACGAAGGTCGACCTGTTCACCACCGGCCTGCGTGGCGCACTCGGACCGGTGGATTACGACCTTTCCTACACGGACTACGTCTTCACGACGGCCCAGCTGCACGACGGCTTGAGCCGCGCGGGCATCCTCGCCCAGCTGGCCCGCACGGATGCCGGTGCGCTCAACCTGTTCGGCAATGCCGCGGTGACTCCCGAACAGCTGGAGCCGGCGCGCGCCGTCTTCGGGCGCGACTTCAAGGACTTCATGCGCAGCTTCACGGGCACGATCCGGTTCTCGCCGCTGCAGCTGCCGGCCGGCAGGCTCGGCACCGCGCTCGGGTTCGAGACCCGCACGCAGGGAGAGAGCGGACGGCTCGATGAAGCGCTCAACACGTTCCACGACTCGATCTCGCTCACCTACCTCAACGATTCGAGCTATGCCATCGATCGCGACGTCGATGCTTATTTCGTCGAGGCGGGAATTCCCATCGCGAGCAAGGAATACAACTTTCCGGGCGTGCGGGATCTTTCGCTGACGCTCGCTGCGCGGCGGGAAAAGTTCAGCGATTTCGGCAGCGCGACGGTCTCGCGCGCGGCGCTGCGGTGGGAGCCGTTCGAGAGCGGGGTGCTCGCGGTTCGTGCTTCCTACAGCGAGAGCTTCCTCGCGCCTTCCGTGTTCGACCTGGTGCCCGGCACCTCGTTCGACATCCTGCCCGTTCAGGACCCCTCGATCCTCGATGAGAACGGCAATCCGATCCAGTACGACATCACGTCGATCTCGGGAGGGAATCCGGATCTCGCGCCGACCGAGGGCGAGTACGTCAACCTCGGCTTCATCATCAAGCCACCGGCGCTGCCGGGCCTGACGCTCACGACCGATCTGTGGAGCCTGGATCAGACCGAGGCGTTCATCTATCCGTCGGCCCAGGCGGTCGTCTCGGGCATCGCTCCGGGCGAGGTGACGCGCGATCCGGTGTCGTTGCCGGGCGAGCCGGTCGGGCGCATCACGGAGGTGCGCAACCCGGTCACGAACGCGGCGACCCGGAAAGTGCAGGGCATCGATGTCAACGTGGAGTACGTCTCGGAGGCGACCCGCTTCGGACGCTGGAGCGTCGCCTCGTACAACACCTTCACCACCAAGTTCGAGTTCGACGATCGCGACGGCTCGGGCGTGCAGAGCGCCCTCGGCCGGACGTCTTTCGACGTGGTGCCCCGCTTTCGCAGCAACCTGATGCTGGGCAACGAGATCGGGCCGTGGAACTTCAACCTGATCACGAGCTATACCAGCCACCTGCGCAACACCTACGAGGACCTCGCGCGGATCGATGCCTACACGAGAACCGACCTCACGGTGAGCTACGACTTCGACAAGCGTTCCGCGGGCACCACCGGTCTCCTCGCGGGCACTCAGGTGACGCTGACCGTGGACGACGTCTTCGACGAAGGGGCTCCGTTCTGGGGCAACTACTACCTGAGCGGCGTCCCGAGCAATACCTCCTATGTGGATCTGGTGGGGCAGTTCGTCACGTTGAGTGTCCGCAAGCGGCTCTAGCGCGGTGTAAGGGGTCGCGACACTGCCACTGCGTCCGGGGGAAAATTCGCGCCCCCACAGATTTTCTACAAGCCCGCCCAGCAAAACTCGTTGGAGGATCCCCGGAAAGCTTGTTACTAATTTTCTCCGTGGAAAAGCACCTGGAGAGCAGAGAGTTGCAAGCGAGCGATGGCTATCGGGTCGGAGTGGATATCGGAGGCACGTTCACCGACATCGTGTTCCTCGGAGTGGACGGCTCCATCCAGGTGCGCAAGACGCCTTCCACGCCGGACGACTACGGGCGAGGGATCATCCTGGGCATGGAGGCAGCGCTGCAAGAGCTGGGCGCTCGAGCGACGGACGTGGAGAGCGTCACGCACGCCACCACCGTCGCGACCAATGCAGTTCTCGAGCACAAGGGAGCAAAGACAGGGCTGCTCACCACCCAGGGGTTCCGTGACGTCCTCGGGCTGCGTCGCAACCGCATCGCCGAGATGTACAACCCGGACTACGAGAAGCCGGCTGCGCTCATTCCGCGCAGGCTCTGTCTCGAGGTGGTCGAGCGTGTCGGTGCCCGTGGCGAGATTCGCGTGCCGCTCGATGAGGCATCGGTGCTCGAGGCCGCGCGGCGGTTACGGGACGAAGGCGTCGAGGCGGTGGCCATCTGCCTCATCAACGCATACGTCAACCCCATCCACGAGAAGGCGGTCGCCAGACTGGTGAGCGAGGTGATGCCTGCCGGCACCTACGTCACCTGCTCGCATGCGATCCTGCCCGAGATTCGCGAGTACGAGCGGACCTCCACCGCCGTAGTGAACGCGCTGCTCGGTCCCGTGGTCACCCGCTATCTCGGCGCGCTGAGCGCGAAGCTCGAGGAGATCGGTATCCGCCGACCCTTGCAGGTCATGCAATCGAACGGCGGCCTGATGAGCGCGCGGGCCGTCGCGGAGAAGCCGGTCACCATTCTCGAATCGGGCCCGGCTGCCGGTGTCATCGCTGCGGCCCGCGTGGCGAAGCGCGCGGGCGTGGCCAACCTGATCACGCTCGACATGGGCGGTACCACGGCCAAGGCCGCCATCGTCGAGGGCGGCGAGCCGGCCCGCACCACCGAGTACGAGATCGGCACCGGCATCAATCTCTCGAGCCGTCTCGCGGCCGGCGGCGGCTATCCGATCAAGCTGCCGGTGATCGACGTCTCGGAGATCGGCGCCGGCGGCGGCAGCCTGGTGTGGATGGACAAGGGCGGACAGATGCACGTCGGCCCGCAGAGCGCGGGCTCGGTTCCCGGCCCCGTGTGCTACGCCGCGGGAGGCCGCACGGTGACGCTCACCGATGCGCTGGTCGTGCTCGGCTATCTCAACCCGGAATATCTGGCCGGCGGCGCCGTGCATCTGGATTCGGCTCAGGCACGCGCCGCCATGCAGGCGCAGGTGGCCGAGCCTCTGGGCAAGAGCTTGCTGGATGCGGGTCTACCACGGCGTCTTCACCATCGCCGGATCGAACATGGTTCGGGCACCGTCGCGCCGTCACCACTTACCGAGGACGCGATCCGCGGGACTACACGCTTTGCGCGTTCGGCGGCAATGGCCCGGTGATGGCCCTGGAGATCGCGCGCGTACTCGGCATCAAACGAGTGCTCATTCCGCCCATGCCCGGCGTATTCAGCGCGTTGGGTCTGCTGCTGTCGGATGCGGAATACGATGCGCAGCGCACCTTGCTCGGCAACCTCGAGAACCATGATCCGCACGAGATCGGCGAAGCCTATCGGCAGCTCGAGCGCAATGTGATCGCGCAGCTGGAGCGTGATGGACACGGGCGTGACGCGATCCACACGCGCCGCTACGCGGACTTGCGCTACCTCGAGCAGTCGTTCGAGCTCAGCGTGCCGATGGCGGAAGGGGCAGTCAGCCCCGTCTCGCTGCAGAGACTGGTCGAAGCGTTCCACGAAGAGCACGAGCGCACCTATGGGCACAAACGGGTCGGCCAGCCAGGAGCTCGTCAACGTGCGGGTCAGCGCACGAGCGATCATGCGCCGCGGGTCGGTTCGACCCCCGTTCCGTTCTGCGCACGCGGGCCGGTGCCGCGACGATGCGCGACGGCCCGCGACGCAGCGCCTACTTCGGTCCCCAGGCAGGCACGATCGACACGCCCGTCATCTCGCGCGGGGACCTGTCGGGCAACCCCGTCGACGGCCCTGTGATCATCGAGGAATACGACGCGACCTGTGTCGTGCCTCCGGGCTGCCGCGCCTGCATCGACTCTGCCGCGAACATCGAGATCCGCGTCCTGGATCGGGAGATCGGCCGATGAAGCCCCGAATCGACCCCGTGACCCTCGAGGTCATCACGAACGCGCTGAGCACCATCGCCGACGAGATGGCGCTGGTGATCCTGCGCACGTCCTATTCGATCACGCTGCGCGACGGCCTGGATTTCTCCACCGCCGTCTGCGACCGGCAGGGGCGCTTCATCGCGCAAGGCGTCACCGCGCCCATCCACCTCGGCTCGTTCCCGGATGCGATGCGGCGCATCGTCGAGGAGTACGGCCCGACCACGCGCCCCGGCGACGTGTTCATCTCCAACGATCCGTACAGTTCGGGGGGCATGCACCTGCCCGACGTCTTCGTCGTCAAGCCGGTGTTCTCCGGCGAGCGGCTGGTCGGCTACGCGGCGACGCTCGGGCACCAGTGCGATATCGGCGGCAACTCGCCCGGCAGCATGACCGTGTACACCACCGAGGTGTATCAGGAAGGGCTGCGCATCCCGACGCTGAAGCTGTACGAGGCCGGCGTGCCCAATCGCACGATGTTCGACATCCTGGAGAAAAACGTGCGCCTGCCAGTGCACGTCATGGGTGACCTCAGCGCGCAACTCGCGGCATGCAGCACGTGCGAACGCGGGTTGCTGCAGATCGTGGAGAAGTACGGGCCGGAGGAATTCGAGCGCTACGTCGAGGCGCTGCACGATCATGCCGAGTTCCTGATGCGGGAGGAGATCGCGGCGCTGCCCGATGGCGTCTACGAATTCGAGGACTGGATCGACGGCCTCGGCGAGAAGCCGGAGCCGATCCGCTTCAAGGTGACGCTCACCATCTCGGGCAGCGACGTGTCGATCGACTGGACGGGGACCTCTGCGCAGGTGAAGGCCGCCATCAATGGTCCGGTCGCCACCACGAAGTCCATGGCGTACGTGGCCGTGCGCTGCATGGCGCGTGCTCCGATCCCCAACTGCCAGGGGTTCACGCGGCCCATCAGCCTGATCGCGCCGCCGGGCACCATAGTCAATCCGCGAGAGCCGGCCGCCTGCGCCTCACGCGGCATCATCGCCTATCGCATGCTGGACGTACTCTTCGGCGCGCTCGCTCAGGCCGCGCCCGAGCGCATCCCGGCCGCCTGCGAAGGCGGGCCGACGGCCATGTGCTTCGGCGGACGTGACGATGCGGGCAAGCCGTTCGTGATGTTCACCTGCCTGCTCGGGAGCTGGGGCGGGCGGAACGCAGCTGACGGGCTGGAAGGCGTGTCGAACCTCGCGGGCAATGGCACCAACCAGCCGATCGAGGTCATCGAGTCGACGCTGCCCATAGAGATCTCCTGCTACGGGTACGTGCCGAATTCCGGTGGTCCCGGCCGCTTCCGCGGCGGATACGCCCATACGCGCGCTTTTCGCGTGCTGACGGAGGAGATGAATCTCGACCTGCGCTCGGACCGTCGTGCCGTGCTGCCTTACGGGCTGGCTGGCGGGCTGCCCGGCACGCCTTCGTGGAACATCCTCAATCCCGGCCGTGATCAGAAGCTGCTGCCCACCTGCCCGATGGAAGGGGTGAAGCTCAAGCGCGGAGACGTCATTCAGCACGTCCAGGCGGGCGGAGGCGGGCACGGCAACCCGCTCGAGCGCGATGCCGGAAAGATTCTCGCTGACGTGATGGATGAGCTGATCACTCCGCAGTACGCGCGCGACGTGTACGGAGTAGTGATTCGTGACGGAGCGGTGGACGAGCCGGAGACGCGGCGCCTGCGTGCGCGGATGAGCGCGGAAGGGGATAGTCGCTCCGCCTACATGAAGCACTTCTACTCGACGATCGGCATCGAACGCAGCGCCGCACCCGCAAGCCATGATTGAGCTGTCGCGTCCGGCCTGGGCGGAGATCGATCTGGATGCGATCGCGCACAACGTGCAGCTTACCCGCAGCCTGATCGGCCCGCGCGTGAAGCTGTTCGGCTGCGTGAAGGCCGATGCCTACGGATGCGGTCGTGTCCCCGTGGCCCGAGCTTTCGCGGCAGCCGGCGTGGACGCGCTCGCGGTGGCCGATCCGTACGACGTGCCGCTCCTGCGCCAGGCGGGCCTCGAGTTGCCGATCCTGCTCTTCGCGTCGACGCTGCCGGAGCAGGCTGCCGCCGTCGCAACGCTGCGGAACGTGATCGTTTCGGTGCACGACTTCCCGAGCCTGGCGGCATTCGCCGCGCTGCCGCGGTCGGTGGACGTGTATCTAAAGATCGACTGCGGGGCGGCCCGCTATGGCTTCATCGAAAGCCAGTGGCGTGAGGCTTTCGCTGCGCTGCGACGTGCATCGAATCTGCGCGTGCGCGGGATATATGCCCACCCCATCGATCCAGAGGATCGGGATGCAGCGCGCCGGCAGGGGCGAACCATGGATCGGGCTTGCGTTCTCGCCGCAGAGTCCGGGCTCCAGGGCTTCGACCGGCTGTTCGCCAGCAGCCGTTTCATCCTGGGCTATCCGGATCTGCACTACACCGCCGTCGACCCCGGCCGCCTGCTGCTGGGCCACCTGCCGGGCGAGTGGGCTGGCATGGCGCAGACGAGGCCCGTGGTGCGCGCGATCAAGAGCCGTATCGCCCAGATTCAAGAGCATCCTGACGGTGCGGCGCTCAGCGGCGTGCAGCACGGGGGTGCCGTGCGCGCGGCGGTGATGCCGGTGGGATTCTCCGACGGATTTCCCGCAGCGAAGCTCCACGACGTTCTCGTCTGCGGCCAGCGAGCGCCGGTAATCAACTATCCGCGGGGCATCGAGAGCACCGTCATCGACGTCACTGATGTCGCTGAGGCCGAAGTGGGGTCGGAGGTCGTGCTGCTCGGCCGCCAGGGCGATCAGGAGATCACGCCTGCGGAGCTGGCGTCGAGCTTCGGCTGCTCGCTGTTCGAGCTCATGCACCGCATCACGCGGAATACTCACAAGCGGTTTCTCGGAGGGGGCGGGTGAGCTCGCCAACGACGTCGCCGATATCCGTTCCATCCACAGGCGAGCGAGATAGATTCCGTCCCGGCACCCGATCAAATGCGCAGCTTCTGCGATTCCCGTTCAATAGGCTTTCCACACTTCCTCCGGACTGCGGGACGTGACGGCATATGATCGGGAGATTCGGCCAAGACACTGCGCTGCTGCTCATCGACGTGCAGAAGGGCGTTGACGACCTGAAGCACTGGGGCGGTCCGCGCGGCCGTCGCAACAACCCGCAGGCCGAAGCGCGGCTGCGGGAAGTCCTGGAGCCCTGGCGGCAGCGCGGACTGCCAGTCATCTTCACGCAACACGACTCGCGCGAGGTAGCCTCGCCGTTGCGCCTGGACAAGGCCGGCGGCGCGCTGAAGGAAGGCTTCGAGCCCGCCACGGGCGAGCTCGTGATCCGCAAAGACGTCAACAGCGCCTTCATCGGCACGCCGCTCGAGCTCGAGCTGCGGAGAAGGGGCATCGCCCGTCTCGTGATCGCGGGATTCTTCACGAACATGTGCATTTCCACGACGGTGCGCATGTCGAACAACCTCGGCTACGACACCTATCTGGTGCACGACGCCTGTGCGTGCGCCAATCGCGTGCAACTCGACGGCACGGACGTCGATCCCGAAGTGGTGCACGACGTCACGGTCGCCACGCTCCATGGCGAGTTCTGCACGGCGTTGCGGCATACGGATGCGATCCAGCTGCTGGCAGCCGATCGTCCCGATCTCCACAGGGTGCAAGGCAATGAGTGACCCAACGCCTGAAATCGCGGCTTATGGCGCGGCCAGCATGGTGCTGCCGCTCGCGCGAGTGCTGGTTTGCGCGCCTGGGAAAGCCAATGCGTCGGCCGACCCGGTGCGGTGGAATTATCTGGACCGAGTGGACCTGGCCGCCGCCCGCTCTCAGCATCGCTCGTTCGTCGATGTTCTGGAATCGTCGGGCGCCGAGGTGATATCCCTCGAGGACGAGGCGCTCGAGACGCTCGCCGACGCGATCTACACGCACGATACGTCGCTCGTCGCCTCGGCGGGAGCGGTCTTGCTGCGCATGGGGAAAGAGCTCCGTCGGGGAGAGGAGGCCGTGCACGAGCGCGCCTACCGGCGCCTGGGCATCCCCATCCTGGGCCGCATCGAGGCGCCCGGCACGGTGGAGGGCGGCGATTGCCTCTGGATCGATGCCAGCACGCTCTTCGTGGGGCGGGGATTTCGCACCAATGCCAGCGGCGTGGAGCAGTTGAGGGCGATCCTCGAACCGTTGGGCGTGCGCATACTTCAGTTCGACCTGCCCGTGGCGGGCGGCCGGAGGGACTGCATGCACCTCATGTCTCTCGTCAGCCTTCTGGATACGAACCTGGCGCTCGGCCTGCTGTCGTCGATGCCCGTGAGGCTGCTCGAAGAGCTCGAGGCGCGCGGCGTTCGGATCGTCGAGGCGCCGCCAGGCGAATACCACCGCAGTCGCGGCATGAGCGTCAATGTGCTGGCCGTCGGCCCGCGGGATTGCGTGATGGTTGAGGGATTTCCTGAGACGAAGGCGGCGCTGGAGCGGGAGGGTTGCCGCGTGCGCGTGTTTTCAGGCGCCGAGGTCTGCACGAAGATGGAAGGCGGCCCTACCTGCCTAACGCGGCCCATCTTCAGGCGCGCGGCAACCGCGGGACGGTGAAATCCTGCTGCGTGAGCCATAATCGGTGGCAGGAGGTTCTCCACTCATGCCGCCGCGCCCGCGCCCGCGCCTCGATGCCGTCGATCTGCGGATCCTGGAACAGTTGCAGAGCGACGGGCGCTGTACCAATGCAGTGCTCGCCGGCCGCGTGGGCCTTTCCGAGAGCGCCTGCTCGAAGCGGTTGCGGCGTCTCGAGCGCACGGGCGTCATCGAGGGCTACCGGGCCCTGATACGAGACGGGGCGCTCGGGCCCAGCGTCACGATTCTCGTGCAGGTGAAGCTCGAAGCTTCCGGCCCGGCACAGCTCAGAGCCTTCGAGCGCCTGATCGCGCAGGTTCCGCAGGTGGTGGAATGCGACCTCGTCACCGGCGAGTTCGACTATCTCCTGAGGATCGTCGTGGCAGACACCGAGACGTACCTGGCGCTGGGCGACCGCATCGCCCAGCAGTTCAAGGGAATCCGCACCTGGGTATCCAGCGTGTTGCTGAAGCGGACGAAGAGCAGCCCTCTTCCGCCAACCGTGGTGGAGGGTGGGCTCCATCCTGGGTGAAGTCGTGGAATCCGACCCGCAACTCGAGGCCTTGCGCAGCGCGGTCCGCCTGGCGCCCACCTCGCTCCAGGCGCAACGCGAGCTGGCGGCGGCATTCGCAGCCCGTGGAGCGTGGGTCGCTGCGGAAGCCTGCTTCGGACAGATAGTGCGCCTGGCCCCGAACGATGCGCGCGCCCGTCTGGGGCATGGCAAGGCGCTGCTCGCCATTCAGGATACGAGCGCAGCCCTGCAGGAGCTCGAGGCGAGCGTCGCACTCGACCCGCGATGCGTGGATGCGTTGGCGGAGCTCGCTGCCGCTCATCTGGAAAATGGAGAGGTCGAGCAGGCGATTCGCCTGTGCGCGAGCGTGCTCGAGTCCGTGCCACGCCATGCCGCCGCGCTGCTCACGCTTGCCCGGGCGCATCGGGCCACAGGATCGTTTGCGCTGGCACGGAAGGTATTGATGCACGCTCTCGATGCGGGCGTGAGCGAGCCGGACGCCTTGCTCATGCTTGCGGATCTGGAGTGCTACGATCTTCCGGCTCTCGGCGAGACACGATTGAAGAGCCGGCTGACGGATCCGGCATTGCGCGCTCCACAGCGGCGCGATCTCCTTTTCACGCTGGCCCGCGTTCAGGAGCATCTCGGATCTCACGACGATGCGTTTCGCAGCTACGAGCAGGGAAATGCCATCCAGCGAGAGCTCGGCATCGAGAACGGCTTCGACTACCGGCCCGAGGCACGGCAGGATCAGGTCGACAGAGCGATCCGCAACTGGACGGCCGACTACCGGGCGCACCTGGCGCGCCAAGGCCATTCGAGCCCGGCGCCGGTCTTCATCGTCGGCCTGCCGCGCTCGGGCACGACGCTCGTCGAGCAGATGCTCAGCGCACATCCCGCCGTGTACGGCGCGGGCGAGCGCTCCGACCTGCCGCGCATCGCAGCCGAGTTCGAGCGCCGGTTCACGGCGGCGGACGGTCGCTTTTCACGGCACGTCCCGCGGGCGCTCTTCGGTCAGCTCGCCGGGCGATATCTCGAGCACGTCGCCGCGAAGGCGGGCGGGGCGCGGCGCATCCTCGACAAGAATCCGCACAATTTCGAGCACGTCGGCCTGATCACCGCGCTGTTCACCCACGCCCGGATCATTCATTGCCGGCGCGATCCTTACGATACCTGCGCTTCGATCTACACTCAGGTCTTCCATCTCTCGCACGGCTACGCGACCGACTTGCAATGGCTTGCCCACTACCATCGCAGCTATCGACGGCTCATGGCGCACTGGCGCAGCCTCGATCTCCCCGGCCTGTGCGAGGTGCAGTACGAGGCGCTGGTGGAGAACCCCCAGCGGGAATGCCGTCGCCTGCTCGACCATCTCGGCCTGGAATGGGATGGCGCTTGTCTGGCGCCCGAGCGCAACCGCCGCGCCGTTCTCACACCCACGGCTTCGCAGATACGTCGTCCGGTGCATCGGGGAGCCGTGGGCCGTTGGCGCCGGTTCGAGGCTCAACTTCTGAGCGGCCTCGGTGAGCTCGAGGCGGAGCCGGCCCCCCGATCGATGAGCGCGGAACCTTGAGCAGGTCAACATCATGAAATCCGTGGAGCCGAACCCCCAAAGCGTCAGGGCGGCCTTGTTCGAGGCCATGGCGGCGCAGCAGCGCGGTGATTTTCCGGCGGCGATCTCGAGCTACCGTCGGATCCTGGAGCGTGATTCGCGCAATGCGGATGCCTGGCTGCACCTGGGCATCGCGCTGCACCGCACGAACGAGAAAGGCAGTGCCGAGAGCGCGTTCCTGCGCAGCCTCACCCTGAACCCGGGCTCCCACGCCGCGCGGCTGAATCTGGGCACCTTGTATTTCACCGAGAACAAGCTTGCCGAGGCCCGCTCTCATCTGGAGGCGGCCTTGCAGCTGAACCGCGCGGATCATCGCGCGCCGGTGCTGCTGGGGCGCATTGCCGCTGAAGAGAATCGTCACGAGAAAGCGATCGAGCACTTCCAGCATGCTCTCAACCTGAAACCGGACGATCTCAAGCTGCTGCAGCGGCTCGTGCGCAGCCTCTGCTTCGTGGGCTCGCGCGAAGAGGCGCTCGAATGGGTGCGACTCGCCGTGGACCGGGACCCGGCGCAAATGGAGCTGCGGGTCGAGCTCGCCATGATCCTGCGGGCTTTGGATCGCTACGAGGAGGCCATCGAAGGGCTGCGAGCTGCGCTCCGCGAGAATCCCGATCACCCGGACGTGCATCACAACCTGGGGGCTCTGCTGGAGGAAAGAGGGGAGTTCGATGCAGCCGCGGCGGCGTACCGCGAAGCGCTGAGACTGAAACCGGATCACAACCTGGCGCTGGCGAGCGCCATTCGCAGCCGTGCCTTCCGAGCCGATCACCCGGCGTTGCGCGAACGCGCCGAGTCCCTACTCGAAACGCAGCACCTTCAGCCGGAAGCGGAGGCGTTCCTGCGCTATGCCCTCGGCAAGCATCTGGATGCCGTTGGAGAGCATGAGCGGGCGATGCACCAGTTTCACGAGGCCAACGCGCTGCAGCGTCGGGAAGGGGAATATCTGCCCGAGGCCTTCACCCGTTACGTCGACGCGCTGATCGAGACTTTCGCTCCGGCGCTCATCGAGAGGCTGGCGGCGTCGGGTTCCGAGTCCTTCCGCCCGATCTTCATCGTGGGCCTGCCGAGGAGCGGCACCACGCTGATCGAGCAGATCCTCGCGAGCCATTCGCAAGTGGCGGCGGGCGGGGAGATCCCGTTCTTCCTCGAGCGCAGCCGGACGATGTTCGTCGAGGGTCATCCGGGCGTGCGCTATCCAGAAGCTTCGCGGTGGCTGGACGAAGGCTCGTCGAAGGAGTTGCAGGAAGCCTATCTCTCCCGGC
>JBGAIL010000070.1:0-24216 GCA_044225565.1 Steroidobacteraceae bacterium | reverse complement strand
TCACGCTGGAAGCGTTCAAGGCGGACGCGGAGCCGGCCGTTTCCGCGGAGTTGCACAACTTCCCGACGGCGGCGCCACGCGAGATCCGCATCGACACCCGTGCCGAACAGCCGTTCGCGCCGTTCGACCGCTTCCTGAAGGAATTCGGCGGCCGCGTGCTCATCGCTGCGGATTCTGCGGGCCGCCGCGAAGTCCTGCAGGAGATGCTGCGGGCGCACGGTCGCACCGTCGACGCTGTGCCCGATTGGGAGGCCTTCGCCGGCGGCACCGCCCGGCTCGCCATCACCACGGCGCCGGACGTCACGGGGCTCACTTTGACGAGCCCACCGCTGGCCGTCGTATCGGAAGCCCAGCTCTTCGGTGCGCGAGCCCGGCAGGAACGGCGTCGCAAGCGCGCCGCCCTCGATCCCGAGGCCATCCTGCGCGATCTGCAGAACCTCTCTCCCGGTGCCCCGGTAGTGCACGAGGAATACGGCGTCGGGCGATACGTGGGCTTGCAGCCCATGGAAGTCGCAGGGCAGCAGGGTGAATTCCTGGTACTCGAGTACCTCGACGGCGACCGTGTGTACGTGCCCGTGCATTCCCTGCACCTGGTCGCGCGATACACCGGTGCGGCACCGGAAAGCGCACCGCTGCACAAGCTCGGCACGGATCAGTGGGCCAAGGCCCGCAAACGCGCCGCCGAACAGGTACGCGACGTGGCCGCGGAGCTCCTCGATCTCTATGCGCGCCGCCGCGCGCAGCAGGGACTCAAGCTGCCGCTGCGCGAGCTGGAGTATCGTGCGTTCGCCAACGCATTCCCCTTCGAGGAGACCGACGATCAGGCCCAGGCCATCGCCAGCGTGCTCCGCGACCTCGAGAGCGATCGCCCGATGGACCGCATCGTGTGCGGCGACGTGGGCTTCGGCAAGACGGAAGTCGCCATGCGAGCCGCGTTCGCTGCGGTGCAGGCAGGCAGGCAGGTGGCGGTGCTCGTGCCCACCACCCTCCTCGCTCACCAGCATCTCGCGAATTTCCGCGACCGGTTCGCCGACTGGCCGGTGCGCATCGAGGCGTTGTCGCGCTTCGGTACCGGAAAAGAGACGCAGGCCACCATCGACGGTCTCGAGCGCGGCACCGTGGATATCGTGATCGCGACGCACCGGCTGCTGCATGCGCATCCCCGTTTCAAGGACCTCGGGCTGATCATCGTCGCCGAGGAGCACCGTTTCGGCGTGCGCGACAAGGAACGACTGCAGGCGCTGCGCGCCGAGGTGCACGTGCTCACCCTCACCGCGACACCGATCCCACGCACGCTCAACATGGCGCTGGGCGGGCTTCGGGACCTGTCGCTGATCACCACGCCGCCGGCGGAGCGGCTCGCCATCAAGACGTTCGTGATCGAATGGAACGGCCCAGCCTTGCGCGAAGCGGCGCTGCGCGAGCTGCGCCGCGGAGGCCAGATCTACTTCGTGCACAACGAGGTGAAGACCATCGAGAAGATCGCCGCGGACGTACAGGCGCTGATCCCCGAGGCGAGCGTACGCATCGGCCACGGCCAGATGCGCGAGCGCGACCTCGAGCAGCTGATGGTGGATTTCTACCACCGCCGCTTCGACCTGCTGGTGTGCACCACCATCATCGAGAGCGGCATCGACGTACCCACCGCGAACACCATCATGATCAACCGGGCGGACAAGTTCGGCCTTGCGCAGCTGCATCAGCTGCGCGGCCGCGTCGGCCGCTCGCATCACCGCGCCTACGCCTACCTCATCGCTCCGCCGCGGGCGGCGCTCAGCGAGGATGCGGCCAAGCGGCTGGAAGCCATCGAGTCCATGGAGGAGCTCGGCGCGGGCTTCGTGCTCGCCACGCACGACCTCGAGATCCGCGGCGCGGGCGAGCTGCTCGGCGAGCAGCAGAGCGGCCAGATGACCGAGATCGGCCTCGCGATGTACCTCGACATGCTCGAGCAGGCGGTGAAGGCGCTGAAGGAGGGCCGGCAGCCGCAGCTCGACCAGCCGCTCGCCGCCACTACCGAAGTGGAATTGCGCCTGCCGGCGTTCATTCCCGACGCCTACATCGCAGACGTGCACGTGCGCCTCTCGCTCTACAAGCAGATCGCCGGCGCGCAGGATGGCGCGGCGCTCGACGAGCTCACCGCCGAGATGATCGACCGTTTCGGCACGTTGCCCCCCGCTGCGCAGAGCCTGCTGCGCATCGCACGCCTGAAGCTGCAGGCCCGCGCATTGGGCGTCCGCCGCCTGGACCTCGGACCGCAGGGCGGCTATCTGTCGTTCGAGGAGAAGAACTCCATCGATCCCGTGGCGGTGGTGGCGATGATCCAGAAGGCGCCGAAGGAATACCGGCTCGAGGGTCCGCTGAAACTGCGGGTGTCGCGACCGCTCGCCAGCGAGGAAGCGCGCTTCGAATTCGCCGGGCGTCTGCTGTCGCAGCTGGGCTCGACTATGCCGCGAAGGCCGGCCGGTTTATCATCCCGCCACTCATGAAGCGACGCGCGTTCATCATCGCGGCTGCCGCGCTCGGGCTCTCCGGAGGGGCTGCCCAGTCCCAGCAGGCCGCCACGACCTACAACATCGAGCTCGTCATCTTCCGCGCCAGCTCCGCTCAGGGCGGTGCCGAAAACTGGAGCGCCGAAGCCTCCGCGACGGGTGTCGCGGCAAGCAGCCCCGAAGGCACCGGCGGCGGCAGCCAGCTCGGCCGGCTCGTCCAGAAGCTGCCGGCCTCGACGTTCCAGCTGAACGACGTCGAGAGCAAGCTGAAATCCACGGGCATATACGTGCCGATCGCGCACGTGGCCTGGACGCAGACGGCCAGCGCCTGGGGACGGCGCAGCGGCGTGCGCATCGACCAGATCGGGCTCGAAGCCGCAGGGCTGACCGGCAGCGTGTCACTGGAGCGGGGGCAGTATCTGCATCTCGGGCTGGCGCTCTCCTATTCGCCTTCCACGCCGCCTGCAGGCGCGGGCGCCGCCCCTGGCACCACCTTCACTCTCAACGAGAGCCGGCGGGTGAAGTTCTACGAGCGGAACTACTACGACCACCCGGCCTTTGGAGTCATCGCGCTCGTGACGCCTGCGCAGGGCGCCCGCCCCGCCGGTCGCTAGACCCACGGTTCATTTGAAATCCGTCGCCTCGGCGGTCGCCACCCAGTTCTTGCCTTGCGCCTTGGCCCGTTTGAGCGTCGTGCGACAGGCGTTCAACAAAGCGTCGAGTGCCAGCTCGCGCGGCGGCACGAGGCTCGCCACGCCGGCACTCATGGTGACGTAGCGCTCGTTGCCCGCGCGAGGGTGATGTATCAGAAGGTCGCGCACGCGCTGCGTGACCACGCGGGCGTATTGAGTTGCGCGCTCCGCCGCCTCGCCTTGAGTCAACACCGCGAACGTTCCGCCTTCCCAGCGCCCGACGAGATCGCTGCCACGCCGGTAGGAGCCAGCGATGACGCGAGCCACTCTGCGGATGCACGCGTCGCCTCCGATTTTGTCGAACGCCTCGTTGTACGGCCCGAGATTGTCGATGTCGAACAGCACGAGACCGATCTCGTGGGAGTCGCGTTGGGCGAGCTGCCAGTCGCGCTGCAGCAGGTCTTCGAAATAGGCGCGGGAGTGCAGGCCCGTCATCCGGTCCTCGCGCAGCCAGGGCGGCAGACCCGAGGTCGCGCGCTCGCCGCTCTTGAGCCTTCCGCCCGCGTCGCGGTGATAGCCGATCCAGTGCGTGAGCTTTCCCGCCGCATCACGCACTGGCTGCACGGTGGTCTCGTTCCAGAAAAGCGTTCCGTCCGGCCGGTAGTTGCGGATCAGCACGCGGCAGGACTCGCCCTTGGCCATCGCCTCGCGCAGTCGCTGGCGCGACTCCTGCTCACGGTCCGTGCCCTGCAGCATGCGCAGATTCGAGCCCAGCAGCGCGGAGGCAGGATAGCCACAGAGCTGCGTGAAAGCGTTGTTGACGTAGATGACGGGGCTTTCCGGCACCGTGGCATCGCAGATGACGATGCCTTCGGGCGAGCTTTCCACGACGTCGCGCCACGCCTCGGCGGACCAGTTGTTCACGGCGAGTTCTCCCGCCCGGGCGCAGACTGCGCGGGCTTTCGAAACAGTCTCATGCTTCACCTGCGGTGAGCTTGAGGACGGGCGGCGCTGCGCAGCGGGCGAGCGCTTGCTGACAGGCGCGCCATTCCGCGGAGGCCAGCAGTTCCCCGTGCGGCATGCCATCGCGCCCACGCATCCGCACCAGCCTCAGGTGCGAAGCGGGCTGCGGCTCGACCTTCAACCCCTCGATGGCGCTCACGGCGGCTGAGCGGTCGTTGCAGATCAGCACCATGTCGCTGCCAGCGTCCAGTGCGCGGCGGGAACGCTCGACGATGTCTCCGGCCACTGCCGCCCCCGCCATCGACATGTCGTCCGTGAATACGACGCCCTGGAACCTGAGCTCGCCCCGCAGCACGTCCTCGATCCAGCGCGACGACACACTGGCCGGCGCTGCATCGACTTCCGGGAAGAGCACGTGAGCAGCCAGCACCGCCGGCAGGCCGTTGGCGATGAGGCGGCGGTACGGCGTGAGGTCCTCATCCAGGTCGACCAGCGGCCGCCGGTCCGTGGCGACGGCGAGATGCGTATCGGCCACCACGGCCCCATGGCCGGGGAAATGCTTTGCAGTCGCGGCCATGCCGGCATCGCGCATGCCGTGCATGTACGACGTGGCGAGCTGCGCGACTGCGTCCGGTCGCCTGTGGAAGGAGCGATCCCCGATGATCTCGCTGACGCCGTAGTCGAGATCGACGCAGGGCGCGAAAGACAGGTCTACTCCGCAGGCACGGAGCTCCGCCGCCATGAGCCAGCCCAGCCGACGGGCGAGATCGAGCCCGGCGCGCGGATCGATGTCGAACTCGTGGCCGATGCGCCGCGCGGGCGGGAGCCGGGAGAAGCCCGGCCGGAAACGCTGCACGCGACCGCCTTCGTGGTCCACCGCTACGAGCAGAGACGGCGAGCGCACGGCATGGATGCTCGAGACCAGCTCGGTGAGCTGGGCGGGATCGTCGTAGTTCCGGGTGAACAGAATCACCCCGCCGACCAGCGGATGCCTGAGCAGCTCACGATCCTCGGCGGTGAGGGCCTTGCCGGCTACGTCGATCATCAGCGGGCCGAGAGTCATGCGCGGCTCCCGCGTCGTCCGGGCTCCAGAACGGCTATGGACTCCACGTGCGCGGTGTGAGGAAACATGTCGAGCACGCCGGCGGCGCGCAGGACGAATCCATGATCGTGGACCAGCATTCCGATGTCGCGGGCCAAGCTCCCCGGATGGCAGGAAATATACAGCACCCGCCGAGGCGAGAAACGTGCCACGGTCGGCAACATCTCCTGGGCCCCCACCCTGGGCGGGTCGAGGAGGACGTGGGTATACCCGGAGGCGAGCCAGGGGGTGCCGTCCCCGGGGGGAATGGCCAGATTGCCGACATGGAATTCCACGTTGCCGATGCCGTTGCGGCGCGCATTGTGGCGGGCGCGCTCGATGAGCTGCGCGTCGCCCTCCACCCCCGCTACCCGGCCGGCACGGCGGGCCAGAGCCAGGGTGAAATTGCCCAGGCCGCAATAGAGGTCCAGGACATTCGAGCCCGCGTCCGGCTCCAGCAACTCCACGGCACGCTCGACGAGCGCGGCGTTGATCGCGCCATTCACCTGGATGAAATCCGTCGGCGCGAATTCCAGCTCGAGTCCGAAGCCGGGCAAGGCATAGTGCAGCGACGGCTCCCCGGCGGGCGCACCGTCGAGGCGCCGCACCGTGTCGAGACCTCCCGGCTGCAGATAAAACCGCAGCCGGTGCTCTTGCTCGAAGCGGCGGAGCCGCTCCAGATCCGCGGAGGTGGGCGCTTCCATGACGCGCAGGACCAGGGCGATCGCGTCGTCCGCCACGGCCACTTCGATCTGCGGGACGCGCTCCCGGATGTCGAGCGAGGTCATGAGCGCCGAGAGCGGCATGATGAGCCCGCCGACCGGCTCCGTGAGCACCTCGCAACGCTCGAGCGCCGCGACGTAGGGTGCCATGCGCTCGCGGAACCCGACGACCACTCGTCCCTTTTTCGATACATAACGGGCACCCAGGCGCGCCCGCCGGCGGTAGCCCCATTCGGGGCCGCGCATGGGCGCGAGCCACGACTGCGGCTCCACCTTCGCGATGCGCTGGATGCCGTCGCGCAGCTCCTGCTCCTTGATGCCGATCTGCGAGGACGGATCCAGGTGTTGCAGCGTGCAACCGCCGCAGACCCCGAAATGCGCGCAGCGGGGCTTCACGCGGTCCGGCGCGGGTTCCAGCACTTCCAGCAGCCGCGCCTCGTCGTGCTGCTTGCGACGCCTGGTCCGCTGATAACGGATGCGCTCTCCCGGGAGCGCGCCGGCTACGAAAGCCGTCTTGCCTTCCCGCACGATGCCTTCGCCCTCGTGCGTGAGCGCGATCACCGAGCCGGTCTCGACGGCCGGGACTGCGCTCAACCGCCCGCGTCCCAGGCGCTCAGGAATTCCGCGAAGTGCGGCTCGGTGCCGGCTCTCAGCATGGCGCGCACCTTCTCCTGCTCTTCCGCGTGCCGCTCGCGCGAGAGCCGGCCCCGCATCATCTCGAAGCGCAGATAGATGAGATACGTGTTGAGCACGTCGGTCTCGCAGTAGCGGCGAATGCCGACGATGTCTCCTGCCAGATAGGCATCCCACACCTTCGCACCGGAGAAGCCGAGCTTGCCCGGGAAACCGAGCAGGCCTGCGACATCCGCGAGCGAGGCGCGCGCGCGCGGCTGGAAGCCGGAGAGCACGTCCATGAGGTCGAGATGCCGCCAGTGGTAGCGGCTGAGGTAGTTGTTGTACCGGAAGCTCGTATCGTCGTCGCCGGTCTCCCAGTATCGGGAAGCCTGCACGCCGGCCTTGAGCGCGCGATAGTGCAGCACCGGCAGGTCGAAGCCGCCGCCGTTCCAGGACACGAGGTCGGGCGTGAAGCGCTCGATGCCGTCGAAGAACCGCTCGACGAGTTCGGTCTCCGGGGAGCCGGGCTCGCCGAGACTCCACGCCTTGAGCCCATCCCGGCTGCGCAGCACGCAGGAGATGGCGACGACGCGCTGCTGCTCGTGGGGCAGGAAGTCGCTGCCGGATGCCTGCCGCTGCAGCGTGAACATCGCTTTCGCCACCTCCTCGTCGGACAGATCGCCGAGGCCGTGGATGCGGCGGCCGAGTTCGACGTCGGGCACGGTCTCGATGTCGAAGACCAGCAGGTTCATGCCCGCGCCGCCACCATCAGGGCCTTCATCTCCCGCACGGCGACGCCGAGGCCATCGAACACCGCACGCGCGATGATGGCATGACCGATGTTGAGCTCGACGACCTCCTCGATCGCCGCCACCGGCTGCACGTTGTGGTAGTTGAGGCCGTGTCCCGCGTGAACCTTCAGGCCCAGGCTCGAAGCGAGCTTCGCCGCGGCGCGCAGCCGCTCGAGCTCGGTCGCCTGGCGCGAGCCGGCGGCATCGGCATAGGCCCCGGTGTGCAGCTCCACGACGGGCGCGCCGATCTGCGCAGCAGCCTCCACCTGCTGAGCGTCCGGATCGATGAACAGCGATACGCGGACACCGTGATGGATGAGCACCGAAGTCGCCTCCTTGAGGCGCTGCATCTGCCCGGCCGCGTCCAGACCGCCTTCGGTGGTCACTTCCTGCCGCCGCTCGGGCACGAGGCAGCAATCCGGCGGCCGCACCGCGCGCGCGATCTCGAGCATCTCGTCCGTCACGGCCATCTCGAGATTCATGCGCGTCTTGAGCATGTCGCGCATGGCACGAACATCCTGCACCTGGATGTGGCGGCGGTCCTCCCGCAGATGCAGCGTAATACTGTCCGCACCCGCGAATTCCGCCGCGAGCGCCGCATGCACCGGATCCGGATAGCGGGCACGACGCGCCTGGCGCAGCGTCGCGACGTGATCGATGTTGACACCCAGCGAGATGAATCGATTCATCATTGTCTTGACTCCCGGCGCACGAGGGCGCGCGCGACGGTGCGCGTGTTGAGCTCGCGGCCTTCCAGAACGTGGGACAGCGCGACCTGCAGCAGCAGCCGCGCATCTTCGAGCTCGCGGCGGTCCGCGAGCTGCTCGCGCGCGAGACTGATCACGGAACGGCCCAGACTGCCCCCGGTGCGTCCGCAGCGGTGCGCAACATGCCGCGCGTGAGGCGAAAAAGATAGTGCGCGTCGGGCTCTATGCCGCCACCGGTCTGTGCGTCCGTCTCGAGATCGAGCCCGTAGCCGAGCAGCTCGAGCAGGCGCTTCTCGAAGATGCGCAGCGCCGGCTCGACGCTTCCCCGCGCTTTCAATGCCTCGAGCGTGCCGTGATAGAGCTCGAACAGCCCCGGCAGCGGGTCGTGGCGCGTGGTGAGCTTCATGAGCAGCTCGTTGAGATAGAAGGCAGCCATCAGGTTGGCCGCCGGCAGCGGCGCGTGCTCGCCGCCCGCCTCCGCGCCGGTGAGCTGCGGTGACTCGCCGCGACCGCTCCAGAGCAGCAGCAGCAGACGGAAGGGCTGCAGCAGCGAAGCCAGCTTCGCCTTCGGCCCGCGCACGCCGCGCGCGAACACCGTGAGCCGGCCGAAGTCGCGCGACAGCACCTCGAGGATGCGACTGGTATCCCGATACGGCTGGTGATGCAGGATGTAGCCGGGCGTCAGCTGTGCCCGGCGCATGGGATGTACGACACAAGCCCTCGCGCCGCGTGTGAGAATCCTCGAGGCCCAGATGGCGGAGGTCGCGGGCATTATCCGCCCAGTTCTCCCGCACTTTCACCCACAGCTCGAGGTGCAGGCGCTTGCCGAGGAGGCGGTTGAGCTCGAGCCGGGCCGAGCGCCCCACCCGCTTCAGCCGCTCGCCCTTGGGGCCGATGACGATGGGCTTCTGCCCCGCCCGATCCACCCAGATGACCGCGGCGATGTCGAGCCGGCCCTCGGCCTCCTCGGCTTTCTCCACTTCGACGGCGACGCCGTAAGGCACTTCCTGATTGAGCTCCAGGGTGAGCTTCTCGCGGATGGTCTCCGCGATGCGGAACTCCAGCCCGCGATCGGTGCGCTCACCTTCCGTGAACAGCGGAGGCGATTCGGGCAGGCGCTCGACGATGGCCTTGCGCAGGGCATCGAGGTTGTCGCGCTTCGCGGCGGAGAGCGGCACGATGTCGACGAACTCGTGGCGCCGAGCGAGCTCGGCCATCCAGGGCAGCAGGCGGTCCTTGGGGTGCACGCGGTCCACCTTGTTCACCACCGCGATGGTGGGCCTTCCGGCACGCTCCACCCGCTTGAGCGCATGGTCGTCTTCCGCGTTCCACTGCAGCGCCTCGAGCACGAGGAGGCACAGGTCTGCGTCCTCGAGCGCCGCCGCCGCCGTGCGGTTCATGGCTTTGTTGAGCGCCCGCCGCTCGCCGCGGTGCAGCCCTGGGGTGTCGACGAATGCGATCTGCGCATCCGGCAGGTGGCAGACCCCGAGAATCCGGTGCCGCGTCGTCTGCGGCCGCGGCGTCACGATGCTCAGCTTCTCGCCGACCAGCGCATTGAGCAGCGTCGACTTGCCGACGTTGGGCCTACCGACCAATGCCGCGAAACCGCATCTCATGACGTCGTGCTCCCGGGGCCCGCGGCTCCCTGCAACAACGCCTGCAGCGCACGCTCGGCCGCAACCTGCTCCGCCCGGCGCCGGCTCGATCCATCGCCTTCGCTGCGCACGCCGGACGTCTTCAGCGTGCAGACCACCCAGAACGTCTGGGCGTGCGGCTCGCCTTCCACACGTTCCACCGCGTAGCGGGGCAAGGGCAGGCCGCGGGATTGCAGGTACTCCTGCAGGCGGGTCTTGGCGTCCTTCAGGGCATCGAGCGGCGGCAAGGCCTGGATGCGGCCGACGAAGAGCCTTTCGACGATCGCGCGGGCCGCGTCGAGCCCGCTGTCCAGGAAGACCGCGCCGCACACCGCCTCGAAGGAGTCCGCCAGGATGGACTTGCGGCGGAATCCGCCGGACTTGAGCTCGCCCGAGCCCATCCGCAGCACGTCTCCGACGCCGAGGCCGGCAGCGACCTCGGCCAGCGGCTCGGCGCTGACGATGCGCGCCCTCAGGCGACTCAGGTCGCCCTCGGTGGCCCGGGGGTAGAGCCGGTAGAGATGCTCGGCGACGACCAGGTTGAGCACCGCGTCGCCGAGAAACTCGAGCCGCTCGTTGTTGGCGCTGCCGGCGCTGCGGTGCGTGAGCGCCGCGACGAACAACTCCGCGTCGCGCGCCTCATATCCGAGCTTTTCGCGCAGCCACGCGGCGGGCCAGTCGGCGCTCACCGCTTGCAGCGCGCGGTCATTTGATCTCGACCTTCTTGTCGAACTTGACCAGCAGCGAGATGTTGGCGAAGAGCGGCGCGGCGTCCTCGTACGTGACCTGCTCGATCCACGTCTGCCCCTCGCGGCGGATGGCGACGTCCTTGACCGTGGGGAAGTCGACGCTCTCGATGTCGAAGTGCTTCTCGAGCGTGTTGCGGACCGCCGCGGCGGTGAGGGACTCATCGCCCGCGTGCTCCTTGCCGGTCTGCTCCAGGGAGCGCGCGACCTTCATGTAGTTGAGATAGATGGGTGACAGGCGGATGCCGGCATACCCCACGATGGCGATCGGCACCAGCAGGAACAGCCAGCCGATCATCGTGATGCCACGTTGCTTCGGATACATCGAGACCTCCCTCTGTGCGGGCTTTCACTCTATGCGACGTCCGATCCGGCTCCAGAGCGGGCCGCCGGACCGTTGCAGATCCCAATTGAACCAGATTCGCGTGGCTTTGCCGACCAGGTGGTCCTCGGGCACGAAGCCCCAGAAGCGCCCGTCGTCGCTGTTGTCCCGGTTGTCGCCGACCATCAGGTACATGCCCTGGGGCACGTCCTTGGAGACCGAGCCGTCCATGAGCATGCCCATGAACGAGGGGTTCGCGGCGCAGACGTAGCCCTGCACTCCCTTGCGGCTGCAGGCCGGGAGCGGCGGCTCCGGCGAGCGGTCGATGGGATAGGGGCAGGAGAGCACCTGGTGCTCGTGCTCGCCCAGCTTCTCCACCGCCAGGTTCATGTGCATGTAGCAGCCGTCGCTGTAGTCCCCCGAGACGGTGAACGGCACCGCCTCCCCGTTGATGTACAGCCGGTCGTCGCGCACCTCGACGTGGTCGCCGGGCAGCCCCACCAGGCGCTTGATGTAGTTGATGGAGGGATCCCGGGGATAGCGGAACACCACCACGTCCCCGCGCTTCGGCTCGGAGACCTCCACGATCTTGTCGTGCAGCACCGGCAGGCGCAGGCCGTAGGCGTACTTGTTGACGATGATGAAATCCCCGTCGAGCAGCGTCGGCATCATCGAGTCCGAAGGGATGCGGAACGGCTCGAACACGAAGGAGCGCAGCACGAGCACGATGAGCGCGACCGGGAAGAAGCTGCGGGCATAGTCGACCGTGCCAGGCTCGGGGATGGTGTGCAGCTCCTTGCCCGCCGCTTCGGCCGCCGCCTCGCGGTGCCGGCGGAGCACGGCCGTATCGAGCCACCAGACCACGCCGGTGACGAACGTGATGGACAGCAGCACCACGCTGAAATCCAGCCGTTCCGCCACCAGCAGCCGCAGCACCGCTGCGCCGATGAGCACCGGAAGCACCGTGTACAACAGCTTCATGAGCGGCGGGTCCGGCGCCGGGTGAGCGGCGGCGGCGATGTGCCGCCTCGGGCGCACCACCCAGTCGTCGACGATGCAGATGAGGCTCACGGGGATGGCGAGCCAGCTCAGCATTTCGATGAGCTTCATCATGACTTGCGGCCGACCTGAAGCACGGCGAGGAACGCCTCCTGGGGAATCTCGACCGAGCCTACCTGCTTCATTCGCTTCTTGCCCTCTTTCTGTTTCTCCAGCAACTTGCGCTTGCGCGAGACGTCGCCACCGTAGCACTTGGCCAGCACGTTCTTGCGCAGCGCCTTCACCGTCGCGCGGGCGATGACGTTGGTGCCGATGGCCGCCTGCACCGCCACTTCGAACATCTGCCTAGGGATGAGCTCCTGCATCTTGTCCACGAGCTCGCGGCCGCGGGCGTAGGCGCTCTCGCGGTGCGCGATGATCGACAGGGCGTCCACCCGGTCGCCGTTGATGAGGATGTCGAGCTTCACGAGCGGTGCCGCCTCGAAGCGCGCGAACTCGTAGTCGAAGGAGGCATAGCCGCGGCTCACCGACTTCAGCCGGTCGAAGAAGTCGAGCACCACCTCGGCGAGCGGCAGCTCGTACTGCAGGGACACCTGGGTCGCCACGTACAGCATCTTCTTCTGCACGCCGCGCTTCTCGGAGCACAGCTTCAGCACCGCGCCCACGTATTCCGGCGGCACCAGGATGTTCGCGACGATGATGGGCTCCCGCAGCTCCTCGATGCGGTCGGCAGACGGCAGCTTCGAGGGGTTGTCGACGGGAATGACCTCGCCGTCCGTCTTCAGCACCTCGTAGATGACGGTCGGCGCGCTGCTCACGAGCTCGAGCTGGTACTCGCGCTCGAGCCGCTCCTGCACGATGTCCATGTGCAGCAGGCCGAGGAAGCCGCAACGGAAGCCGAATCCCAGCGCGCCCGAGACTTCGGGCTCGTAGTGCAGCGCCGAGTCGTTGAGGCGCAGCTTCGCGAGCGCGTCGCGGAATTTCTCGTAGTCCTCCGAGTTGATCGGAAAGAGCCCGGCGAACACCCGCGGCTTGATCTGCTTGAACCCGGGAACGGCCTCGGGGCTGGGCTCGCGCTCGAGCGTGATGGTGTCGCCGACCGGGGCGCCGTCGATCTCCTTGATACCTGCGATGAGGAAGCCGACGTCGCCGGTCTGCAGCCGGGTATCGGACACGGGCTTCGGCGTGAAGCGGCCGAGGCGATCCACCTCGTGGCTGCGCCCGGTCGACATGACGCGGATCTTGTCGCCTTTGGAGATGACGCCGTTCATCACCCGCACGAGAGACACGACGCCGACGTAGTTGTCGAACCAGGAATCGATGATCAGCGCCTGCAGCCGGCCTTCCGGATCGCCCCTGGGCGGTGGAATGCGCTCCACCAGCGTCTCGAGCAGATCGTCCACGCCTTCGCCCGTCTTCGCGCTGACGCGGGCCGCGCCCGTGGCGTCGATGCCGATGATCTCCTCGATCTCCCTGCAGACCTTGTCCGGGTCGGCCGAGGGCAGGTCGATCTTGTTGATGACGGGCACGACCTCGAGCCCCTGGTCGATGGCCGTATTGCAGTTGGCGACGCTCTGCGCTTCGACACCCTGCGTGGCGTCCACCACCAGGAGCGCGCCATCGCAGGCCGCGAGCGAGCGCGAGACCTCGTAGGAGAAGTCCACGTGGCCGGGGGTGTCGATCATGTTGAGCTGGTACCGCTCGCCGTTCCTCGCTGTGTAGTACAGCGTGACGCTCTGCGCCTTGATGGTGATCCCGCGCTCGCGCTCGAGGTCCATCGAATCGAGGACCTGCGCCTGCATCTCGCGCTCCTCGAGGCCGCCGCAGAGCTGGATCAGCCGGTCCGCCAGGGTGGACTTGCCGTGATCGACGTGAGCGATGATCGAGAAATTACGTGTCAGCCGCATCCGGAACCCTGGACGTCATGCGGCGGCGCGGATTATAGGGGGTCCGGCCCGGAAATTAACGGTCCGGGGCCGCCTGCAGCGCCGCCGCGCCCGCCGGCGCGCCCGGAGGGCTGTGGCCGGGGCCGTTCGGCACGCTGCCGTTGAGAGAATTGGCAATGAACTTCACGGTGGCTGGGGGGACCTCGCCCACCACGATGACCTTGGAGCCGTTGACCACTGTGGAGAACGCTGAAGAGGCGCCAAAGCGCGTGGAGGCAGGCCCCTTGGACCCGAGGCGCGCCGACTGGCTCTCCACGAAGACCGAGACGGAGGCGAGCCCGTCCGTGAACACCAGATGGGACACGGGCGCGCTCGAGCCCGGCATGAGCTGCGCGGAACGGTTGGTCATCCGGAAGCCCGGCGGCAGTCTCAGGGCGCTCAGCACGACGGGCTGGGCAGAGCGCGACTTTTCCGCCGGACCACGCTCGTTGCGCACCCACTGGAAGCCTTCGGTGTCGACTTCCGGCTTGAAGTCCGCTGTGGCGATGTGCTCTTTCACCCGCAGGTCCGCGAAGACCACCTGCTCGATGACACGGCCTTCAGGGTCGCAGAGCTGGGTCTTCAGGGGCAGCGCGGTCGACTCGTCGATCCACAACCGGTAGCCGTAGCGGAACTCGTCTCGCGGGGTCACCGAGATGACCCGCGTATTGCGGCGGTTGAAACGCGTGCGCCTGATCTCCTGCACGTCGTACATGCCGGCGGAGGTGTCATCGAAGCTCGGGAGGTTGCCCAGCAACGGGCTCTTCTCGACCCCGCGCTCGACGACGACGGTGCGCTGGTCGGGCAGGTAGCAGGCGAGCTCGGAGCCGGAACGGATGAACTCGCGACCGGAGCCGTCCAGCGACACGAGCCGCTCGTTCACCTCGCCGTCCTGGATGCGGTGGATGATGCGCAGCATCTCCACCCGGCCACCCTGCCAGTGCGAAAAGATGCCGTCATAGTTGCGCGAGACCAGCGCCTCGTTCATGCGCTTGAGCCAGTCACGGGGCTCGTCGGCAAACGCGGCGGCAGCGAGGCTCAGGCCCGCGAACAGGCCGAGCATGCGCCGGTGGGCGCGGTTACTTCGGCGGCTGTTGAGCATCGGTGGCGTCGGTGGTGATGGCCTGAGCGCGGGTCGCTTCTTCCGAGTACGCCGGTGCCGGAACAGTTCCCGGCTCACTCGCGACCAGCGACGAAAGCATGTTGCGGCGGATGAGGGGCGCCGAGTACTCGCTGTGGGCCACGACGTAGTTCGCGAGCTCCGCGGTGGGCACCGGGTTGCTCGATTCCACCGTGGTCGGCACCACATAGAGATCCGGCGTCGAGGGGTCTTCCCGGACGGTGGCGGCGGCCATGGCTGCCGGCGCTGGAATCTCGTTCTGCGCCGTCAGCACCGCACTGCCCGCCGGCGCCTGCGAGCGCAACCACAGCACGGAAAGAGCTGCGACACCCGCGGCCACCCCTATTCCGGCCATCCCCTGCCAGGCACGACGACTGATGGGCGACCGTGGCATGGCCACCGCGCCCTGCGCTTCGTCGAGCTCCGCTTCGGCGGCGACGGCCTTGTGGACCTTCGCGGCGAGATCGACGCCGAGGGCGCCTCCCCGCTCACCGCGCATCGCGGCACCGATCAGCGCGTAGTTGCGCCAGCGGGCCTGCAGGGCCTCGTCACGGGACAGACGGCGGGCCAGCAGCTCGCATTCCGCGGCCGGCAGCTCGTCGTCGAACATGGCGGACAGCTGGCTGTCGAGCATCTCGTTCATCCCAGTTCCTCCGTGCGGCCGAGGCCGCCTTCGAAGACTTCGCGCAGCCGGCGATCGATGGCCTCGCGCGCGCGGAAGATGCGCGAGCGGACCGTTCCCACGGGGCATTCCATGGTGGCGGCGATCTCCTCGTAGGAGAGCCCGTCGAGCTCGCGCAGCACGATGGCCGTGCGCAGGTCCTCGGGCAGGGCCGCGATGGCCTCGTTGACGGTGTTGCGGATCTCTTCGGTGAGCACGAGGCCCTCGGGCGTCTCGGCGTCTTTCAGGCGGCCATGCATGTCGTAGGACTCTTCCGGGTTCTGGAGGTCGAGGTCGTATTCGACGGGGCTGCGGTCGCGCGAGACGATGGCGTTCTTCGCGGTGTTGATCGCGATGCGGTAAAGCCAGGTGTAGAAGGCGCTGTCGCCCCGGAACTGCGGCAGGGCGCGATAGGCCTTGATGAACGCTTCCTGGGCAATGTCTTCCGCTTCGGCCGGATTGCGTACATATCGCATCACCAGCTTGACCACTTTGTGCTGGTACTTGAGCACCAGCGCATCGAACGCACCCTTGTCGCCGCGCTGCACCCGGCGCACCAGGGTGATGTCACTCGTGTCGGCGACCATGTTCAGGCCCCCGCCGCGCGCTCGATAGACTCTGAACGGTCGCTGAAGTTCAGGCGAATGTCGGGAAATTGCCGCAAAGACGCTGCCGGAGCGGTGAAAGGTGTGACGAGTCTAGCAGTTGAGGCGTCCTTTCAGCGCGCGGAAGGCCCGCGGATCGCTTGCCGAGGCATCGATCAGCCCCCGCCAGCGCCGGCTCCAGGCGCCGGGAGCGCTCCAGACCAGCAGCAGCCAGGGACCGAAGCCCGCGCTCGAGGGGTGCAACCGGGCTGGCCAGAGCCGGCCGTGCCCGTCGGTGAGGCGCCAGTCCGTGCCCCCGGCCCATTCGATCCGCCTCACCGCATGCGGGCCCCGGCCGAAGACGATGGCCCGCAACGGCGCCCAGGCCAGGAGGACGGCCAGGATGGCCGCTCCTGCCCGCCAGCCCAGGGGCGCCACGGGACAACACAGCAGGACAGTGGGCATTGCCGCCGCCGGCAGGCCGCACGCGAGCTTCAGGCGCAGCGACGGCCGGACGTCAATCGCGATGGGTGGCGATACGCTCGATGAGGTGGGCGAGATCGGGCTCTGCGGGCTGGGCATGGCCGAAGAGATAGTCGGCGAGCACGGGATCCGGCAAGTCGAGAATCTGCTGGAAAGCACGCTTTTCGCCGGCCGGGGCTTCCGCATAGGCGCGGGTGACATAGCGCTCGAGGAGGACGTCGAGCTCCTTGGTGCCGCGACGGCACTTCCAGAGCAGATGCCCGGGCACGGATTCGCTCACCGCGGGGCGCACGCGCGGCCGTCGCAGGCGAGCCGGCTCAATGCTGCCGCTCGACCATCTTCTTCTTGATCTCGGCGATGGCCCTGGCCGGGTTCAGGTCCTTCGGGCAGACGTCCGTGCAGTTCATGATGGTGTGGCAGCGGTACAGCCGGAAGGGATCCTCGAGCTGGTCGAGCCGCTCGCCGGTCGCCTCGTCACGGCTGTCTATGATCCAGCGGTAGGCGGCGAGCAGCGCCGCGGGGCCTAGGAACCGGTCGCTGTTCCACCAGTAGCTCGGGCACGCCGTCGAGCAGCAGGCGCAGAGGATGCAGGCTGCCGGGCGGTCGATCTTCTCCTGCTCTTCCTTGGACTGCAGCCGCTCGCGGTCCGGTGGCGGCGGCGTCTGCGTCTTGAGCCACGGCTGCACGGAGGCGTACTGCGCGTAGAACTGCGTGAGGTCCGGCACCAGGTCTTTCACCACCGGCATGTGCGGGAGCGGATAAATGCGCACTTCGGAGCCCAGGTCCTGCATCGACGTGGTGCAGGCGAGGCGGTTCACGCCATTGATGTTCATTGCGCAGGAGCCGCAGATGCCTTCGCGGCAGGAGCGCCGGAAGGTGAGCGAGGAGTCAACGCTGCCTTTGATCTGGATGAGCGCGTCGAGCACCATCGGCCCGCAGGACTTGATGTCGAGCTCGAAGGTATCGACGCGCGGGTTCTCGCCCGAGGTCGGATCGAAGCGGTAGATGCGGAACGTGCGCAACCTCACCGCCACCGGCGGGCGCCTTGTGCACGCGCCCGTTCGGGGCGATGCGCGAATTCTTCGGCAGTCGAAAATCGGCCATGCGGTTCCTCAGTACGTGCGCGCCTTGGGCGGAACGGGCTCGACGTCGTCGGTGAGCGTATCGAGCTGTACCGGGCGATAGTCGAAGCGCGTGCGCCCAGGCCGTCCACCCACACCAGTGTGTGCTTCATCCAGTTCTGGTCGTCGCGGTCGAGGAAATCCTCGCGCGCGTGTGCGCCGCGGCTTTCCTTGCGGTTCTCCGCCGAATGGATCGTGGCGGTGGCCTGCAGCAGCAGGTTCTCGAGCTCCATCGTCTCGATGAGATCGGTGTTCCAGACGAGCGAGCGGTCGGTGACGCGGACGTCGCTGAAGGATTCGAAGGTCTCTTGCCGACGCTGCATGCCTTCGCGCAGGGCTTTCACCGGTACGGAACACGGCCGCGTCCATCTGCATCGCCTTCTGCATCTCCAGTCGTATGGCGGCGGTGGGACGCTCACCCTTGGCGTTGCGCAGGCGATCGAGCCGCTCGATGGCGGGCTGGCCGGCATTCGCCTTCAGCGGACGATGCAAAGCGCCAGGCTTGATGACCTCCGCGCAACGGCGTGCCGCTTCGCGCCCGAATACCACGAGATCCAGCAGTGAGTTCGAGCCCAGCCGGTTTGCACCGTGGACCAGATACGCAAGCCGCCTCGCCGACGGCTAGCAGGCCGGGCACCGTGCCCGCAGAGGAGCCACTTTGGTCTTGGTGAGCACTTCGCCGTGGTAATTACACGGGATGCCGCCCATGTTGTAGTGAACGGTGGGCAGCACGGGGATCGGCTGCTTGTTCACGTCCACGCCCGCGAAGATCTTCGCCGTCTCGGCGATGCCGGGCAGACGCTCGTGGATGACTTCCGGCCCGAGGTGCTCGAGGTGCAGATGGATATGGTCACGTTCGACGCCGACCCCGCGGCCCTCGCGGATCTCGATGGTCATCGCGCGGCTCACGACGTCCCGCGAGGCTAGGTCTTTAGCATTGGGCGCATAGCGCTCCATGAAGCGCTCGCCGGAGGAGTTCGTGAGATAGCCGCCCTCGCCTCTCGCTCCTTCCGTGATGAGGCAGCCCGCCGTATAGATGCCCGTGGGATGGAACTGCACGAACTCCATGTCCTGCAAAGGCAGGCCTGCGCGCAGCACCATGGCGTTGCCATCCCCGGTGCAGGAATGCGCCGAGGTGCACGAGAAATACGCGCGGCCGTATCCGCCCGTCGCCAGGATGGTGGCGTGGGCCCGGAAGCGGTGCAGCTTGCCCTCGTTCATGTCCAGCGTGATCACGCCGCGGCACTCGCCGTTCTCCATGATGAGATCGACTGCGAAGTGCTCGATGAAGAACGTGGCCGAGTGGCGGATCGACTGCTGATAGAGCGTATGCAGCATCGCGTGGCCGGTGCGATCCGCTGCGGCACAGGTGCGCTGGGCGATGCCCTTGCCGTAGTGCGTGGTCATGCCGCCGAAGGGCCGTTGATAGATGCGGCCTTCGTCCGTGCGCGAGAACGGCACGCCATAGTGCTCGAGCTCGATCACCGCGGCAGGCGCTTCCTTGCACATGAACTCGATCGCGTCCTGGTCGCCGAGCCAGTCGGACCCCTTCACGGTGTCGTACATGTGCCAGCGCCAGTCGTCGGCGCCCATGTTGCCGAGGGCGGCGCTGATGCCGCCCTGCGCCGCCACCGTGTGGCTGCGGGTGGGAAAGAGCTTGCTGATGCAGGCCGTGGACAGGCCAGCCTCGGCGAGGCCGAGCGTCGCGCGCAGGCCTGCGCCGCCCGCTCCGATGACGATCACGTCGTAGGTATGGTCGATGAGTGGGTATTCGTTCATTGCGGAACTGGCGCTCATAGGGCGATCTTGAGCACCGCGAACACCACGGCGGCTGCGATCAGTATGTGGATGAAGCTCGAGAGGATGAGCGCCAGCGTCCTGGCGTCGCGCACATAGTCCTCGATGACCACCTGCACGCCGAGGTGGGAATGCCAGATGGCAACGACGGCGAGCAGCAGGAGCAGCAGCGCGTTCCAGCCCTCGCGGAGCCAGTCGACCAGCACGACGTAGTCATGCACAGGAAGCGCGACGAGCGAGACCACGAACCAGATGCCGAGCGGGATGAGCGCGATGGAAGTGAGCCGCTGCACCCACCAGTGGTGTACGCCCGTGCCGGCGGCGCCGAGACCGAGCACCCGGCCGAGCGGTGAGCGCAGGCTCACAGTGCGGCTCCGGTGACCGGACAGAACAGGAAATAGCCGAGCACCGCCGCGAGCAGCACGGTGACCACTGCGATGATCCAGGCGCTCCGCTGCGACTGCGACTTCTCCATGTAGCGGCCGGTATCCCACACGAGATGCCGGATACCAGCCACCAGGTGGTAGCAGAACGAGACGAGCAGCGCCGCATACACCAGCCTGGCGAGCCCATGCGAGAGCAGCTCCAGCGCCGCCGCGTAGGCTTCGGGGCCGCGCGACAGCGCGGTGAGCCAGTACGTGAGCAGGAGCAGCCCCAGCGTGAGCGCCAGGCCCGTGAAGCGGTTCAGGATGGAAGTGAGCAGCGTGTATTTGAACTTGTACACCGACAGATGCGGTGACAGCGGTCGATCTCCCCGCCGGCCCGAAGTCTGCCCAGAATCCCGGCGCAGCGACCACTGAAACCACTGACAAAACAATGCAGAAGCCCTCGATTGCGGGCCCGTCCGCGACACTCCTCGACGATCTGGGCGCCCTGCGCGCGCAGGGACCGGACGCAGTGAAGAGTTCCTGCAGGGCAGCTATCAGAACGATGTCACCCGGCTGATCGACGCAGGCTCCATGCTCGCGGGGTTGCAATACAATCCGCAGGGGCGCGTCGTGGCGCTGCTGCGGCTCATCAGCCTTGGCCCCGAGGATGTGCTGGCGATCCTCCCGCGCGAGCTCGTGCCGGCCGTGGTGGCACGCCTGTCGAAATACGTGCTGCGGGCCAAAGTGAAGATCACCGACGTGTCGGGCGAATGGCAGATCGTCGGCATCGTCGACGACACGGCTCCAGCGGCTTCGGAGCAGTGCGCCGTGGTCCGCGTCTGCGAAAATCCGGCTCGCTGGTGGATCGTGGCGCGCGCGGGGCGAGGCACTCCGCCTGGAGTCACGGCCGTACCGAAGGATTTACGCCGCTCGATCGCGAAGGCTGGCGGGCGCTCGACATCGCGGCGGAGGTGCCGCAGGTCTATACGGCGACGTCCGAGGAGTTCGTGGCGCAGATGCTGAATCTCGACACGCTCGGCGCCATCGCGTTCGACAAGGGTTGCTACACCGGCCAGGAAGTCATCGCCCGCGCTCACTATCGCGGACGGGTGAAACGTCGCGCACAACGATTCCACGTCGCGGAGGAGAATCTGTCGGCAGGGGCCAGCGGAACGCTGCCGGACGGCCGCAGCTTCAAGGTAGTGGAGGCAGTGAGGAGCGCCATCGGCGGTAGCGACGTTCTCGCCGTCGCATCCCTGGCCACCGAAGAGGAAGCAGCGCAGCCCGGCGCGACTACAGATTGATCAGCTCGACTTCCCCGGGCGTCACGGCACGGCCGAGAAATCGGCTGCCCACGCGAGCGAAACGTTCTGCGCCAACCGTACCAGGAAACGCACGTCGCTTCCGCCCGTCCTTCGCAAGATGTTCCGTTCCGACAGATGCGCACGCATGCTGAGCGTCGTCCGCGCCGAATCGACGATCGTCACGCCCTCACCCGCCACCTCGCGAATCGACGCCGTGAGCATCGGGAAGTGCGTGCAACCGAGCACCAGCGTGTCCGGCCTGCTCCCCGGCCCTGAATCCGTGAAGACCGCCTCGAGATAGTGACGCGCCACCGATTCGGCGATGGGCCCTTCCGTCAGCCCCTCCTCCGCCAGCGCGACGAACAGCTGCGCGGGAATGGCTGTGACACGAGCATCGCTCCGCCGTCGGCACCGCTTTCCCGATATGCGCCTTCGCGGATGGTCCCTTCCGTGCCGATGACGGCGATGCGCCCCGAGCGGGAAGCCTCGCACGCCGCCTGTGCGCCCGGCTCGATCACGCCGCTGACGGGAAGGCTTTCGAAGCGCTCGCGGATGCAGGGCAACCCCATGGCAGAGGCCGTGTTGCACGCGACGACTATGCATTTCACGCCGTGATCGACCAGCGCCTCGGCAGCCTGCACCGCATAGTGCGCCACCGTCTCCGCGGACTTGGTGCCGTATGGCAGACGGGCCGTATCGCCGAGATAGACGAAGCGCTCGGCGGGCAGCCTTGCAGGAGCGCCCGCAACACCGTCAATCCGCCCACCCCCGAATCGAAGACCCCGATCGGCGCGTCGCTCAATCCGCCTCCGGGCGCATGTGCGGGAAGAGGATCACGTCGCGGATGGAGGGCGAGTCGGTGAAGAACATGACGACGCGGTCGATGCCCACGCCGAGGCCGGCGGTGGGCGGCATTCCGTATTCCAGCGCGCGAACGTAGTCGGCGTCGTAGAACATCGCCTCGTCGTCGCCTTTGTCCTTGCGGGCGACCTGCGCCTTGAAGCGCGCCGCCTGGTCTTCGGCGTCGTTGAGCTCGGAGAAGCCGTTCGCGAGCTCGCGGCCCGCGACGAAGAGCTCGAAGCGGTCCGTGAGGAACGGATCGGCGTCGTTCGCGCGCGAGAGCGGCGAGACTTCAGCCGGATACGCGTGGACGAACGTGGGATCGAGCAGCGTGTGCTCCACGGTCTTCTCGAAGATCTCGATCTGCAGCTTGCCCGGCCCGTCGTGCGGTTGCACCGGGATGCCGAGCCGCTCGCAGACCTTGCGCAGATAGGCGACGTCCCGCAGCGAGCCGGCTTCGAGATCCGGGTTGTGCTTGAGGATGGCCTGCTCCACGGTGATGCGCGTGAAGGGCGCCCCGAGGTCGTACGTGCGGCCCTGATAGACGATCTTCTGCGTGCCGCACACCGACTCGGCGAGGCCGCGCATCGCCTTCTCGATCCAGTCCATGAGGTCGCGGTAGTCCGCGTAGGCGAGATACAGCTCCAGCATGGTGAACTCGGGGTTGTGCTGCGTGGACAGCCCCTCGTTGCGGAAATTGCGGTTGATCTCGTACACGCGATCGAAGCCGCCCACCACCAGCCGCTTGAGGTACAGCTCCGGCGCGATGCGCAGGTACATGTCCTGGTCGAGCGCGTTGTGGTGAGTCTTGAACGGCCGCGCGACCGCGCCGCCCGGGATGCGCTGCATCATCGGCGTCTCGACCTCGAGGAAGTCGAGCGCGTCGAGGAAGTCACCAGGAAGCGCACGATCTTCGTACGCGTGCGGAAGACCTCCGGCTCGGCTCGTTCATGACGAGGTCGACGTAACGCTGCCGGTACCGCAGCTCCGTGTCGGCGATGCCGTGCCACTTGTCGGGCAGCGGCCGCAGCGACTTCACCAGCATCCAGAGCTTCTCGACGCGCACCGAGAGCTCGTTGGTCTTCGTCCTGAAGAGCACGCCCTCGGCTCCGAGGATGTCGCCGACGTCCCAGCTCTTGAACGCCTCGTAGGGCTCGCCGAGCGATTCCTGCAGGAAGAGCTGGATCTGCCCGGTGCGGTCGGCGAGCTTGGCGAAGCTCGCCTTGCCCATGACGCGCTTGAACATCATGCGGCCGCCCACGCGGACGCGGGTGGGGTTGGCCTCGAGCCATTCGCCGGTGCGCTCGCCGAAGCTCGCCTCGAGCTGCGCGGCGAGCGCATCGCGGCGGAAATCGTTCGGGTAGGCGGGCGCGCCGCCGCGCAGCGCCGCGAGCTTCGCCCGCCGCTCCGCGATCAAGCGGTTCTCGTCGCCGGAATTGTCGTCGTTTGCCACGCTGCTACAGCCCCGCCTTCAGTGACGCTTCCATGAACTGGTCGAGGTCGCCGTCGAGCACCGCCTGCGTGTTGCCGACCTCGACGTCGGTACGCAGGTCCTTGATGCGCGACTGGTCGAGCACGTAGGAGCGGATCTGGTTGCCCCAGCTCACGTCCGACTTGGCGTCCTCGAGCACCTTCGCCGCCGCGTTGCGCTTGTTGACCTCGAGCTCGTAGAGCTTCGCCTTCAGCATCTTCATCGCGGTCGAGCGGTTCTTGTGCTGGCTGCGCTCGTTCTGGCAGGCCACCACGATGCCGCTCGGCAGGTGGCGCAGGCGCACCGCCGATTCGGTCTTGTTGACGTGCTGGCCGCCCGCGCCGCTCGAGCGGAACACGTCCATCTCGATGTCGGCCGGGTTCACCTCGATGTCGATGTCGTCATCGACCTCGGGGGAAATGAACACGGAGGCGAACGAGGTGTGCCGGCGGTTGCCCGAGTCGAACGGCGACTTGCGCACGAGGCGGTGCACGCCCGTCTCGGTGCGCAGCCAGCCGTAGGCATACTCGCCGCGCACCTCGAGCGAGGCGCTCTTGACCCCGGCGACTTCGCCCGGGCTCGAGTCGATCACCTCGCACTGGAAGCCGCGTTGCGCCGCCCAGCGGATGTACATGCGCATCAGCATCTGCGCCCAGTCCTGGGCCTCGGTGCCGCCGGCACCGGCCTGGATGTCGAGGTAGGCGTTGTGCGAATCCATTTCGCCGCGGAACATGCGCTTGAACTCGAGGCGGCGCACCGCGCCCTCGAGCCCGCCCGATTCGCGCTCGATCTCGGCGGCGGCCGCGTCATCGCCCTCCGCTTCGGCGAGCTCGAGCAGTTC
>JBGAIL010000069.1:5835-22123 GCA_044225565.1 Steroidobacteraceae bacterium | reverse complement strand
CATCGTGGCTGCAGTCGTGCATGTGCTGGACATCGAACGCGCCGAGATCTTCTCGCGCTCGAGCACGCGGCGCGCCAGCCTGGCCCGGGCAATGATCACCTGGCACGCAGTGGAGAGAGGCGTGGCATCCCTCACGCAAGTGGCCCGGCTCCTGTACCGGCACCCTTCCACGCTCAGCCTCGCTGTAACACGGTACAGGCTGCTGAATCCTCCGCTGTTCGAGCACGATGCGCTCCGTTGCTCGCGACCGATCCTGCCCATTCCCGCAGAGCGCTGATCGACCCGGAACGAGAGAACCCGCGGTACGGGTCGTGACGTTGCGCTATGCTCCCCGCGCGCAGGGGAGAAACAACCATGGTCACGCGTCGCTCCTTCGTACGGCAGCTCGGCACGCTCACCCTCACGGGTCCCGTGCTCACCGAAGCGGCACTCGCACGCCAGACACATCTCGCGCGCAACGATGCGCTACCAGCATCGGGCATGGTCTGGCTCGGTTCCAACGAGAATCCGGCCGGGCCGCCGCCCGCGGCCATCGACGCCATGCGACGCGGCGTGGGCGACGTCGGGCGATACCATTTCGAAGAGCTCGACGGCTTCGTGGAAGCCATCGCGGCGAGCGAGGGTGTCGCGCAACAGCAGGTGATCTCCGCTCCCGGCTCCGGAGACGTCATCCGCACGGCGCTCTGCGCCTTTGCATCGGACACGAAGCCGATGATCACGGCATCGCCCTCTTACGACATCGTCGTCAAACTGGCGAAGCGGCTGGGCAAGCGCGTGATCGAGATTCCGCTCACCCCGCAGTGGACCTACCCCGTGCGGGAACTTGCGGCGCAAGCGCAGAAGTCCGGCGGCGGGCTTATCTACCTCGTCAATCCCAACAATCCCACCGCGTCCCTCACTCCAACCGAAGACATCGACTGGCTGGCCACGCATCTTCCGGCGGACACGGTGCTCCTGATCGACGAAGCCTACCTGGAGTTCGCGGAGCCGGCGCTCGTGGAAAGCGCCATCAAGCACGTGCGCGCGGGCCGCAACGTCGTGGTCTCCCGCACTTTCTCGAAGATCTACGGCATGTCCGGCGCGCGTGCCGGCTTCGGGTGCGCGCGCGAGCCGCTGATCCTTGCGATGAGCGACTACATGGACAACGTCATCCCGGTGCTCGCATTGCGCGGCGCTGCCGCTGCGCTGGGGGAGAAAGCCACGCTAGTCCCGAAGCGCCGCGAGAGCAACGCGCGCAGCCGCGCCGGGCTTTGCCAGTGGCTGCGACAGCAAGGCATCCCCTTCATCGAGCCGCATGCGAATTTCGTGATGATCGACACCGGCCGCAACGTGAAGCCGCTGGGCGAGGCGATGCTGCGCAAGGGCGTCGCCGTCGGCAGGCCCTTCCCGCCTCTGGATCACATGCTGCGTGTCACCATCGGGACGGATGCGCAGATGCAGCGCTTCCGGAGCGTGTTCGAGGAAGCGCTGCGGGCCTAGCGGCAGGGACCGCTATTCCACTTCCACCCAGCTCTTCGTCTCGGCGCTGCGATAGATCGCCATCAGGATCTTCAGCGCCCGGATGCCGACGTCCGCCGCGAGCGGCGTGGGCTTCGAGCCCTCGATCGACTCGATGAACGCGCGCATCTGGTGGCCGAAGTGCGTGGGCGCGGCATCACCGTGCACTTCGATCTCGCGCACCTCTCCGGGCACGCACAGGAACAGCCGGTTGGCATAGTGGAACAGCCTCAGCGCGCCGTGCGTGCCGTGCACGCGGATGAAGCTGGCCGAAGGCGTCCATTCGCCCGTGGGCCCGGCGAATCCAATGCCGTCCTTCCAGTTGCGGCCGCGGCTGAACACGCCCTCCCATGGCAGATCCGAATCCACGGTGGACTCATCGTACGTGAGCATGCCGACGGCGCCGTTCTCGTGCTCGAGCACGGCGAACTCGGGATCCATCGGCCGGCCCGTGTAGTTTCCACGCCCCATGACGCGACGGATGGGGCTGCCGAGCATCCAGGGAAAGATATCGAGCAGATGCACTCCGTGGTCGAACATGCCGAAGCCACCACCGCCCGGCGTGCCTTCCGGATAGTGCGCGCTCGACATGGGCCTGAACTTGTCGGCGCCGGCACCGGTGACGCCGCGCTCTTCGATCAGCCGCACCTTGCCTATGGCGCCGCTGGCGATGAGCTCGCGGGCCTTGAGCACTGCCGGCAGGCAGCGATACGAGGAGCCGTACATGAATTTCACGCCGTGCCGGTCGCAGACGTCGCGCATCGCGATGGCATCTTCGAGCCGGTTCGAGATCGGCTTCTCGCACAGGATGTGCGCTCCCGCCGCAGCGAGCATCTCCGTGATGGAGCGATGCGACGACACGGTGGAGAGCACGCAGCCGATCTTCGGCTTCACGTGCTTCAGCATCTCCGCGCAATCGGTGAAGCCCTGCGCGCCGACGCGCGCCGCGACGTCGCGGGTGCGATCCGCTCGAGGGTCCACCACTGCCACGATCTTGACTTCGGGCAGCGCGGCGTAGGCGGCGAGGTGTGAATCGGCGACGGCCCCGAGGCCGACGATGGCGACTGGAATGGAAGGGGTGCTCATGGTGCGCGAAGCATGACACGCTGCCGGTAAGCTGGCATCCGCCGGGAGTAAGCCTACGAGGCGAGCAACGCCATGCCGCGGCCGCGCAGCAGCGTCCTGAAGGACGGCTCGGCCTGGATGGGATTCAGCATCGGGAAGACCGCCGCGTACAGAGCCCACGTCGCGCCGCTCGAAGTGGAGGTGCGGAACAGATCGATGGCGCGCTTGGCCTGGCCCAGCGCCGTCGCCACCATCATGGCTGCCTCGCCGAAGGGTTGCGCGCTGCCGGCTCTGGCTTCGAGCGTGTGCAGCTGCTGCAGCGCGCTGCGGTGCTCGCCCATCTGGGCCAGGATGCCGCCATAGACGCCACGATAGAACGGCGTTGCCGGAGCCAGCTCCACTGCGCGCCGTGCGTATTCCAGAGCGGTCGGCCTGCCCCTGGCCGCGAGGTTGAGGGCGAGGAAGCAATGGCTGCCCGCGCACGCCGGATCCAGCGACAGCACTCTCTCGAGCTGGGCATGCGCCTCCTCGTAAAGGCCGGCCATGTGCAGCAGCTGCCCGAGCTGGCCGTTCACGAGCGCGCTGTCCGGAGCGCGCGCGACGGCGAGGTAGCCCACCTGCACCGCTTCGGACATGCGTCCCTGGGAAGCCAGGAAATCCGCATACCACTGCAGCGCGATCGCGCTCGAGTCGTCCAGCCGGATCGCCTCGAGCAGCTCCCGCTCGGCGCTCGCGAAGCGCAGCTGAGCGAGATTGATGAAGCCGCGAGTGCAATGCGCGGAGGAAAGGTCGGGATCCAGCGCCAGCGCCCGCTCCACATATGCCGTCGCACGCGCAGCGGCCGTGGTTCGCTCCACTCCGGCGTAGAAAACGCTCAGGATCTCGCAGTCCGCGAGCCCTACCAGCGCAGGTGCGCATCCCGGATCCAGCGCCAGCGCGTGCCGGAACTTCTCGCGGGCCGCGGCGAGTCCGCCGACGCTGCGGGTGGCGATGAGGCGGTGGCCTTCGGCGAGGGCCACGAACCCAGGCGACTGCCGGTACTGACGCCACATCTGCTTTCCACAGTGCCCGGTGACGTCCGGGCCGATCTCGCTCCGCAGCCGCGCGCAGAGCTTCGTCTCCGCGTCGAAGGCTTTGGACAGCGGCGCCCGTTCGCTGGCGGACCAGCAGACCCGCTGGTCCGCCGGAATGACACAGCGCACGCTGAGCAGCACGTCACGGCCGATGATGCGCACCGAAGACTGCACGACCATCGCAACCGCTTCCGCCGCAGGATGATCCGCCGCGATCTTCCCCGCACGAACCTCGAGACCGCGCTCGCTCGCCAGCGAGTTGAGCAGAGTGTCCCGCCAGCATGCTGCAAGCTCGCGGGCCTTCGGCCCCGAGGACAACACGGTGGGCGCTTCGACGGCGACGCCGGTCCGGCCGTGTGCCTTGGCCGCATTCCACGGAGTCGCGGGGGCCAGTTCGTCCTGCCCGTATGGAACGGACAGCGCGTAGCCCATGCCGGGCAACGTGCGGATGGTCTCGATGCCGGGGAAGTGAGTGGCGAGGTGTCGCCTCACTTCGACCACCAGCATCGACAGCGCTTTGTCGCTGACCGCGCGATCCGGCCACAGCTCCCGCAGCAGGGCTCTGCGCTCCACGGGACGACTGCCTGCGCGGCCGAGGCGGACCAGGAGCTCGACGCCTTTGCGGCTCACGCCCAGGCGCGCGCCACCGTGCGTGACGGAGCACGCCAGTTCGTCGATGACCAGCGGACCCAGCGCCGCCTTCACGTCCCCTTACCCCGCTCATGAGTCGCTCCAGGCGGCCATGGTAGCCCAGCGCCGCAGCTAAAGCCCGGGCAGGACGAGCCGCGAGCGGAGTTTTCCCGTGTGATGAACGGTATTTCGGGCGGGTACGCCGGAGGGCTGCGCCACGTTGATGCCACCCCGGTTCAGGTTGCGCTCGTAGGTGGGGAAGTTGCTGCTGGAAACCTCCAGGCGCACGCGATGGCCCGGCAGGAACACGTTGCTGGTGGCTCCGAGGGGAATGGTCAGCTCGCAGGTCTCGCCGGGCCGCATCCAGAGCTCCCGATCCTGGCCCTGCCGGTAGCGGGCGCGCAGGATGCCCTCGAGCACGTTGAAGGCGCGGCCGTCGGGGTGGACGTCGACCAGCTTCACGGTGAAGTCGGTATCGATGGCGTCGGAGGAGACGTGCAGGACGACGCGCGGCTCGCCGGTGACGTTCAGCTCCTCTTTCAATACGTCGGAGGTATAGACCAGCACGTCGTGGCGCACCTCGACCGGCCGCTGGTCGACGGCGCCGGGCGGGCTGTCGGGAAGGCCGATGCAGGCGGCACAGAAGGACCCGCCTCGCGACGGCACGGGGTTGGCCGGGTCGTATGTGAAGGTGTCGGACGCCGCGACGGCTGAACTGCGGCCCAGGCCCGCGTCCGCAGAGGGCACGGGCTTCCCGGTGAGGCGACCGTCGCCATCCAGGCTGTTGGCACGACCGCCGCTCGCCAGGAAGAGCTCCCGTTCCTTCGTGCCTCTCACCGGCCATTCGCCCGCCGACGTCCAGCGGTTGCGGCCCATCTCGTAATAGCGGATCCGCGGCCAGTCCTTCAGGCGCCGCTGCGCCTCCGGATCGTTTTTGAGCCAGGCGTCGAACCAGGTGAGATAGGTCTGGCGGTAGTCGAACCGCGTGTCGCCCACGTCCCGCTCGCCGATTCGCGTGCGCTCGGATGCCTCCCGCTCGAAGTCGCAGTGCAGGTGCGGACTCATGATGACGAACTGATTCTCCCGCGCTCTCGCCGAGACGGAGTGCTCGCGGAAGTGGTTGAACTCGAGCATCGTCATGTCCGCGCCGAAGTCGTACCAGGAGTTGATCAGCAGCACCGGCACATCGGAGGTATAGCCCTCCTTCATGTAGGGCAGCCCGTCCCAGTACGGGTCGGTCGCCGGCTTGCTGATCGTATCCTCGAAATCCGTGGATGCCATGCCTTGCGAGCGCAGCGCGTCGATCATCGGCAAGTGGTTCCATGCGGCGCGCAGGTCCACGGTAGTCCTGCGTGTGATCTCCCACATGGCGGCGTTCGCGTTGTACTCGTCGTGGGGCAGATCCGCGGAAAGGCGCGGCGCGCCTTTCTGGCCGCGTTCCACGAACCAGCCCATGAGTGGCGCCCAAGCGGATACGCCGCCCATGCGCGCACCGAAGTAACGGTAGTACCCACCGAGCGAGCCGACCGAGCTGCCGGCGGCCTGGGGGATCATCGCCTTCAATGCCGGGTGCCTGGTCTGCGCCATGAAGATCTGCACGTCGCCGACGTAGGAGCACCCATAGGTGCCGATGGCGCCGTTCGACCAGCGCCGGCGGCTGAGCCAGTCGATGGTGTCGTAGCCATCTTCGGCATCACCGCCCGACAGCAGGTAAACGCCTTCGGATGCGAAGCGGCCGCGCTTGTCCTGCACGGCGACCACGTACCCGTGCGAGGTGAAGAACGGGATGATGGAATCGAGCGGCAGGGTCTTCTTCGGCTGCAGGGCGTCCTTCCCGTAAGGCGTGCGGATGAGCACGATGGGCAGCCGCGACCCCGTCGAGGCCTCCGGCATGTGCAGGTCGGTGGCGAGCCGCACGCCATCGCGCATCGGGATGAAGACGTTGCGGTCCACGATGGGCGCCGCCGGTGCGGCGGCCATCGCTGGAGCCAGTAGCGCGAAGGCGCAAATGGCCGTTGACGCCAGCACCAGCAGGCTCGATGCGCCGTGGCGCGCAGCGGCCCGCTCGCCGCCCGCCTTCATCGATCCACCGTCGCGGGCTGGTTTTGCAGGCTCACGTTCACCGTGGTGGGCGCACGGAACAGGTCGAGCACGGGGCAGCAGCGCTGCACGCGATCGAGCAGCCGCTCGAGGTCAGCGGCCGGTGCCGGTGAATCCACCGTGATCTTCGCTTCGATCGAGGGGAATCCCGCGCGGATCGAAGGGTCCGTGCCGAAGAAGCCCCGGCTGTCGAGCGCGCCGCTCAATGCCACGGAGATGGACCTCACCGGAATCTCCAGCGACTCCGCATAGCAGCGCAGCGTCACCTCCATGCTCGCGCCCAGTGCGGCGAGCGCCGCCTCCGCCGGGTTGGGCGCGGAGCCCGTGCCCCCGAACACCACCGGCTCGTCGATCACCATGCGCAGACCGCCGAAAGTCGCCTCGGATTTCAGGCCTTCCACCTGCCGCGTGGTGCCGCTCATCGGCTCGGCGCACTCCGCCGGATTGCCGCGCAAGGCGACCTTCCTGAAGTTGCGCATCAATTCACCCAGATTGACCATGAGAGCTGCTTCTCCGAAATGCGCGCGAGCTCGCGCTACGGGAAGGGTCGCAGCCGCGCCGGTAAGACGCATCCCGTGAAGGTAAGCGGTGACCGGCGCGAGGGTCAGTGGCTTGCCCCCCAGCGCGATCGTCAACAAGCGGACGATCGCGCGACGATCGTCCGCGCCCGGACAATCGCATCAAGATTGTCCGCAGGTTGACAATCCGGCTCCGGGCCGACCTGCGCCTAGCCCTGCGCCTGGGCCCGCGCCCGACCCTCCAGCATCCGGCACACCGCGCCACCCTACCTAAGCCAGGACCGGCGAGACGACCATTCCTCGACTGCGGATCAGGTTCTGGAACGCGGGTTCTGCGCGCATGCGCGAAAGGATCGGCAGCATGGGCATGCACAGTGCCCACGAGGCGCCGTTCGAGGTGGCGACGCGGAACCAGTCGATGGCCCGCTTCGTCTGCCCCAGCGCGCCCGCAACGAGAATCGCCGCCTCGGCGAACGCGGCGGACCGTGAAGCGTTCGCCTCGAGCGCCTGCAGCAACCGCAACGCACGTTCACGCTCACCCATGATTGCGAAGATGGCGCCGAGCACGCCCCGGTAGAAAGGCGTGCCGGGGGAAAGCTCCACCGCGCGCCGGCTGTGTTCCGCAGCGCGATGGTTGTGCGCCGCTGCGAGCTGGCTGTCCTTCAGCGCCTGGATCCCGCCGCTCGCCGCATGGTTGAGTCCCAGGCACGCATGCGCGCCCGGACAGCACGGCTCGAGAGTCAGCACGCGCTCGAGCTGCGCCCGCGCCTCCTCGAACGCGCCGGCCATGTGGAGCAGCTGGCCGAGCTGCGTGTTCACGACGATGCTCCGCGGAGCGCAGGCCACCGCCAGGCGACCCGCTTCCACCGCCTCGCCGATGCGTCCCTGCGTCGCCAGCAGGTCCGCATACCACTGCAGCGCCATGGCGCTCGAGCCGTCGAGCCGGATCGCTTCCAGCAGCTCCCGCTCGGCGTGCTCGAAGCGAAGCTGCGTGAGGCTGATGAGACCGTGCGTCGAGTGCGCCGACGCCAGCTCGGAATTCATCGCCAGCGCACGTTGCACGTACGCCGTAGCCCGGCGCGTGGCAGCGGCGACCTCCGTGCCGCCGTAGTACGTGCCCAGGATCTCGCAATCCGCCATGCCGACGAGCGCCGGCGCGCACGACGGATCCAGTGCCAACGCATGCTCGAATTTCCCGCGTGCGATGCAGAGCGCATCACTGCTGCGCTCCGCGACCAGCCGCTGGCCTTCGGCGAGCACGTCGAAGCCGCTGGACTGACGATATTTCTTCCAGGTCTGCCGGCCCCACTGGCCTGAGACGGCGAACTGCAGCTCCTGCCGCAATCGCTCACACAGTCTCGTCTCGGCATCCAGCGATCGGGACGAAGGCGCCCGCTCGCTCGCCGCCCAGCAGATCTCGTCGTCGACCGGCGTCATGCACCGCACGCTGAAGATGACGTCGCGGCCGACCACGCGCACGGAAGACCGGATGGCGAGTATGGAACTTTCCGTTGCACCGTCGACGGAATCCACGTCTCGCGCGCGGACTAGCAAGCCAGGCTCCCCGCTCAGCGAATTGAGCAGCGTGTCGTGGAAGCACGCTGCGAGGCTCTTCGCCCTGCTGCCGCCCGACAACGACGTCGGCGCGCCGATGGCGACCATCATGCGGCCGCGCGCTCCGTTCGACTCCCGCGCGAGGCTGGACGGAAACTCACAAGGCTCGTACGGCTCCGCAAGGCAGTAGCCCAGGCCCGGCACCGTACGGATGGGATCGCGCCCACCAAGCGCTGGCATCAGGTGCCGACGCAGCTCCACCACCAGCATGGAGAGTGCCTTGTCACTCACGTTCCGATCGGGCCACAGGCTCTGCAACAGTGAATCCCGCGGCACGGGGCGATTGCCCGCATGGCCGAGGACGACGAGCAGTTCCACGGCCTTGCGGCTGATGCCGAGGCGCGCACCGTCCCCCCTCGTCACCGAGCCGGCACGCTCGTCGACGATCAGGGAGCCGATGCGCGCACTCAGTGCCACATCGCTACTTCCACATCGGTCCGCACACACGCAGATAGTTCTGGCCCAGGATCCCGCGCACCGCGTCTTCCGGATACCCGTGGGACAGCATCACTCCCACCAGCTCGACCAGCTGCTCCGGCACGGCATAGTTGAATCCCGGCCAGGCCGGATCCTTCGTCATGGGCCACTCGTCCGGGCGACCCTTCGCCCAGCGCGACAGCGGCTCCGCGTCGAACACGACGTCGAAGCCGATGCAGACGTGCTGCGCGCCCACCAGCTGCACGTAGTGGTCCAGGTGACGGAACAGCGTCTCCGTGCGGCACTGCTGGTCGCCGAGATACTCGCTGGAGCCGGACACTCCCACCAGGCCGCCGGTGCGCGCGCAGGCCTTCACCTGATCGTCGTCGAGGTTGCGGAAGCAGCGGTGCACCGGGTTCGCGTTGGAGTGGCTGAAGAACATGGGCTTCTGTGCGAAGTCGAGCGCGTCGAGCGAGGTCTTGCGGCCCACGTGGCTCAGGTCGATCAGCATTCCCACGCGCTCCGCTTCGCGGATGAGCCGGCGGCCGTAAGGCGTGAGCCCGCCGTCGACCGGGTCGGCACAGCCGCCGCCCGTGCAGTTGGCGCTGTTGAACGCCAGAATCGTCTGCCGCACTCCCATGTCGTAGAAGAGCTCGATCAGGTTGAGATCGCGCTCGAAGCAGCGGGTGCCTTCGAACTGCAGCACCACGGCCAGCTTGCCGTTCCGCTTCGCCGCGACGATGTCTTCCGTGGTGCGCGCCAGAGTGAGCAGTGACGAGCGTGCCCGCATTTCCTTGCGCGCCCAGCCTACGAGCCGCAGCGCTTCGGCGGAATTGTGGTTGTCGCCGGCGAGCGTGAGGCCGATGGCGCTCACGCCCGCCCGGGCGAAGCGCTCGAAACGGTCCCACGTGTTGCCGACCGACTCGTTGCCCGGCAGATCGATGGGCCACACGTTGTCCCACACCACCGAGGATTCGAGCAGGGCGCGCGCGCGGGGATCGGCCTTTGCGCCGGATGCTTGAGCTGTCATGACTTGAGCCTTTTGAGTCGGAAGAGCCAGAGGGATGCGGCGAGAGTGCTCCACGACACCACGACGAGGAACTCGGGTGCATGCCACCCGCCCTCTTCCACCGCCGAATAGATCACGTAGAACGACATGAACGCGGACACCACTGCGCCGAGCAGCGCCGCGGCACGCTCCAGGCCGCGCGAGGCGTGTCTCCACGCGACGCAGCTGACGAGCAGGTACACGATGCCGAAGCCGAGGGCCGCGACGTTCACGATGGGAACGAGCGCCGCCCGCCCGTTGAGCGCCAGCAGGATCGCGACGACGGCCACCAGGATGACGCTCGATCGTGCCGGCGGCCCGGGCACGCCGCCTTCCGCAAGGCCTTGCCTGCTGGCATCCAGCTGGGCGCGCAATGCCGTGAGCACGCGCACCGAGCCTGCGAAGCAGGCGATCCACGCCGAGAAGATTCCCAGGAGGCCGGCGACCAGCACGGTGTTGGCGAGCAGATTGCTCGCCAGCCCTTCACGGAATGCGGTGGCCGCCGGCAACGGCGCGGAAATCAGCGCGCTCCACGGAACGACCGACGATGCCGACAGCACCACGCAGACATAGAACAGGCACGCTGCGATGACCGACATGTACATGACGCGCGCCACCGACGCCGCACTCACCGAGCGGTCCCGCTCTCCGGCCAGCAGCGCAGTCACGTTGAATCCCGCGTACCAGAGCGGCATGGTGGCGGCGACCGCCAGCACGCCTGCCACGGCGGAAGCCGAAGAATCGCGCGCAGGCAGCAGCGGCAGCAGGTTGCCCGCCTCGCCTTTGAGCATGCCGGCGAGGCAGAAGACCGCCGTCACGGCGATCTTGAGGAACACGATGGCGTTCTGCGCGCTCGCCGCGTTGGAGAGCGACCGCAGGTTCAATGCGGCCACGGTGCCGATGCCCACGACTGCGATGACGACGGTACCCAGGTGCACGTCCCGCCCGAATACGCTGTAGAGCGCGGGCCCTTCGACGGCTGGCAGCAACGTGACGAGAATCCAGCCCGCGGAGACTGCTTCGAACGCGACGATGCTCCAGCACGAGAGAGTGAGCGCCGCCGTGGCGACGAACGCCGGACCCGCGCCGAGAGTGCGGGCCACCGCTCCGATCTCACCTCCCGCCGAAAGCCGCTCCTGCCTCGCGAGCAGGCCGTAGTTTCCCGCCACGAGCGTCATGGCGGCCGCACCCAGAGCCAGCGCGATCACGCTCCCCCCGGGCCCTGCCCGCTCCAGCCACTGGCCGAGGATGGTGATCCAGCCGACGCCGACGATGGCGCCGAAGCTCATCATGAAGAGCTGCAGGCGGGTGAGGCCGCGCGAGCCGGCCGCGGGTGCTGGCGATGACAACGAGGTCGCTCCGTCCCGTGACATGGCGGGAGGGCGACATCGTCTTACGGAGGCCGGTAAGAGAGCATCCGGCGGCAGTAAGCACTGCACCGGAGTACCCTAATCGAGGTGTCACTCCTACAAAGAGGCTGTGACACCTTTCTCGAAGGCGGCCCAGGCCGTTGCCCTGTGCGTGCTGTGCGCGGACACAGGCGCCGGCACGCGACATCCTCTCACGCTGGACGATGTGCTCCGCACGGAAAACGTCGGCCAGGCCACGATCGCCCAGCACGAGCGAACGGTGGTCTATGAGTGGATCGCACCGTACGAGGAGGCTCCGAACCTCGAGATGCCCATGGAGGCTGGCGATGCAGGGCCGCACGCGAAGCTCTACGCGGTAGACATCGGCAGTCTCGACGCGCCGCGACCGCTGTTCCCCCAGGAGCCCACGGGCGGCTACTGGATAGGCGCGCTGTCTCCCGACTCGACCCGGCTCGCCATCTATTCGCTGGTGGCGCGCAAGTTCCGCGCTGGCGTATTCGACTTCGGGAGCGGCAGGCTCGTGTGGTTCGACTTCGTCCCCGACTACCACCCGTCCTACCTGCAGCATCCACTCTGGATCTCCAACGAGGAGCTCATTTACACGATGATGCCGCCCGGCGCGCGTCCGGCCGTGATGTACCGCTATGCGATGGCGGCACGGATGAGCGACCTGTGGGAAAAGACGTTTCGAGGCAGGGAGCCCTCCGTCACGGTACACGTGAGCACCCCGTCCGGAATCGAAGACCCCGATCCGTTCGAGCCGGCCACGCTGGTCCGCGTCGAGGCCCGCACCGGCCGCATCATCGAGCTCGACCGGGGCCGTCATGCGAGCCCCAGGCTCTCCTCCGACGGCCGGTATCTCGCGGCGCTGCGGTTCGGCGGCCAGCTGCGTCCCCGCGATTCCTCGCTGACCGTCTTCGGCAAGCGACTGCAACCCGTCATCTTCGACCTGCAGGCCGGCTCGGAGAAGATCGTTCCCTGCGAAGACTGTCACGTGATGCCGAGCAACCTGTGGTGGTCGGCGGACGCGCGCTCGGGAAGCCAGCGATTGACGTTCCGGGCCTTCCACACCCGCACGGAGCAGTTCGCGATCCATCAGTACCGGCCTTCCGTTCGTTCGCTGGACACGGTGGACGTGCGCGGATTGTGGCTCTCGTGCTGGATTCCCGTACTGCCTTCGGGTGCCGGCGACGCCGTGACGCTCTTCGCCCAGCCACTGGCCGATCCCGGCGAGTTCCGGCCCTGGATTCCGAGCTGCAGGCGCCCGGCGCGGCAGGACTGGTTCGTGAAGACGGGACATGGCGGCTTCATCAACCTCACGGCGGCAATCGGTGAGGTCGGGGAAACTCCAGTCGGCCTCACCCCGAGAGGCCCGCTCATCGTCACCCCACGGGGAGAGAGCTGGCTGCTCGATGCATCGGGCAAAGCGCGCAGGCTGCAGCTCGCGCAAGGCATCGACTCCCCGGTGATGCCCTGGGAGCCGTTTTCGATGTCAGCGATCCGCTCTGGTTCGCAGATGTCTACGCGGCACGTCGTGCTGCAGACGCCGAAACAGGTGATCCACTACGATCTGCGGGCTCTGCGGGGCAGCCGCATTCCGCGCCCTTCGGCAGATTCGAGCCTGCTGGCGATGACGCCTCACGCAGCCCTGTTCAGGGAAGACCGTCCGAATGGCGTCTCGCGCCTGCTCCTCGCCGGCTCCAGCGGCCGGCCGCGCGAGATCCTCGCTTTCAACGAGCACCTGCGGAACGTCCGGCTCGGCCGGCAAGCGCGTATCCCTTTCGAGTTCAAGGGAGAGCCGCTTTCGGGCTGTGCCTTGCTGCCGCCGGACTGGAGCGCGCAGCGCCGCTATCCGATGATCGTCGACGTCTATCCCGGCGGAGATTCAGGAGACGCGAGCTGCCACGGCATCGACTTCAAGACCGCGAACAACTTCCATCTGTTCGCCGCCGAAGGCTATGTCGTGCTCTACCCGCCGGCGCCGAACCGCCTGATCCGCACTGCCCAGGGACCGACGCACGAATTGCCCGCCATCGCCCTAGCTGCCGTGGACGCGGCCATCGCACAGGGATATGCAGATCCCGAGAGGCTCGGCGTGTATGGCATGAGCCAGGGTTTCCACAGCGCGCTGCAGGTGATCAGCGAGACGGATCGCTTCAAGGCCGCCATCGCGGCCAACGGCATTTCCGATTTTGCCAGCCACTACGGCTCCACGACGCCCGAAGCGCTCTCGCAACCATTCGGCGGCAGCGTCCTGACCAACGCGTTCTCCAATGCGGCGCGGTACGAATCGGCGGATGGCGACAACGGCCTGGGCGTGGCGCCCTGGGTGGATACGGGGCGATACACGAGCAACAGTCCCGTCTTTCACGCCGATCGGATCACGACTCCATTGTTGCTGCTCTATGGCGATCTCGATGGCTTCGGCATGGCACAGGCCACCGAGATGTTCAGCGCGCTCTATCGCCTGCGCAGGGAAGCGCAGTACGCCATCTATTGGGGTGAAGGGCACGGCAACTTCAGTCCCGCCAACATCCGGGACGTGTGGCAGCGCATGCTGGAGTGGTACGACCGGCGTCTGAAAACGGACCTGCCACCGACGGGCGGCGTCGACGACAGGTCCGTGCAGCCGGAGCTATCGATCAGGGCGACCAGCAGGCAGACAGCTTCGCGTCCGGCTGATTCGCGAAGGGGTGATAGCACATGGTGCCCAGGACCGTGCCCCTCTCCCTGAACAGGGTCGGCGCGCTCTGGCCCTTCGTTTCCTGCTTCACGGCTCCAAGTTCAATAAGCATTGGATTCTCCTTCCTCGCGTTGGGATCGAACCGTACACATCGACGCGAACGACGATGAGGAAGGTCTCCCGCGTGGTCAAGCGATCCTCTTCCGGCAGATCCCGGGAACGGGACATCCGGATCGTCGCAAAGCTTATTTCCAGGGATAATCACCTTCAGACCCTGAAGCGCCCTCGTCAGTGTCCGACGTGGAGCATTTGAATTTTCCCGCCCGATGACTATCCTGCTCCGTGGCGAACCGCAGCTGCGAAAGATCCACGCCACCCGATATCGCAGACCGTCATTCAGCTGGTTTCGCCCGCTCCCGCGCGACCCAGGCCTCCACCTGCTCGAGCTTGCGCGGAAAGCCTCCGGTGAGCAGCCGATAGCCCCTGGGCGTGATCAGCACTTCGTCTTCGATGCGCACGCCAAAACCCCGATCGGGCAGGTAGACGCCGGGCTCCACCGTGATGATGGCGCCGACCGGCAGCGGCTTCTCGTACGAGCCTGCATCGTGCACGTCGAGCCCGACGAAATGCCCGAAGCCGTGGAAGAAGTGCGCGAGATGGCCGGAGCGTCTCAGGGACTCCTCCGCGACGTGCTGCAGCTCCGCCATCGTCACGCCGGGCTTGATCGCCGCGAAGATGTCCTCCTGGGCCTGATAGACCGCGCGGTAGACCCGGGCCTGCTCGGGAGTGAATCGCCCCGACACCGGATATGTCCGGGTCACGTCCGCCGCGTAGCGGCCGTACTCGGCCGCCGCATCGATGACGGCCAGATCTCCTTCCTGCAACACCCCAGAATTCTTCGTCCAGTGCAGGATGTTTCCGTTCTGTCCAGCGCCCACGATCGAGGGATAACTGAGCCCCGTCGCACCAGCCGAGAAGAACGCGTATTCCATCCGGGCCTGAACGTCCCGCTCCGAGGCGCCCGCGCGCGTCGCTCTTGCGGCGGCATCGTGGCCCGCACGAGTGATGGCGATTGCCCGCTCCATCCGCGCAATTTCCTCCGCGCCATGAGCGGACCTCAGCTCTGCGAGCAGGCCTCGCTTGTACACCACGCGCAACCCCGCTCTCTGCGCGAGCCGATTGCCGAGCTCCGCGTCGTTTCGCTCCGCAGCTCCCATCGTCGGTGGTGCGATGATGGCAACGCAATCGTGGCCCAGGCTCGCCGCCTCCAGAAGCACCTCCGGCGTGCCGCGCCGGACCTTGTCCACACCATAGCGCTCCACGAGCGCCGGCGAGACGGGTTCGCGAACACCGCTCCAGCGCTCCGCCTCCGGGTCGCGGGGCTTCAGAAAAAGGGTCACTTTGCCGTAGGCAGATCGCGGCGTGAGCACCAGGTAGGCCTGCGGCTCCTCGATACCCGTCATCCAGAAGAAGTCCGCGTCCTGACGGAACTCCTCCGTGACGCCAGTGGGCTGCCCCTGCGCGGCGAGGATGCCGATGCAGCCTTGCAGGGCATCGAGCACGCGCGCCCGTCGCTCGCGATACACGGCAGCCGGCAGCTGCGGTGGCGGAGCAGAGCCCGCCTGCGCCGCGCCCGTCGCGAGCGCGGCATGGATGAACAACGACCCGAGGTACGGAACCATCTCGACGTTCTCCGGAATGACTCAATTCGAAGGATCGATACCGGAGACGACCTGCATCTCCGGGAAGGCGGCCCGCGTCGCCGGATCCGCGAGCCATGCGCGGAATTCGCGGCGGGAACGCTCGTGCGCCTTCTCCCATTCCACGGGATCCATCCGGCGTCGCAACTGGACTTGCGCCTCGCGCATCAGGGCTTCCTCTCTCGATCGAAGGAATCGCAGGATGGCCGGGCCGCCGCGCCATTCACCGCCGTGCGGATCGAACAGGATGTCGGCCGGCAGCCCCTTCAGGGCACGCACACTCCCGGCGTAATCCCGCAGGCGGTCGGGATAATCACCCTCGAAGAGCTCGCGCCCCGGATATCGCATCGTCGAATCGAGCAGCAGGACATCGAGCTGGCGGCCTCCATCTTCGAGGTGGAGCGACCATGTCGTGGCGCCGCGCGTATGCCCAGCCGTCCGGTACGCCGTCAGCTTGACGCCGCCGAGCTCGACATGACCGCCATCGTGAATGATCTCGTCGACCGGGCACGGCAGCGCCCAACGCACCGCGATTCCGTAGTCGGACGACACTCCGGTCCGCACGGCCTCCTC
>JBGAIL010000069.1:0-5828 GCA_044225565.1 Steroidobacteraceae bacterium | reverse complement strand
CGATTCCGTAGTCGGACGACACTCCGGTCCGCACGGCCTCCTCGTCCCCTTCCATGACGACGACCCGCGCACCGGTCAAACGACGGATTTGCGCGTGTCCTCCGACGTGGTCGGCATGAGCATGATTCGTCAGGAGTACCTTGACGTCTCCGAGCCGGAAACCCAACGCTTCCATCTGAGCGCGCAGCGTTTGCGGCCTCACCTCGGCGTCACTCGCATCGGAGCTGCCGCTGTTGATCAGGAAGTGCCCCTCCGGAGTAGTCACCAGGAACACGCTGTCGGAATGCGAGCCCAGCCTGTAGAGATTCGCAACGACCCGGCTGGGCAATGCCCGGCTTCCCACGAGGGGTGCGGCCTGACCCGGGGCGCACAGCGACGACATCGCGAACAGCGATGCCAACGCCGCGCCGAGCCGTTTCCGCAGCGTCATCGCCACGTCGGCCTCCGATCCGGCGCCGTCAGAACCCGTACATCAGCTGTACGCCGACCGTTCGCGGCTGCAGGCGATAGCCGAAGAAATCCAGCCCGAACGGACGCAGGCTGCGCCACGTGTAGGTGTCTTCGTCGGTGAGGTTGCGCACGTACAGGTCGACGTCGAGCCGGTCGATGGTGAGGCGCGCCGAGGCGTCCACCTTCACGTATCCGCCGGCACGCGTTTCCCCGGACTGCAGCAGGTCGCCATAGAAACGACCTACGTAGGTCGAATCCGCCCGCACGGAAGCGGCGCGGCCGCCGACCCGAAACGTGTACTGCAGGCCGAGATTCGCGTTGACCTTCGGCGAGCCCGGCAGGCGGTCTCCCGAGAAGGCGTTCTGAGCGGGCACGTCCTCGGTGAGCTTCGCATCGATCAGGGAGCCGCCGAAGTCGACGCGCAGGGCTTCCGTCAGGAAGGCGTTCGCCTGGAACTCCACTCCTTTGGAAACGGCGCCACCGGCATTCGCGTTGTAGGCGAGACCGCAGGGCGCCCGCGTGCGAAACGGTACGCCCGTCCAGTCGATGCGATAGGCCGCAGCGTTGAGAGCGAGCCGCCGCTCGAGCAGCATCACCTTGGCGCCGATCTCGAGGCTGTCGAGATCATCGGACTTCGTGTTCAGCGTGTCCTCCATGCGAACGCCCGTGCCGTCCACGATGCCGTCGCCGTCCAGGTCGCACAGCCCGGCGGGCAGGCCCGGCTGCGGCTTGCCGAGCCGGAAGCCCTGCGACCAGCCGGCATAGACCATTGCATCGTCGCGCACCTCGTAGCTGAGGTTCGCTCGATAGCTCGTGCCGGAGGCCTTGGCATCGCGCGAGGTGGACACATCGCCCAGCAGCGCTCCCGTCGATTCGACGAGCCCGGTACGGTCGTACTCGTACGCGCGCGCGCCTCCCGTCAGGGTGAGACGTGGCATCAGCTTCCAGGACACTTCCGCGAACGCGGCTTTCTGCTCGAGATTGCGCCGGTCGCGATACTCTCCGAGATCGATGTCGGTGCCGAAGATATTGGTCTCGGGGCTGCCGAACCAGTAGTAGTCGTTGTAATAGCGGTCGTCGAGATCTTCGGCATAGATGCCCGCGAGCACGTTCCAGGCACCCTGCAGCCGCGTCGCCAGGCGGATCTCACCGCTGTTCTCGCGATGATCGCTGTCCTCGAGGGAGGAGAACGGCGTCGGGTCCGTGGACGAAGTGGAGGCCGTCGAGACCGACCCGCTCGCGACGTGCGAGAACGTGCCGAGCAGGCTTCCCCACCCGAGATCGTATTCCGCCACGGCATTGGTGATCTCGATGTCCGTATCGAAGATGCCGCTGTGCCGGCCACGGCGCACGTGCTGCGGGCTCACCTGGGCGATCGACTGGTCGTAGAGACCCGTCTCCGCCCTGCCTTCTCCATCGACCTCGGTCTTCTGACGCAAGTAGCTGATGGTGAGCTTCAGCGCGTCGGTCGGCTGGAACAGGGCTGAGAGCCGCCCACCCATGAACCGTGAGGCGCCCACCTCATCGTCGTCGACGGCAAAGCTCTCCGCGCCGTAGGCCGCGAGCGCGGACCGGAACGTCTCGTCGGATCCTGCGCGATTGCGATAGAAACCGCTGTTCCCGAAACGATACGCCACCGCGCGGATCGCCACCTTGTCCGGGATCAACGGCAGGTTGCCCACCGCCTGGAGCATGTCGTTGTCACCGCCCGTGCCCGACGTCACCGAATAGCCCACGCCGAGCCTGCCTTCGACGCGGCCCGGATTCGGCGCCACCGGAATGGTGCGTACGGCGCCGCCGAGCGAGGAGTTGCCGAAAGCGGTGCCTTGCGGGCCGCGCAACACCTCGATGCGCGCGATATCCACGAGCTTCAGATCGACGTTCGAGCCGCCGCCGAGCCCCGCGGAATTGGTGGTCGGGGTCTCGCCGAAATAGGTCGCGACGGTGGTGCCCGCGGAAAAGTTCTGAGCCTGCGGCGAAGTCTCGATGCCGCGGATGACGATGGCGGAGCCGGTCTGGTTCGCCACCTGGCTCACTCCGGGAATGCCGCGCAGGTAGTCCTCCGCGCTGACCAGCCCGCGACGATCGATTTCTTCCGCACCGACGACGGCGATGCTCGCGGGCACCTTCTGCAGGTTCTGCGCGCGCTTGGTCGCCGTGACGATGACTTCCTCCAGCCGGCCTTCCCCGGAATCCGCGGATCGCAGGTCCGGGTCCGCAGCCGGTGACGCCGCATCCGTCTGCGCCAGACGCACGTCTGGCGTTGCGGCGACCGATGCGCCTTCGTCTCCGACGCGACGGCTGGCGCTCTCCCCCGGCATCAGGATCGTGACCGTGTGATCGTTGATGAACTCGAACCTCAGGCCGGTCCCTTCGAGGACCCGGCCCAGCGTCTCGGATGCCGACAGCCCCGCGGGCGATCCTCTGGACTGCAACCCTCTCACCGCCTCGGCGCCGTAGATGATCTGAAGCCCCGTCTGCCGGGCAAGCGCGGTGAGCGCGGTGGCTACCGGCTGCGCTTCGATCTGCATCTTCGGCACGCTCAGGGAGGAGGCATCCTGCGCGCGCGCCTGCACCGGCACGGCCGAGAAACCCGCGATCGCCGCCAGCCAGATTCCAGAGGTCCGCATCATCGATTCGCTCCCGTTCGTTTGAGGATTGCTCGTGGTCCCGAAGGACTTAAGAGCGCGGAGCGCGGTTTCGTATACCGGATTTCCGGCCTCACGGCCGGCGTGCGCGGACGCGAATCCCTGCCGTACTGCGCTCGACCTCGCCGAGACGCGCGAGGAACGCGACGAAGGACTCGGAGTCGTACGCATCGAAGACGCCGTTGACGCGATACTCGCGCAGCGCGCGATCATCGATCTCGATCGGCACGCCGTAGCGGCTCAACTCGGCGGCCACTTCACCGAGCGGGCGCTCGGAAAACACCAGCTCATGCCGCAACCATGCCGTGGCCTGCCGGACATCGACGGACGAGGTGCGCAGCCCGGAGCTGGCGCGAGCGAGTTGCGCCTGCTGCCCTGCAACCAGATAGGAAGGCCTCACTTCGTGCGCGGCATCGCGGATCGGTGCCTTCCGATCCAGCAGCGCGACCTTGCCTTCGACCACCGTCACCGTCACCGCGCCCTGCGAGCCGTCCCGATGGACATCGAAGCGCGTGCCGACGGCCATGACTTCCGCAGCACCGGCCAGGACGACGAACGGACGGCCTGCGTTGCGGGCAACACTGAACATGGCCCGCCCATGATCGAGCTCTATGAGGCGACGCTCGCCGGAATAACGAACGTGAACGCGCGTATCCGCGTCGAGGTGCATCACACTGCCATCGCGGAGACGGATCGTCCGTTTCTCGCCACTCACCGTCTCCACGGCGCGCGGCCAACCCGAAACACCCGGCTTCCCCAGGTCGGCGCGCAGCGCAATGCCGATGGCGACGCTCACGAGCAGAATGATCGATGCAGCAATGGAGATGTGCGCACGCCTCGCGCGCCGCCCGGTGCTCGCGCGCTCTCGAGCGATTGCTGCCTCTCGAGGCGCAAGCCGGAAACGGCTTCCGCCAGGCTTTCCGAAAGAGATGCAGCCGCGAGATATTCGCGAACATGCAATGGCGAGGCCTGCAGCCATTGCAGGAACGCATCCGCTTCCTGGGGCGACAGCTGCCCGTCGCGATGCCGCGCATACCACTCGCTCGCCCTCTCGATGACCGCAGCCTGCATCCTGGCGTCCGCACTGCTCATGGCCATGCTCCTTTGCGACCGCCCGTCCGCCTTCCGCGCAGCATCTGCTGCCTGCAATACGCAATGGCCTGGGCGATGTACTTCTGCACCATCGGCTTGGAAACCCCGAGATGCTCGGCGATTTCCCTGTAGGAAAGGCCATCCGCGTAGGCCATCGTCACCGCCACCTGACAGGGCGGGGAGAGCTTCGCGAAGCTGGCCTGCAGCACATCGACCAGCGCGCGCTGGTCCATCTGTCGTTCCATTCCCGCATCCACGGCCAATGCGGCTGCCACCTCGGGATCGGAGAGATCCACGCAGTGGGAGCGACGACGCTCCGCGACGGCATGCTCCTCGAGCAGGTGCCGGGCCACGGTGAAAAGATAGGCCTCAGGATCTTCGATGGCGCGCGCACGCCCCGCCTGGAGCATGCGGGAATAGACCTCCTGCGTGAGGTCCGGAGCATCCCCCCTGGACTGGGCACGCAGCCGCCGCCGGAAAAAGGACTGCACGGCCGCGCCCTTCTCCGCGAAGAGCTGGTCGATCCGCCATGTCTTTCGGACGCTCACGGGCCCCGGGCTCCTCTGCACCCCTTCATGCCAGGCCCGAAAGGGGGCCTGGAAGGATTAAGAGGGGATGACGGCCCGATCGTATACCGCGGAATTCAGGGCCGGGCCCACGCGGCTGGCCGCACCCGCGACTACCTCCCCTCCACCCGCACCTCCACCCGCGAAGGCAGATCCGCGCTCACGTGGATGCGGTGCGTCGCCGCGCGATAGTCCGAAGGCTTCGCGTCCATGATGCTGGGCACGAACGTCTGCGGATTGCGGTCGTACAGCGGGAACCAGGTGCTCTGCACCTGCACCATGATGCGATGGCCCGGCTCGAACGTGTGATTCACCTGCGGCAGGCTGAACCGGTACTCCAGCGGCTTGTTCGCCTGGACCGGCCGCGCCACGTCGAAGCCTTCACGATAGCGGCCGCGCAGCACGTTCCCCGAGATCATGAACTGGTAGCCGCCCATGTCCGGCTCCACTCCGTCCTGGTCGGGAAACACGTCGATGAGCTTCACGACCCAGTCGGCGTCCGAGCCGGTGGTCTCGGCGAACAGGTCGGCGCTCACCGTGCCGCGCACCGTTACTGCATCGGCGAGCGGCTCGCTCACGTACGTCAGCACGTCCGGCCGGCCGTCGGCGAAGCGCTGATCGGCCACCAGCCAGGCGCGCCACGCAGCGTAGCCCGCATCGTCGTCGTAGATGCGGCGCGTGGGGCGCTGCTGATAAGGCACCGGCTTCGCAGGATCCGAAACGTAGGTATCCGAGGCGCCGCGGCGCGCCGACGGCGCCTGCCAACCCAGTTGCTGACGAGGCTGCAGATACAGGCTCTGCGGTGAAGTGCCCGGCACCTGGGGCCACGCGGTGAAGCTTTCCCAGCGCCGCGTGCCGGTGTTGAACACTTCCGCGGGAGCGAGCTTCGGGGCCGGCGCGTCCTTCAGATAGTGGGCCAGGAAAGGCAGCAGCATGTCCTGGCGCCAGTGGCGCGCCGTCTCCTCGTCCCAGCGTATCGGCCCGAGCCGATCGCCCGCACCCCAGTTCTGGCCGTGGAACCACGGGCCCGCGACGAAGAAATTGAGATCGTTGCCTTTGTCGCGCGGCTCCA